>NZ_JBEUKJ010000034.1:0-868 GCF_043357055.1 Salmonella sp. SJTUF15570 | reverse complement strand
AGTCCGGATTGGAGTCTGCAACTCGACTCCATGAAGTCGGAATCGCTAGTAATCGTGGATCAGAATGCCACGGTGAATACGTTCCCGGGCCTTGTACACACCGCCCGTCACACCATGGGAGTGGGTTACAAAAGAAGTAGGTAGCTTAACCTTCGGGAGGGCGCTTACCACTTTGTGATTCATGACTGGGGTGAAGTCGTAACAAGGTAACCGTAGGGGAACCTGCGGTTGGATCACCTCCTTACCTTAAAGAACTGTTCTTTGAAGTGCTCACACAGATTGTCTGATGAAAAGTAAAAAGCAAGGCGTCTTGCGATTGAGACTTCAGTGTCCCCTTCGTCTAGAGGCCCAGGACACCGCCCTTTCACGGCGGTAACAGGGGTTCGAATCCCCTAGGGGACGCCAGCGTTCAAACTGATGAGGTCAAACCTCCAGGGGACGCCACTTGCTGGTTTGTGAGTGAAAGTCACCTGCCCTAATATCTCAAAACTGACTTACGAGTCACGTTTGAGATATTTGCTCTTTAAAAATCTGGATCAAGCTGAAAATTGAAACACAGAACAACGAAAGTTGTTCGTGAGTCTCTCAAATTTTCGCGACACGAGAATGTTTTACGAAACATCTTCGGGTTGTGAGGTTAAGCGACTAAGCGTACACGGTGGATGCCCTGGCAGTCAGAGGCGATGAAGGGCGTGCTAATCTGCGATAAGCGCCGGTAAGGTGATATGAACCGTTATAACCGGCGATACCCGAATGGGGAAACCCAGTGTGACTCGTCACACTATCATTAACTGAATCCATAGGTTAATGAGGCGAACCGGGGGAACTGAAACATCTAAGTACCCCGAGGAAAAGAAATCAACCGAGA
>NZ_JBEUKJ010000033.1:0-2245 GCF_043357055.1 Salmonella sp. SJTUF15570 | reverse complement strand
GACGAAAAATGAATACCAAGTCTCAAGAGTGAACACGTAATTCATTACGAAGTTTAATTCATTGAGCATCAAACTTTTAAATTGAAGAGTTTGATCATGGCTCAGATTGAACGCTGGCGGCAGGCCTAACACATGCAAGTCGAACGGTAACAGGAAGCAGCTTGCTGCTTTGCTGACGAGTGGCGGACGGGTGAGTAATGTCTGGGAAACTGCCTGATGGAGGGGGATAACTACTGGAAACGGTGGCTAATACCGCATAACGTCGCAAGACCAAAGAGGGGGACCTTCGGGCCTCTTGCCATCAGATGTGCCCAGATGGGATTAGCTTGTTGGTGAGGTAACGGCTCACCAAGGCGACGATCCCTAGCTGGTCTGAGAGGATGACCAGCCACACTGGAACTGAGACACGGTCCAGACTCCTACGGGAGGCAGCAGTGGGGAATATTGCACAATGGGCGCAAGCCTGATGCAGCCATGCCGCGTGTATGAAGAAGGCCTTCGGGTTGTAAAGTACTTTCAGCGGGGAGGAAGGTGTTGTGGTTAATAACCACAGCAATTGACGTTACCCGCAGAAGAAGCACCGGCTAACTCCGTGCCAGCAGCCGCGGTAATACGGAGGGTGCAAGCGTTAATCGGAATTACTGGGCGTAAAGCGCACGCAGGCGGTCTGTCAAGTCGGATGTGAAATCCCCGGGCTCAACCTGGGAACTGCATTCGAAACTGGCAGGCTTGAGTCTTGTAGAGGGGGGTAGAATTCCAGGTGTAGCGGTGAAATGCGTAGAGATCTGGAGGAATACCGGTGGCGAAGGCGGCCCCCTGGACAAAGACTGACGCTCAGGTGCGAAAGCGTGGGGAGCAAACAGGATTAGATACCCTGGTAGTCCACGCCGTAAACGATGTCTACTTGGAGGTTGTGCCCTTGAGGCGTGGCTTCCGGAGCTAACGCGTTAAGTAGACCGCCTGGGGAGTACGGCCGCAAGGTTAAAACTCAAATGAATTGACGGGGGCCCGCACAAGCGGTGGAGCATGTGGTTTAATTCGATGCAACGCGAAGAACCTTACCTGGTCTTGACATCCACAGAACTTTCCAGAGATGGACTGGTGCCTTCGGGAACTGTGAGACAGGTGCTGCATGGCTGTCGTCAGCTCGTGTTGTGAAATGTTGGGTTAAGTCCCGCAACGAGCGCAACCCTTATCCTTTGTTGCCAGCGATTAGGTCGGGAACTCAAAGGAGACTGCCAGTGATAAACTGGAGGAAGGTGGGGATGACGTCAAGTCATCATGGCCCTTACGACCAGGGCTACACACGTGCTACAATGGCGCATACAAAGAGAAGCGACCTCGCGAGAGCAAGCGGACCTCATAAAGTGCGTCGTAGTCCGGATTGGAGTCTGCAACTCGACTCCATGAAGTCGGAATCGCTAGTAATCGTGGATCAGAATGCCACGGTGAATACGTTCCCGGGCCTTGTACACACCGCCCGTCACACCATGGGAGTGGGTTGCAAAAGAAGTAGGTAGCTTAACCTTCGGGAGGGCGCTTACCACTTTGTGATTCATGACTGGGGTGAAGTCGTAACAAGGTAACCGTAGGGGAACCTGCGGTTGGATCACCTCCTTACCTTAAAGAACTGTTCTTTGCAGTGCTCACACAGATTGTCTGATGAAAAACGAGCAGTAAAACCTCTACAGGCTTGTAGCTCAGGTGGTTAGAGCGCACCCCTGATAAGGGTGAGGTCGGTGGTTCAAGTCCACTCAGGCCTACCAGATTCGCTCCCGTGCTTTGTTGTGGCAAAGCTCGCATACTTCAGTATGCTTCGCTTCACCACGCCGCGCCCGGAAACGAATCAAAGGTAAGAGGTTCTGACTACACGATGGGGCTATAGCTCAGCTGGGAGAGCGCCTGCTTTGCACGCAGGAGGTCTGCGGTTCGATCCCGCATAGCTCCACCATCTCGTGAGTGTTTACGAAAAAATACTTCAGAGTGTACCTGAAAGGGTTCACTGCGAAGTTTTGCTCTTTAAAAATCTGGATCAAGCTGAAAATTGAAACACAGAACAACGAAAGTTGTTCGTGAGTCTCTCAAATTTTCGCAACACGATGATGAATCGTAAGAAACATCTTCGGGTTGTGAGGTTAAGCGACTAAGCGTACACGGTGGATGCCCTGGCAGTCAGAGGCGATGAAGGACGTGCTAATCTGCGATAAGCGCCGGTAAGGTGATATGAACCGTTATAACCGGCGAT
>NZ_JBEUKJ010000032.1:0-2748 GCF_043357055.1 Salmonella sp. SJTUF15570 | reverse complement strand
TTTACAAAAAATAATAAAAAGCATTATTTTAATTTTAGAACAAATCTTTTTAATTCTGAGTCGAGATGGATTAGTATTAACTTCTTGAGGGATAAGTAATGAATGACTTTAATCCAATTTCTCAAGGTGGATCTACCTCTGGTAGTTCGGCCTCTTATAATCCAAATCCAAATTATTCTTTAATAAATAATCGGGTGGAGAAATACTCAGATAAGATAGGGACTGGTGATGATGCAAAAAGTAGTGTTGTTTGGTTTGTCATAACATTTACATTGACTATGTATGCATGTTTAATATCTGCACTTGTTATTGTTGATATCTTTAACAATAAAGGTGTCAATATTCTTAATAATATAAAAGAATCATGGGCTGTTTTTACGCCAATAATAACATTATCCCTAGGTTATATGTTTGGTAGGGTTGAGGCATCGCATGCGGCCAACAAAGAAAGTGTAAAACCCATAAACAAGGATTAATTATTTCTTATTTTTTGAGAGAAGGATAGGAATATGTTCATTCATGAACTTGATGGCTTGCTTTATCGTTAGGGGGAGGTAAGACATGCAAGGATCCTCTTGAGATCCTTTTTTTCTGCGCGTAATCTTATTCCCTGTAAACGAAAAAACCGCCTTGGCAGGCGGTTTTTCGAAGGTTCTCAGAGCTACCAACTCTTTGAGCCGAGGTAACTGGCTTGGAGGAGCGCAGTCACCAAAACTTGTTTTTTCAGTTTAGCCTTAACAGGTGCATGACTTCAAGATTTACTCCTCCATGACAGTTACCAATGGCTGCTGCCAGTGGCGTTAAGACGTGTCTTACCGGGTTGGATTCAAGACGATAGTTACCGGATAAGGCGCAGCAGTCGGGCTGAACGGGGGGTTCGTGCACACAGCCCAGCTTGGAGCGAACGACCTACACCGGGCCGAGATACCAACAGCGTGAGCTATGAGAAAGCGCCACGCTTCCCGAAGGGAGAAAGGCGGACAGGTATCCGGTAAGCGGCAGGGTCGGAACAGGAGAGCGCACGAGGGAGCTTCCGGGGGGAAACGCCTGGTATCTTTATAGTCCTGTCGGGTTTCGCCACCTCTGGCTTGAGCGTCGATTTTTGTGATGCTCGTCAGGGGGGCGGAGCCTATGGAAAAACGCCTGCGGCGCTGGCTTCTTCCGGTGCTTTGCTTTTTGCTCACATGTTCTTTCCGGCTTTATCCCCTGATTCTGTGGATAACCGTATTACCACTTTTGAGTGTGCTGACACCGCTCGCCGCAGTCGAACGACCGAGCGTAGCGAGTCAGTGAGCGAGGAAGCGGAAGAGCGCCTTATGTGACATTTTCTCCTTACGCTCCTCTATGCCGTTCTGCATCCTGTCCGGATGCGTTATATCCCGGTGCGATTTTCCGCTTCAAAGCGTGTCTGTATGCTGTTCTGAAGTTCTTCCGCGAGTTCGTGCAGCTTCTCACACTTGGCGGCCTGTTCGTCAGCATCGAGTGCGTCCAGTTTTTCGAGCAGCGTCAGGCTCTGGCTTTTTATGAATCCTGCCATGTTGAGTACGGCTTGCTGCTGCTTGTTCATCTTTTCGTTTTCTCCGTTCTGTCTGTCATCTGCGTTGTGTGATTATATCGCGTACCACTTTTCGACTGTTTTACCGCCGGTATTCTGCCGTCTGACGCTTTGACGGGTATTTCTGCCTGACAATACTGTCACTGCCAAAAAACTGCCGTGTCTTTGTCGGTAATTCGAACTTGCTGACAGGACAGGATGTGTAATTGTTATACCGCGCATGCATGCACGCTATTACAATTACCCTGGTCAGGGCTTTGCCCCGACACCCATGTCAGATACGGAGCCATGTTTTATGACAAAACGAAGTGGAAGTAATACGCGCAGGCGGGCTATCAGTCGCCCTGTTCGTCTGACGGCAGAAGAAGACCAGGAAATCAGAAAAAGGGCTGCTGAATGCGGCAAGACCGTTTCCGGTTTTTTACGGGCGGCAGCTCTCGGTAAGAAAGTTAACTCACTGACTGATGATCGGGTGCTGAAAGAAGTTATGAGACTGGGGGCGTTACAGAAAAAACTCTTTATCGACGGCAAGCGTGTCGGGGACAGGGAATATGCGGAGGTGCTGATCGCTATTACGGAGTATCACCGTGCCCTGTTATCCAGGCTTATGGCAGATTAGCTTCCCGGAGAGAAAACTGTCGAAAACAGACGGTATGAACACCGTAAGCTCCCAAAGTGATCACCATTCGCTTTCATGCATAGCTATGCAGCGAGCTGAAAACGATCCTGACGCATCCTTCCTGTTTTTCCGGGGTAAAACATCTCTTTTTGCGGTGTCTGCGTCAGAATCGCGTTCAGCGCGTTTCAGTGGTGCGTACAATTAAGGGATTATGTTAAAAGTATTGGAGTGAAGGGGATGTAACTGTTTGTTTTGATGTATAATTGTTCTGTTTTTTATTGATGAGGCAAAGGAGAGTGGGGGGATAAGTGAATTATTCGGTGGTTTTTTTAACATTGATAATAATTATACTTCTTGTGATCTTATTTCTGCTTTTAAAGCATGTTATGCATGGTCTAATTAAGTCAATGTTTTTACATAAACTTCATCGGGTTGTTGTAATGCCTGGGTTTATTGTTTTGGTTTTTTCTGTGTTGGTTATTATTGTTTATAAGATGAGATAATATGAAAATTGAAGCTGAAGTTGATGGAAAAGTGCTGGTATATTCTAGTTCTCTGACTATGAATCCTAATG
>NZ_JBEUKJ010000031.1:0-2765 GCF_043357055.1 Salmonella sp. SJTUF15570 | reverse complement strand
GTGTGTTAGTGGAAGCGTCTGGAAAGGCGCGCGATACAGGGTGACAGCCCCGTACACAAAAGCGCATGTGCTGTGAGCTCGATGAGTAGGGCGGGACACGTGGTATCCTGTCTGAATATGGGGGGACCATCCTCCAAGGCTAAATACTCCTGACTGACCGATAGTGAACCAGTACCGTGAGGGAAAGGCGAAAAGAACCCCGGCGAGGGGAGTGAAAAAGAACCTGAAACCGTGTACGTACAAGCAGTGGGAGCCCCACCACTAAGCCAGTGGTGAACTCCACATACGCATCCTTTGCTGAGGATACGGTTAACGGAGCGCAAGCGACGTTCAACCGCAAAAGAAGCAGAGGGGGCTTAGTGGTGGGGTGACTGCGTACCTTTTGTATAATGGGTCAGCGACTTATATTCTGTAGCAAGGTTAACCGTATAGGGGAGCCGGAGGGAAACCGAGTCTTAATTGGGCGTTAAGTTGCAGGGTATAGACCCGAAACCCGGTGATCTAGCCATGGGCAGGTTGAAGGTTGGGTAACACTAACTGGAGGACCGAACCGACTAATGTTGAAAAATTAGCGGATGACCTGTGGCTGGGGGTGAAAGGCCAATCAAACCGGGAGATAGCTGGTTCTCCCCGAAAGCTATTTAGGTAGCGCCTCGTGAATTCATCTCCGGGGGTAGAGCACTGTTTCGGCTAGGGGGCCATCCCGGCTTACCAACCCGATGCAAACTGCGAATACCGGAGAATGTTATCACGGGAGACACACGGCGGGTGCTAACGTCCGTCGTGAAGAGGGAAACAACCCAGACCGCCAGCTAAGGTCCCAAAGTCATGGTTAAGTGGGAAACGATGTGGGAAGGCCCAGACAGCCAGGATGTTGGCTTAGAAGCAGCCATCATTTAAAGAAAGCGTAATAGCTCACTGGTCGAGTCGGCCTGCGCGGAAGATGTAACGGGGCTAAACCATGCACCGAAGCTGCGGCAGCGACACTTTGGTGTTGTTGGGTAGGGGAGCGTTCTGTAAGCCTGTGAAGGTGGCCTGTGAGGGTTGCTGGAGGTATCAGAAGTGCGAATGCTGACATAAGTAACGATAAAGCGGGTGAAAAGCCCGCTCGCCGGAAGACCAAGGGTTCCTGTCCAACGTTAATCGGGGCAGGGTGAGTCGACCCCTAAGGCGAGGCCGAAAGGCGTAGTCGATGGGAAACGGGTTAATATTCCCGTACTTGGTGTTACTGCGAAGGGGGGACGGAGAAGGCTATGTTGGCCGGGCGACGGTTGTCCCGGTTTAAGCGTGTAGGTGTGTGTTCCAGGTAAATCCGGTTCACTTTAACACTGAGGCGTGATGACGAGGCACTACGGTGCTGAAGCAACAAATGCCCTGCTTCCAGGAAAAGCCTCTAAGCATCAGGTAACATCAAATCGTACCCCAAACCGACACAGGTGGTCAGGTAGAGAATACCAAGGCGCTTGAGAGAACTCGGGTGAAGGAACTAGGCAAAATGGTGCCGTAACTTCGGGAGAAGGCACGCTGACATGTAGGTGAAGTGATTTACTCATGGAGCTGAAGTCAGTCGAAGATACCAGCTGGCTGCAACTGTTTATTAAAAACACAGCACTGTGCAAACACGAAAGTGGACGTATACGGTGTGACGCCTGCCCGGTGCCGGAAGGTTAATTGATGGGGTCAGCGCAAGCGAAGCTCCTGATCGAAGCCCCGGTAAACGGCGGCCGTAACTATAACGGTCCTAAGGTAGCGAAATTCCTTGTCGGGTAAGTTCCGACCTGCACGAATGGCGTAATGATGGCCAGGCTGTCTCCACCCGAGACTCAGTGAAATTGAACTCGCTGTGAAGATGCAGTGTACCCGCGGCAAGACGGAAAGACCCCGTGAACCTTTACTATAGCTTGACACTGAACATTGAGCCTTGATGTGTAGGATAGGTGGGAGGCTTTGAAGCGTGGACGCCAGTCTGCGTGGAGCCGGCCTTGAAATACCACCCTTTAATGTTTGATGTTCTAACGTGGACCCGTGATCCGGGTTGCGGACAGTGTCTGGTGGGTAGTTTGACTGGGGCGGTCTCCTCCTAAAGAGTAACGGAGGAGCACGAAGGTTGGCTAATCCTGGTCGGACATCAGGAGGTTAGTGCAATGGCATAAGCCAGCTTGACTGCGAGCGTGACGGCGCGAGCAGGTGCGAAAGCAGGTCATAGTGATCCGGTGGTTCTGAATGGAAGGGCCATCGCTCAACGGATAAAAGGTACTCCGGGGATAACAGGCTGATACCGCCCAAGAGTTCATATCGACGGCGGTGTTTGGCACCTCGATGTCGGCTCATCACATCCTGGGGCTGAAGTAGGTCCCAAGGGTATGGCTGTTCGCCATTTAAAGTGGTACGCGAGCTGGGTTTAGAACGTCGTGAGACAGTTCGGTCCCTATCTGCCGTGGGCGCTGGAGAACTGAGGGGGGCTGCTCCTAGTACGAGAGGACCGGAGTGGACGCATCACTGGTGTTCGGGTTGTCATGCCAATGGCACTGCCCGGTAGCTAAATGCGGAAGAGATAAGTGCTGAAAGCATCTAAGCACGAAACTTGCCCCGAGATGAGTTCTCCCTGAGACTTAAAGTCTCCTGAAGGAACGTTGAAGACGACGACGTTGATAGGCCGGGTGTGTAAGCGCAGCGATGCGTTGAGCTAACCGGTACTAATGAACCGTGAGGCTTAACCTTACAACGCCGAAGATGTTTTGGCGGATGAGAGACGATTTTCAGCA
>NZ_JBEUKJ010000030.1:0-5363 GCF_043357055.1 Salmonella sp. SJTUF15570 | reverse complement strand
GGCACTGTTGCAAATAGTCGGTGGTGATAAACTTATCATCCCCTTTTGCTGATGGAGCTGCACATGAACCCATTCAAAGGCCGGCATTTTCAGCGTGACATCATTCTGTGGGCCGTACGCTGGTACTGCAAATACGGCATCAGTTACCGTGAGCTGCAGGAGATGCTGGCTGAACGCGGAGTGAATGTCGATCACTCCACGATTTACCGCTGGGTTCAGCGTTATGCGCCTGAAATGGAAAAACGGCTGCGCTGGTACTGGCGTAACCCTTCCGATCTTTGCCCGTGGCACATGGATGAAACCTACGTGAAGGTCAATGGCCGCTGGGCGTATCTGTACCGGGCCGTCGACAGCCGGGGCCGCACTGTCGATTTTTATCTCTCCTCCCGTCGTAACAGCAAAGCTGCATACCGGTTTCTGGGTAAAATCCTCAACAACGTGAAGAAGTGGCAGATCCCACGATTCATCAACACGGATAAAGCGCCCGCCTATGGTCGCGCGCTTGCTCTGCTCAAACGCGAAGGCCGGTGCCCGTCTGACGTTGAACACCGACAGATTAAGTACCGGAACAACGTGATTGAATGCGATCATGGCAAACTGAAACGGATAATCAACGCCACGCTGGGATTTAAATCCATGAAGACGGCTTACGCCACCATCAAAGGTATTGAGGTGATGCGTGCACTACGCAAAGGCCAGGCCTCAGCATTTTATTATGGTGATCCCCTGGGCGAAATGCGCCTGGTAAGCAGAGTTTTTGAAATGTAAGGCCTTTGAATAAGACAAAAGGCTGCCTCATCGCTAACTTTGCAACAGTGCCTTTAAGCGTGCATAATAAGCCCTACACAAATTGGGAGTTAGACATCATGAGCAACGCAAAAACAAAGTTAGGCATCACAAAGTACAGCATCGTGACCAACAGCAACGATTCCGTCACACTGCGCCTCATGACTGAGCATGACCTTGCGATGCTCTATGAGTGGCTAAATCGATCTCATATCGTCGAGTGGTGGGGCGGAGAAGAAGCACGCCCGACACTTGCTGACGTACAGGAACAGTACTTGCCAAGCGTTTTAGCGCAAGAGTCCGTCACTCCATACATTGCAATGCTGAATGGAGAGCCGATTGGGTATGCCCAGTCGTACGTTGCTCTTGGAAGCGGGGACGGACGGTGGGAAGAAGAAACCGATCCAGGAGTACGCGGAATAGACCAGTTACTGGCGAATGCATCACAACTGGGCAAAGGCTTGGGAACCAAGCTGGTTCGAGCTCTGGTTGAGTTGCTGTTCAATGATCCCGAGGTCACCAAGATCCAAACGGACCCGTCGCCGAGCAACTTGCGAGCGATCCGATGCTACGAGAAAGCGGGGTTTGAGAGGCAAGGTACCGTAACCACCCCATATGGTCCAGCCGTGTACATGGTTCAAACACGCCAGGCATTCGAGCGAACACGCAGTGATGCCTAACCCTTCCATCGAGGGGGACGTCCAAGGGCTGGCGCCCTTGGCCGCCCCTCATGTCAAACGTTGGGCGAACCCGGAGCCTCATTAATTGTTAGCCGTTAAAATTAAGCCCTTTACCAAACCAATACTTATTATGAAAAACACAATACATATCAACTTCGCTATTTTTTTAATAATTGCAAATATTATCTACAGCAGCGCCAGTGCATCAACAGATATCTCTACTGTTGCATCTCCATTATTTGAAGGAACTGAAGGTTGTTTTTTACTTTACGATGCATCCACAAACGCTGAAATTGCTCAATTCAATAAAGCAAAGTGTGCAACGCAAATGGCACCAGATTCAACTTTCAAGATCGCATTATCACTTATGGCATTTGATGCGGAAATAATAGATCAGAAAACCATATTCAAATGGGATAAAACCCCCAAAGGAATGGAGATCTGGAACAGCAATCATACACCAAAGACGTGGATGCAATTTTCTGTTGTTTGGGTTTCGCAAGAAATAACCCAAAAAATTGGATTAAATAAAATCAAGAATTATCTCAAAGATTTTGATTATGGAAATCAAGACTTCTCTGGAGATAAAGAAAGAAACAACGGATTAACAGAAGCATGGCTCGAAAGTAGCTTAAAAATTTCACCAGAAGAACAAATTCAATTCCTGCGTAAAATTATTAATCACAATCTCCCAGTTAAAAACTCAGCCATAGAAAACACCATAGAGAACATGTATCTACAAGATCTGGATAATAGTACAAAACTGTATGGGAAAACTGGTGCAGGATTCACAGCAAATAGAACCTTACAAAACGGATGGTTTGAAGGGTTTATTATAAGCAAATCAGGACATAAATATGTTTTTGTGTCCGCACTTACAGGAAACTTGGGGTCGAATTTAACATCAAGCATAAAAGCCAAGAAAAATGCGATCACCATTCTAAACACACTAAATTTATAAAAAATCTAATGGCAAAATCGCCCAACCCTTCAATCAAGTCGGGACGGCCAAAAGCAAGCTTTTGGCTCCCCTCGCTGGCGCTCGGCGCCCCTTATTTCAAACGTTAGACGGCAAAGTCACAGACCGCGGGATCTCTTATGACCAACTACTTTGATAGCCCCTTCAAAGGCAAGCTGCTTTCTGAGCAAGTGAAGAACCCCAATATCAAAGTTGGGCGGTACAGCTATTACTCTGGCTACTATCATGGGCACTCATTCGATGACTGCGCACGGTATCTGTTTCCGGACCGTGATGACGTTGATAAGTTGATCATCGGTAGTTTCTGCTCTATCGGGAGTGGGGCTTCCTTTATCATGGCTGGCAATCAGGGGCATCGGTACGACTGGGCATCATCTTTCCCGTTCTTTTATATGCAGGAAGAACCTGCATTCTCAAGCGCACTCGATGCCTTCCAAAAAGCAGGTAATACTGTCATTGGCAATGACGTTTGGATCGGCTCTGAGGCAATGGTCATGCCCGGAATCAAGATCGGGCACGGTGCGGTGATAGGCAGCCGCTCGTTGGTGACAAAAGATGTGGAGCCTTACGCTATCGTTGGCGGCAATCCCGCTAAGAAGATTAAGAAACGCTTCACCGATGAGGAAATTTCATTGCTTCTGGAGATGGAGTGGTGGAATTGGTCACTGGAGAAGATCAAAGCGGCAATGCCCATGCTGTGCTCGTCTAATATTGTTGGCCTGCACAAGTATTGGCTCGAGTTTGCCGTCTAACAATTCAATCAAGCCGATGCCGCTTCGCGGCACGGCTTATTTCAGGCGTTATGCAGCCAAATCCCAACAATTAAGGGTCTTAAAATGGTAAAAGATTGGATTCCCATCTCTCATGATAATTACAAGCAGGTGCAAGGACCGTTCTATCATGGAACCAAAGCCAATTTGGCGATTGGTGACTTGCTAACCACAGGGTTCATCTCTCATTTCGAGGACGGTCGTATTCTTAAGCACATCTACTTTTCAGCCTTGATGGAGCCAGCAGTTTGGGGAGCTGAACTTGCTATGTCACTGTCTGGCCTCGAGGGTCGCGGCTACATATACATAGTTGAGCCAACAGGACCGTTCGAAGACGATCCGAATCTTACGAACAAAAGATTTCCCGGTAATCCAACACAGTCCTATAGAACCTGCGAACCCTTGAGAATTGTTGGCGTTGTTGAAGACTGGGAGGGGCATCCTGTTGAATTAATAAGGGGAATGTTGGATTCGTTGGAGGACTTAAAGCGCCGTGGTTTACACGTCATTGAAGACTAGTCCTTTGCATAACAAAGCCATCAAACCGGACGCCAGAGATTCCGCGCCTGTTGCGCATGGCTTCGCCATTTTATGCGCAATAGGCGCGCCACCCTGTCGCCGTTTATGGCGGCGTTAGATGCACTAAGCACATAATTGCTCACAGCCAAACTATCAGGTCAAGTCTGCTTTTATTATTTTTAAGCGTGCATAATAAGCCCTACACAAATTGGGAGATATATCATGAAAGGCTGGCTTTTTCTTGTTATCGCAATAGTTGGCGAAGTAATCGCAACATCCGCATTAAAATCTAGCGAGGGCTTTACTAAGCTTGCCCCTTCCGCCGTTGTCATAATCGGTTATGGCATCGCATTTTATTTTCTTTCTCTGGTTCTGAAATCCATCCCTGTCGGTGTTGCTTATGCAGTCTGGTCGGGACTCGGCGTCGTCATAATTACAGCCATTGCCTGGTTGCTTCATGGGCAAAAGCTTGATGCGTGGGGCTTTGTAGGTATGGGGCTCATAATTGCTGCCTTTTTGCTCGCCCGATCCCCATCGTGGAAGTCGCTGCGGAGGCCGACGCCATGGTGACGGTGTTCGGCATTCTGAATCTCACCGAGGACTCCTTCTTCGATGAGAGCCGGCGGCTAGACCCCGCCGGCGCTGTCACCGCGGCGATCGAAATGCTGCGAGTCGGATCAGACGTCGTGGATGTCGGACCGGCCGCCAGCCATCCGGACGCGAGGCCTGTATCGCCGGCCGATGAGATCAGACGTATTGCGCCGCTCTTAGACGCCCTGTCCGATCAGATGCACCGTGTTTCAATCGACGGCACTGTTGCAAAGTTAGCGATGAGGCAGCCTTTTGTCTTATTCAAAGGCCTTACATTTCAAAAACTCTGCTTACCAGGCGCATTTCGCCCAGGGGATCACCATAATAAAATGCTGAGGCCTGGCCTTTGCGTAGTGCACGCATCACCTCAATACCTTTGATGGTGGCGTAAGCCGTCTTCATGGATTTAAATCCCAGCGTGGCGTTGATTATCCGTTTCAGTTTGCCATGATCGCATTCAATCACGTTGTTCCGGTACTTAATCTGTCGGTGTTCAACGTCAGACGGGCACCGGCCTTCGCGTTTGAGCAGAGCAAGCGCGCGACCATAGGCGGGCGCTTTATCCGTGTTGATGAATCGTGGGATCTGCCACTTCTTCACGTTGTTGAGGATTTTACCCAGAAACCGGTATGCAGCTTTGCTGTTACGACGGGAGGAGAGATAAAAATCGACAGTGCGGCCCCGGCTGTCGACGGCCCGGTACAGATACGCCCAGCGGCCATTGACCTTCACGTAGGTTTCATCCATGTGCCACGGGCAAAGATCGGAAGGGTTACGCCAGTACCAGCGCAGCCGTTTTTCCATTTCAGGCGCATAACGCTGAACCCAGCGGTAAATCGTGGAGTGATCGACATTCACTCCGCGTTCAGCCAGCATCTCCTGCAGCTCACGGTAACTGATGCCGTATTTGCAGTACCAGCGTACGGCCCACAGAATGATGTCACGCTGAAAATGCCGGCCTTTGAATGGGTTCATGTGCAGCTCCATCAGCAAAAGGGGATGATAAGTTTATCACCACCGACTATTTGCAACAGTGCC
>NZ_JBEUKJ010000003.1:0-494782 GCF_043357055.1 Salmonella sp. SJTUF15570 | reverse complement strand
CTGTGACCTGACGTCTTCCGGACTGCCCGCCCCATCGTTTTTTTATACCCGCGAAAAATGAAATTTAACCAGGAGTGCCGCATATGGCTGGAACGGCGGGGCGTTCCGGGCGTCGCCCCAAGCCAACGGCGCGCAAGGCGCTGGCCGGAAACCCCGGCAAGCGAGCCCTGAATAAAGATGAACCTGTTTTTACGCCCATCAAAGGTGTTGAGCCACCGGAGTGGTTCGCTGAAGAAGATCTCCCTCTCGCCACGATCATGTGGCAACTGACAACCAAAGAACTCTGCGGTCAGGGCCTGCTGTGCGTGACTGACCTGGCGGTACTTGAGCGGTGGTGTGTGGCCTATGAATTCTGGCGACGTGCCGTGAAAAATATTGCCAGACAGGGCAACACCATCACCGGTGCAATGGGCGGCATGGTCAAAAATCCGGAGCTGACCGCCAAAAAAGAACAGGAGTCCGAGATGAGCAGCACGGGGGCAATGCTCGGACTCGACCCCAGCAGCCGCCAGCGTCTGATTGGCCTGGCGGGGAAGAAGAAAGCCACTAACCCGTTTCTGACAATCTGAAAATCATCGAATCATGAGCCGGAAATCTTACCCCAACGTAAATGCAGCCAATCAGTATGCCCGGGATGTCGTGCGCGGAAAGATTGTTGCCTGCCAGTTTGTGATTCAGGCCTGCCAGCGCCATCTTGATGACCTGATGGCGGAAAAAAGTAAGTCGTTTCGTTACCGCTTCGACAAGGACCTGGCTGAACGGGCCGCGAAATTTATTCAGCTGTTGCCGCACACCAAGGGGGAGTGGGCATTCAAACGGATGCCCATCACGCTGGAGCCGTGGCAGCTATTTGTGATCTGCTGTGCGTTTGGCTGGGTCAATAAAGGCACCCGGTTGCGCCGCTTCCGGGAGGTGTACACCGAAATCCCCCGTAAGAACGGCAAATCAGCAATCTCTGCCGGTGTTGCCCTGTATTGTTTTGCCTGTGATAACGAGTTTGGCGCGGAAGTGTATTCCGGTGCCACGACAGAGAAACAGGCGTGGGAAGTCTTTCGCCCGGCGCGACTGATGTGTAAACGCACACCCATGCTGACAGAAGCGTTCGGGATTGAGGTTAACGCCTCAAACATGAACCGTCCGGAGGATGGCGCGCGGTTTGAACCGCTGATCGGCAACCCAGGTGATGGTTCATCACCCCACTGTGCCGTGGTGGATGAATATCACGAGCATGCCACCGATGCGCTTTATACCACAATGCTTACCGGGATGGGGGCGCGACGTCAGCCACTGATGTGGGCCATCACCACCGCCGGGTACAACATTGAGGGGCCGTGCTACGACAAACGGCGGGAAGTCATCGAGATGCTCAACGGCTCGGTGCCTAACGATGAACTGTTCGGGATCATCTATACCGTTGATGAAGGTGACGACTGGACCGACCCGCAGGTGCTGGAAAAAGCCAATCCAAATATTGGCGTGTCGGTTTATCGCGAATTTTTGTTAAGTCAGCAGCAGCGTGCGAAAAATAATGCCCGTCTGGCAAACGTCTTTAAAACAAAACACCTCAATATCTGGGTGTCGGCGCGTTCGGCGTATTTCAACCTGGTGAGCTGGCAGAGCTGCGAGGATAAATCACTGACTCTTGAGCAGTTCGAGGGGCAGCCGTGCATTCTGGCCTTTGACCTGGCGCGTAAGCTGGATATGAACAGCATGGCGCGACTTTATACCCGCGAGATTGACGGTAAAACGCATTACTACAGTGTGGCCCCGCGTTTCTGGGTACCGTATGACACGGTGTACAGCGTCGAGAAAAATGAAGATCGCCGGACAGCCGAACGCTTTCAGAAATGGGTGGAAATGGGCGTTCTGACCGTTACCGATGGTGCAGAGGTGGATTATCGCTACATCCTCGAAGAGGCCAAAGCGGCGAACAAAATCAGCCCGGTCAGTGAGTCACCCATCGACCCTTTTGGAGCGACCGGGCTGTCACATGACCTTGCTGATGAAGACCTGAATCCCGTTACTATCGTCCAGAACTTCGCCAATATGTCCGACCCGATGAAAGAGCTGGAGGCAGCGATTGAATCGGGACGCTTTCATCATGACGGCAATCCCATCATGACCTGGTGTATCGGCAATGTGGTCGGCAAAAACATGCCAGGTAACGATGATTTAGTGAAGCCCGTCAAAGAGCAGGCGGAAAACAAAATCGATGGTGCAGTTGCGCTGATTATGGCGGTTGGCAGAGCCATGCTGTACGAGAAAGAAGACACGCTGTCTGACCACATTGAGTCCTATGGGATCCGCTCGCTTTAACTGAGGTAATTATGATCATGCTGATTCTCGCGCCTCTGGTGGGCGTGCTGGGTGCGCTTTTGCTGGCGTATGGTGCCTGGCTGATTTATCCCCCGGCGGGTTTTGTTGTTGCCGGGGCGCTGTGCCTGTTCTGGTCGTGGCTGGTGGCGCGATATCTCGACCGTACACAGTCGTCTGTCGGCGGAGGTAAATAGTGTTCTTTTCGGGATTATTTCAACGAAAAAGTGACGCACCGGTGACCACGCCAGCAGAGCTGGCGGATGCCATCGGGCTGTCGTATGACACCTATACCGGAAAGCAGATCAGCAGTCAGCGGGCCATGCGACTGACGGCGGTTTTTTCCTGCGTCAGAGTGCTGGCAGAGTCGGTCGGGATGTTGCCCTGCAATCTGTATCACCTGAACGGCAGCCTGAAGCAGAGAGCCACCGGCGAACGTCTGCATAAACTGATCTCCACGCATCCCAATGGCTATATGACGCCGCAGGAGTTCTGGGAGCTGGTGGTCACCTGTCTGTGCCTGAGGGGAAACTTTTACGCCTACAAAGTGAAAGCATTTGGCGAAGTGGCTGAACTGCTGCCCGTCGATCCCGGCAGTGTGGTACCGAAGCTTAACAGTAGCTGGGAACCGGTCTATCAGGTCACATTCCCGGATGGCTCCACGGATGTACTGAGCCAGGAGGATATCTGGCATGTGCGTACGCTGACGCTGGACGGACTGGTGGGGCTGAATCCCATCGCCTATGCCCGCGAGGCAATATCGCTGGCGGCAGCGACCGAAGAGCACGGGGCCAGACTGTTCAGCAATGGCGCGGTGACATCGGGTGTTTTGCGTACAGAGCAGACGCTGTCGGATCAGGCTTATGAGCGCCTGAAGAAAGATTTTGAGGAGCGTCACACCGGGCTTGGCAATGCTCACCGCCCGATGATCCTTGAGATGGGGCTGGACTGGAAGTCGATGGCGCTGAACGCCGAGGACAGCCAGTTCCTGGAAACCCGCAAGTTTCAGCTTGAAGAAATCTGTCGTCTGTTCCGGGTGCCGTTGCACATGGTGCAGAACACCGATCGCGCCACCTTCAATAATATCGAAGAGCTGGGGCTGGGATTTATCAACTATTCACTGGTGCCGTATCTGACCCGCATCGAACAGCGGATCAACACCGGACTGGTACGAAAAAGTAAGCAGGGCGTTTATTACGCCAAATTTAACGCCGGGGCGTTACTGCGCGGGGATATGAAGTCCCGTTTTGAAGCCTACGCCACCGGGATCAACTGGGGAATTTACTCTCCCAATGACTGCCGCGACCTGGAAGATATGAATCCGCGTCCCGGTGGTGATGTCTATCTCACACCGATGAACATGACCACGAAACCCTCCGATGGCAGTAAAGCCGGTAAGCAGAAGGATAACGCCAATGCAGACGAAACAACGTCTTGATGTACCGCTGAGTCTGAAATCTGTCAGTGACTCCGGTGAGTTTGAAGGGTATGGCTCCGTCTTTGGTGTAAAGGACAGCCACGATGATGTGGTGATGTCCGGGGCATTTGCTGCTTCCCTGCGGGCGTGGAGTGACAGAAAAGCGTTACCTGCGCTGCTCTGGCAGCACCGCATGGATGAACCCATCGGTGTTTACACCGAAATGAAGGAAGACGATGTCGGGCTTTACGTCAGGGGACGGTTGCTTATTGATGATGATCCCCTCGCAAAACGCGCACATGCACACATGAAGGCCGGTTCGTTAACCGGCCTTTCTATTGGGTACGTCCTGAAAGACTGGGAATACGACCGGAGCAAAGAAGCCTTTCTGCTGAAAGAAATCGACCTCTGGGAAGTCAGCCTGGTGACGTTCCCGTCTAACGACGAGGCGCGGATCAGCGACGTCAAGAACGCACTGGCCCGCGGGGAAATCCCCGAACAGAAAAAAATCGAAAGAGTCCTGCGTGATGTCGGACTCTCCCGTACCCAGGCCAAAGCATTCATGGCCGGGGGCTATGGCGCACTGTCCCTGCGCGACGCTGAGGATGTGGGCTCTGCACTGAATGCACTGAATGCACTGAAAAATCTGAACTTCTAATCAGGAGAAATACGATGGCGGTTGATATTAAAGATGTCGAACAGGTCGCGCAGGAGCTGCAGCAGAAGTTTGACGACTTCAAAGCAAAGAACGACAAGCGCGTGGATGCGATTGAGCAGGAAAAAGGCAAGCTTGCCGGGCAGGTGGAAACCCTGAACGGGAAACTCAGCGAGCTGGAAAATCTCAAAAGCGACCTTGAAAAAGAGCTGCTTGAGCTGAAACGTCCGGCAGGTGGAGCGCAAAATAAACTGGCCACCGAGCATAAAGAGGCGTTTGTGGGCTTTCTACGTAAAGGCCGTGAAGACGGTCTGCGCGATCTGGAGCGTAAGGCATTGCAGGTGGGTACCGATGAAGACGGTGGCTACGCCGTGCCGGAAGAACTGGATCGCAACATTCTTAACCTGCTGAAAGATGAAGTGGTGATGCGTCAGGAAGCCACGGTGATCACCGTTGGCGGTTCCGACTACAAAAAACTGGTGAATCTGGGCGGTACGGCTTCCGGATGGGTGGGGGAAACGGATACGCGATCCCAGACTGCCACCTCCAGACTGGAGCTGATTGAACCTCTCATGGGGGAAATCTACGGCAACCCGCAGGCTACCCAGAAAATGCTGGACGATGCCTTCTTCAACGTGGAGGCCTGGATCAACAGCGAGCTGGCAACCGAATTTGCCGAACAGGAAGAAATTGCCTTTACCTCAGGCGATGGCACCAAGAAGCCGAAAGGGTTCCTGGCGTATGAATCCACTGATGAAACCGACAAGGTCCGGGCGTTCGGCAAACTTCAGCATATTGTATCCGGCGAAGCGACCGCGGTGACCGCAGACGCCATTATCAAACTGATTTACACGCTGCGTAAGGCACACCGCACTGGCGCGAAGTTCATGATGAACAACAACAGCCTGTTTGCCATCCGTCTGCTGAAAGACACCGAGGGTAACTATCTGTGGCGTCCGGGGCTGGAACTGGGGCAGCCGTCCTCTCTGGCGGGTTACGGTATCGCTGAAAACGAACAGATGCCGGATATCGCCGCTGATGCGAAAGCCATTGCATTTGGTAACTTCAAACGGGGTTACACCATCGTTGACCGTATCGGCACCCGCATTCTGCGTGACCCGTACACCAATAAACCGTTTGTCGGTTTTTATACCACCAAGCGCACCGGCGGGATGCTGGTCGATTCGCAGGCCATCAAACTGCTGAAGATTGCAGCGGCGTAATCACTCAGGGGCGCGGAACCGCGCCCCCTGTTCTGACGGGTGAAGAATCATGATCCTGAAACAAGATCTGAAATGGTCACCGGACGGTATGCGTGTTGAGGTCATTCAGGCCGGTGAGTATGACGACGGGGCGCTTCCTGCCCGGGTGCAGGAGATTGCACTTCAGGCCGGGTTAGCAGAGCGCGGAATCAGTGCAAAAAGCAGTAAAGCGGCAAAAGAGAAAAAGCCACGACCAGTAAAGAGGGCTGAGTATGCTTCTGACAATGGAAGAGATTAAAGCCCAACTCCGGCTGGATGAGGATTTCGATACTGATGACCGCCATCTGCAACTGCTGGCATGTGCGGCACAAAAGCGGACGGAAACGTATCTGAACCGGAAGCTCTATGCACCGGATGAAACCATTCCGGACAGCGATCCGGACGGGCTGCACCTGCCGGATGATATTCGTCTGGGGATGCTGATGCTTATCAGCCATTTTTACGAAAACCGCTCGTCGGTTACGGAAGTGGAGAAACTCGACATGCCGCAGAGTTTTGGCTGGCTTGTCGGCCCGTACAGGTACTTTCCGCAATGAAAATTCGTCAGGCGCAGACCAGCGCAACCTACATTCTGCCGGACCCCGGTGAACTGAATAAACGCGTCCTGATCCGCCTGCGGGTGGATATGCCCGCGGATAACTTTGGCGTGGAGCCTCAATACCCGGTTACGTTCCGGACATGGGCGAAGGTTATCCAGACCAGTGCCACCACCTGGCAGGAAACCGCGCAGACCGGGGACGCCATCACCCATTACATCACCATTCGTTACCGCCGGGGGATCACCGCTGATTATGAGGTGGTCTGCGGTGACAGTGTGTACCGGGTGAAACGTCAGCGCGATCTGAACGGGGCGCGGCGCTTTCTGCTGCTGGAGTGTACGGAGCTGGGCGAATGTAGGCAGAGTCACGGAGGCAACAATGACGACTTCCTTTTTGCACGTTGATTTTCAGCAGCCCGCGGAGATGCGCTTTAACCGCGCCCGTGTCCGGCGGGCGTTTGTCACGATTGGTCAGCGTCATATGCGTGATGCCCGTCGGCTGGTGATGCGCCGTGCGCGGTCGGCACCGGGTGAAAACCCCGGTTATCAGACCGGACGCCTGGCTCGTTCGATTGGTTACATGGTACCCAGAGCCAGTAAACATCGCCCTGGTTTTATGGCACGTATAGCCCCTAACCAGCGTAATGGAGAGGGAAACCGCCGTATCACCGGTGATTTTTATCCGGCTTTTTTGTTCTATGGCGTGAGGCGAGGGGAAAAGCGTCGTCGCAGCCATCATCGTGGTGCATCCGGTGGCAGCGGCTGGCGACTTGCTCCACGTAATAACTTCATGGTGGAAACGCTTGAAAAGAACCGCAGCTGGACACGCTATTTTCTGGCGCGGGAATTGCGTAAATCACTGAAGCCGGAGCGACGACACAGATGAAACTGACGCCTGTTATTGCTGCACTGCGTGCCCGCTGTCCGTATTTTGAAAACCGGGTTGCAGGCGCGGCCCAGTTCAAAAATCTGCCGGAGGTCGGAAAGCTGAAGCTCCCGGCGGCATATGTGGTACCGGGTGATGATTCTCCGGGAGAAAACAAAAGCCAGACCGACTACTGGCAGGAGCTGAAAGAGGGTTTCTCCGTGGTTGTCATACTGAGTAACGGGCGTGATGAGCGCGGTCAGTTTGCCTCGTATGATGTGGTGGACGATGTCCGGCAGATGCTCTTTAAGGCTCTGCTGGGCTGGAACCCGGAGGCGTGCGGTAACCCGATTACCTATGACGGCGGCACGCTGCTGGATCTGAATCGTCATGAGCTGATTTATCAGTTCGATTTTTCGGTCATCAGCGAGCTGACTGAAGACGATACCCGCCAGCAGGATGATCTGAACAGTCTGGATGAACTGCAAACGCTGGCGATTGATGTTGATTATCTCGAGCCCGGTAACGGGCCTGACGGCGATATCGAACATCACACCGAAATAACTCTTCCTTCCTGAGGATCCTCATGTTTGTCAAACCTGTTAAAGGGCGGTCAGTTCCTGATCCTGCCCGCGGCGACCTTTTGCCCGCCGAAGGGCGAAATGTTGACGAGAACAACTACTGGCTGCGCCGTGAAGCAGCTGGTGATATCCGGCGCGTGAATAAAAAGGTGAATACCGATGACGATAAGCTTTAACACCATTCCGTCGAATACGCTGGTTCCGTTGTTTTATGCGGAAATGGATAACCAGGCGGCGAATACTGCACAGGACAGCGGAGCATCGCTGCTGATTGGTCATGCCAATAACGGTGCAGAGATTGTTGCCAACAGTCTGGTACTGATGCCGTCGGCAGACTATGCACGCCAGATTTGTGGTGCGGGAAGTCAGCTGGCGCGTATGGTCGAGGCTTATCGCCAGACTGACCCGTTTGGCGAGCTGTATGTGATTGCCGTTCCTGAATCCACAGGCGCGGCGGCAACGGTTACGCTGACGGTGACCGGGGCGGCAACCGAAACCGGCACGGTGAATGTGTATGTGGGACGTACCCGCGTGCAGGCACCGGTGACTAACGGCGATAACGTCACGATGATTGCCAGCAGTATCCAGGATGCCATCAATGCCGTTCCGACCCTGCCGTTTACGGCTTCATCTTCGGCAGGCGTGGTCACACTGACCGCGCGTCATAAGGGGCTTTGCGGGAATGAAATTCCTGTCAGCCTCAATTACTACGGCTTTGGTGGGGGCGAAGTGCTGCCAGCGGGCGTACAGATTGCCGTGGCGACGGGTACCGCCGGAACGGGTGCTCCGGTTCTCACCGGCGCGGTGGCTGCAATGGCGGATGAGCCGTTTGATTATATTGGCCTGCCGTTCAACGACACGGCCTCCGTTAACACGCTGGTGACCGAGATGAACGATACCAGCGGTCGCTGGAGCTATGCGCGTCAGCTGTATGGTCATGTGTATACGGCAAAGACCGGCACGCTGTCAGAACTGGTGACCGCAGGTGACCAGTTTAACCAGCAGCACATTACCCTGGCGGGGTACGAAAAAGACACCCAGACGCCTGCCGACGAGCTGGCGGCAAGCCGTACCGCCCGCGCAGCGGTGTTTATCCGCAACGATCCGGCACGTCCCACGCAGACCGGTGAGCTGGTGGGTATGCTGCCTGCGCCGAAGGGGAAACGGTTCACGATGACCGAGCAGCAGACCCTGCTGTCTCATGGCGTGGCAACGGCGTATGTCGAAAGCGGGGTGCTGCGCATTCAGCGTGATGTCACCACGTACAGGAAAAATGCTTACGGGGTTGCGGATAACAGCTACCTCGACAGCGAGACGCTGCATACCAGTGCGTATGTACTGCGCAAACTGAAATCCGTCATTACCAGTAAGTACGGGCGTCACAAGCTTGCCAGCGACGGTACCCGCTTTGGTCCCGGTCAGGCGATTGTCACCCCGGCGGTAATCAAAGGGGAACTGCTGGCAACCTACCGTCAGCTTGAGCGTGCGGGGATCGTGGAAAACTACGAACTGTTTAAGCAGTACCTGGTTGTGGAGCGTGATGCCAGCGATCCGAACCGCCTGAACACGCTGTTCCCGCCTGACTATGTTAACCAGTTGCGTGTTTTTGCCGTGGTTAACCAGTTCCGTCTTCAGTATTCAGAGGAGTCTGCATAATGGCCCGTATCGGGGGAACCTGTTATTTCAAAATTGACGGTCAGCAGCTATCGCTGACCGGCGGCATTGAGGTGCCCATGAACAGGACGGTCAATGATGACATCATCGGCCTGGACGGTTCAGTGGACCGCAAGGAAACTCACCGTGCGCCTTATGTCAAAGGGACCTTCAAGGTGCCGAAGAATTTTCCGGTGAGCAAAATCACCTCGTCTGATGAGATGACCATCACTGCCGAGCTGGCGAACGGTCAGGTCTATGTATTGTCGTCCGCCTGGCTGCACGGAGAAGCGAACCATAATGCCGAAGAAGGCACGGTTGATCTTGAGTTCCACGGTGAAGAAGGGGATTACCAGTAATGAAAGAGCTTGAGTTAAAGAAACCGATTATCGCTCATGGTGAGACACTCTCCGTACTGGAGTTTGATGAACCCACCGGGAAGGATGTCCGCGAGCTGGGGTATCCCTACCAGATGAATCAGGATGAGTCCGTCAGACTTCTGGCGCATGTGGTGTCGAAATACATTGTGCGGCTGGCGAAAGTGCCGCAAAGCTCTGTCGACCAGATGTCTCCGGCAGACCTGAATGCAGCGGCGTGGCTTGTGGCTGGTTTTTTCCTCCAGGCCTGACGGCTGAATACCTCACTGATCGCTTCTTTGACTGCGCCAGCTACTGGCGCATTAATCCCTTCGAATTGCTGAGTATGCCGATCAGTGAAATTCCCTTGCTGGTCAGTCAGGCAAACAGGATAGAGCAGGAGAAACGCACACATGGCTGAATTTGAGCTTAAGGCGTTGATCACCGGTGTCGACAGGCTTTCTCCCGCGCTGTCGAAAATGCAAAAGAAAATCCGGGGATTTAAACGCCAGGCGGAAGAAGCGTCACAGGGTGGGCTGGCGCTTGGGGGCGGATTGGCAGCGGGTCTGACGCTTTCCCTGAAATCTTATGCCGATCAGGAAAACGCCGCCACCGGGCTGAAAGTCGCCATGATGGATGCGAACGGCGAGGTTGGAAAGAGCTTTCAGGACATCAATAAACTGGCTATTGGCCTGGGTAACCAGCTACCTGGTACAACGGCTGATTTCCAGAACATGATGCAGATGCTGGTGCGTCAGGGGATCCCGGCAGAAAACATTCTGGGTGGTGTGGGTAAAGCGACAGCTTATCTTGCGGTACAACTGAAAAAAACACCGGAAGCGGCTGCTGAGTTTGCTGCAAAGATGCAGGATGCTACCGGAACGGCGTCAGAAGACATGATGGGGCTGTTCGACACTATCCAGAAGGCGTTTTATCTGGGCGTTGACGATACCAACATGTTGTCCTTCTTCACTAAAACCAGTTCTGTTCTGAAGATGGTGAACAAGGATGGTCTTCAGGCTGCACAGAGCCTTGCCCCCATCAGCGTCATGATGGATCAGATGGGGATGAACGGGGAGTCGGCAGGTAATGCCCTGCGAAAAGTTATCCAGTCCGGATTAAGCGTTAAGAAAATCAGGGACGTTAATAAAGTTATGGCCCGCCAGAAACTCGGGGTACAGCTCGATTTTACTGACGGCAAAGGAAGTTTTGGCGGTCTTGATAACATGTTCAGGCAACTGGCAAAGCTGCGAAAACTGACCGACGTTAAGCGAACAGATGTACTTAAGGCAATATTTGGTGATGATGCCGAAACCATTCAGGTGGTCAATGCACTAATCGATAAAGGAAAGGATGGCTACGATCAGATCCAGCAGAAGATGAATAAACAGGCCAGCCTGAATAAACGTGTTCAGGCACAGCTTGGTACGCTGTCCAACCTGTGGGAGGCAATGACAGGGACCGCAACTAACGGCCTTGCGGCTATTGGCGGCGCATTTTCTGGTGACGCTAAAAATATCACACAATGGCTGGGGGAGTTGGGGGAGAAATTCACGAAGTTTGCGGATGAAAATCCCCGGGTTATTCGCGGCGTCGTCGGGCTTGCTGCCGGTCTTGCGATTCTGAAACTGGGATTGATGGGCGTGGGCAGTGCCATCAGTATTGTCAGCAGGATTATGTCGATGACGCCGATTGGCATGATTGCGACGGCGATTGCTCTGGCTGCGGGATTAATTATCACTAACTGGGATGTTGTCGGACCTTATTTCAAGAAGCTCTGGGAAACCATTGGTCCTTATTTTGAGGCAGGTTGGGAACTTCTGAAGAAGGTTTTTGCCTGGTCGCCGCTGGGGATGGTGATCAATAACTGGGGACCGGTTGTTAAGTGGTTTCAGGATATGTGGGACAAGCTGAAGCCAATTATTGAGTGGTTTACCGACAGTTTCGGTGACACGGTCGATGCCATTAACTCTGCGCAGTGGGGCGCGGGTGCTTATGATGCTTATGGGACGGGAATACCGGCGCGGGGATACACACCTTATCCGGCGGTGGATCCGGCTCAGTCAAACAACGCCTCCGATGCCACAGGCTCGAATCCCTTCATGATTAACAAAGCTTCTGTGCCAAAAGTTGATGGTGAGATCAAGGTATCTTTTGTGAATTCGCCTCCGGGTATGCGGGTTATGGAAACGCGATCCAGCGGTTTTGATGTCAGCCATGATGTTGGCTATACGCGGTTCAGGTAGTGTACAAAATGATTAATGTGTTTTTGTCTGGCATAATTTGGGTTTTCAGCTTTAAGTAGTTAATATAATCATTCCTTACAAATGATTGAAGGGATGATTATGCGTATCTTTGTTTTTTTTATATCTGCACTTTTATCTTTTAACTTGGCTGCGGAAGAGTGTAAGTTCAGCTTTAATGAGTCAGAATTAATCTCTTCTATAGGTATTGCACCAGTTAAGCAAGAGATAATAAAGGACGAAGGAATAACTAAGCGGCAATATGAATTCAGAAGAGAATTATCTTCTGAAGAAATGCTTAGTGATGACGCTGATGAAAAATATGAGCCGCAGTTTTATATATCTGTTTATAATCCATCATGCCCACAAAAGGTTATTGTTTGGTTTTTCAAAGACAATAAAAACACAATGGATTTAAGTAATGAGGTCCTTGCTGGTAGAGCGTTCAAGTATTTAACTGGTGTTAATGAAAGTATTTTTGAAAATAAAATGAAAAAGTTTTTAAAGGTACAGTCATTTGAATCTTTTGATGAAAGGACAGATTCTAAATTTATAAAGAGTGGTGATATTTATTCCATTGATGTTCAACTCAGATAGTAATTAAAAATATTAGGTTCCCGCCACATCTTCTGCGATGTAAATAACTGACAAAGCAGATTTGGCGGGTTTTTTGTATCCGGAGTTTATATGACGTGGAAAGACAGGCTTCAGGATGCGTCATTTCGCGGCGTACCGTTTAAGGTTGAAGAAGAAAGTGCGGGAACCGGTCGCCGTGTGGAAACACACGAATATCCGAACCGCGACAAGCCCTATACCGAAGATCTGGGAAAAGTCACTTTCCGCCCGTCCATCACAGCTTATGTGGTGGGAGATGACTGCTTTGACCAGCGCGATCGCCTGATTGACGCGCTGAATAAACCCGGTCCCGGCACGCTTGTCCACCCGACATATGGTGAGCTGAAAGTCTGTGTTGACGGGGAAGTTCGGGTCAGCACATCGAAAAGTGAAGGGCGTATTGTCCGCTTTGACCTGAAGTTTGTCGAAGCAGGAGAACTCTCTTACCCCACATCAGGTGCGGCGACGGCGCAGACGCTGATGTCATCCTGTTCTGCACTGGATGACTGCATCAGTGACAGCTTCAGCGGTTTCAGTATCGATGGTGTGGCGGATTTCGTGCAGAACGACGTTATCGGTAATGCCAGCATAATGCTGGGGTATGTTTCTGATGCGATGAAAGTGGTGGATTCTGCCGTATCGGATGCCGCCAGGCTGTTGCAGGGGGATATCTCGGTACTTCTGCCGCCGCCATCGTCAGGCAAAAATTTCGTTGAGCAGGTGCAGAAAATGTGGCGTACCGGGAAACGCCTTTATGGTAACGCCAGCGACCTGGTCACCATGATCAAAACGCTTTCCGGTGTCAGCCTCGGCAGCGATCTGCAACCGCGCGGCGTCTGGAAAACGGACAGTAAAACCACCGCCACGGCGACGCAGCAGCGTAACGTGGTTGCCAGCACCCTTCGTACGACCGCAATCAGCGAAGCGGCGTATGCCGTCACCCGATTGCCTGCGCCAACAACTTCCGCGGTGATGCAGAATTCCGCAGTGGGGCAGGCAACAACACCCGCGCAGAGCACTGGCTGGCCTTCCGTCACGCATCCGGCACTGAACAATGCACCGGCGGTGAAAAACACGGTTGACCTGCCGACGTGGGAAGAACTGACTGACATTCGCGACACACTGAATACGGCAATTGATAAGGAGTTGTCCCGTACAACCAGCGATGCGCTGTTTCTGGCGCTGCGCCGGGTGAAAGCAGATCTGAATGCGGATATCAACACGCGCCTTGAACAGTCTGCACGGATCATTCAGCGCACACCGGATGAGGTTTTACCCGCGCTGGTGCTGGCGGCGACCTGGTTTGATAACGCGGCGCGTGACGCGGACATTATCCGGCGTAATGCCATTACGCATCCCGGCTTTGTGCCGGTGATCCCTCTGAAGGTGCCAGTGCAATGAACGACAATGTCACGCTACGGGTAAATGGCCGGGAGTGGAATGGCTGGACATCGGTGCGCATCGGTGCCGGTATTGAACGGCTGGCGCGGGATTTCAGTGTGGAGATCACCCGCCAGTGGCCGGGAGATGAGGGTATCACCACGCTTCAGCCGCGCATTAAAAACGGTTCAAAAGTGGAGGTGCTGATTGGTGATGAGCTGGTGATCACCGGCTGGGTGGAGGCGACGCCCGTTCGTTACGATGCCCGTTCGGTCAGCACCGGTATTGCCGGACGCAGTCTGACCGCTGACCTGATTGACTGTGCAGCCGAACCGACACAGTTTAATGGACGATCGCTGGTACAGATTGCGCAGGCGCTTGCTGCGCCTTTCGGCATTGAGGTGGTGAACAACGGTGCGCCGTCGGGTGTTATTCCTGATGTCCAGCCTGATCACGGTGAAACGGTGATTGAGGTAATCAACAAAATACTCGGTCAGCAGCAGGCACTGGCTTACGACGACCCGCACGGCAGGCTGGTGATTGGCGGTATTGGCTCAACGCGGGCACATACTGCGCTGGTACTCGGGGAAAACATCCTTTCCTGCGATACGGAGAAGAGTATCCGGGAGCGGTTTTCTGTTTACCAGGTGGCGGGGCAGCGTGCCGGAAACGACGATGATTTCGGTGAGGCCACCACCACCGCGCTGCGGGCCCGCACAGAGGACGCATTTATTGCCCGTTACCGTCCGATGTATATCAGGCAGACAGGGCAGGCTACGGGGGCAGGCTGTATTGCCCGTGCGGACTTTGAAGCCCGACAACGGGCGGCGCGGACGGATGAAACCACCTATGTGGTGCAGGGCTGGCGACAGGGTAACGGTACGCTGTGGCAGCCCAACCAGCGGGTGATTGTCTTTGATCCGGTCTGTGGTTTCGACAATACCGAACTGCTTGTTTCGGAAGTCACGTTTACTCAGGACCAGAACGGCACCCTGACGGAAATCCGTGTCGGCCCACCTGATGCTTATCTGCCTGAACCCGAAGCCCCCGGCGCGCGGAAAAAGAAAAAAGCCAGAGTACAGGAGGACCCGTTCTGATGAGGACGATTGAAGCCATGCAGCGACAACTCCTCGGCCTGATTGGGCGGGCCGTGGTGAAAAGCATCAGTGCCGCCACGAAATGTCAGACCGTGGATGTGTCCCTGATTGCCGGTGAACCCAAAGCCGGGGTTGAACATCTTGAACCCTACGGTTTTACCTCAAGGGCAAACAGCGGTGCGGAAGCGGTGGTGTTGTTTCCGGATGGCGACCGTTCTCATGCGGTGGTTGTTACGGTGTCGGACCGGCGCTACCGCCTGAAAGGGCTGCAGACGGGTGAGGTGGCTGTCTATGACGATCAGGGGCAGTCCGTGACGCTGACCCGGGAGGGGCTCGTGGTGGACGGTGCAGGTAAAACGATCACGTTTCGCAATTCACCTAAAGCGCGTTTTGAAATGGACCTGGAAGTGACCGGACAGGTGAAAGACCTGTGCGATTCCGGCGGCACCACCATGTCAGCGATGCGGCTTGCCTATAACGGCCATCGTCACAGAGAGAACGGTCAGGGCAGTAACACCGACAAACCGGATAAAGCGATGGAGGCATGATGGAACTGTGGCTGACGGTGAACGGTAAACGCACCTGCGCCAGCGCACCGCTGGATCCGCTGACCCGCGCCGTGGTGATTTCCCTGTTCACCTGGCGGCGGGCGGAGCCTGATGATAATGCCGACGTCCCGATGGGATGGTGGGGGGATACCTGGCCTGCGGTACAGAATGACCGTTACGGCTCCCGACTGTGGCTGCTTCAGCGCAGCAAACTGACCAATCAGCTGGTGCAGACGGTAAGGGGGTATATCCGCGAATGCCTGCAATGGATGATTGATGACGGCGTGGTGTCCCGTATTGATCTGGATATCCGCCGCACCGGGATTAATGAACTGGGTAACAGTATCACTCTCTGGCGTCGTGACGGACCGGTAATGATTTCTTTTGATGATCTGTGGAGTGCGATAACGCATGGCGGACAGTGAATTTCAGCGCCCGACGCTGGCAGAAAATATCAGTATGCTCCGTAACGATTTATTCGCCAGGCTGGACGTCAGCGACACGCTCCGGCGCATGGATGAAGACGTGCGGGCAAAGGTGTATGCGGCGGCGCTGCATACGGTTTACGGTTACATCGATTATCTGGCAATGAACATGCTGCCTGACCTGTGCGATGAGTCCTGGCTGGCGCGACATGCTGCGATGAAACGGTGTCCGCGCAAGGAGGCCACGGCTGCCAGCGGGTATATGCGCTGGGAAGGTGTCAGCGATGGCCTGAAGGTGACTGCCGGGAGTGTTATTCAGCGCGATGACCTGGTTCAGTACACGGCAACTGCCGATGCAACCAGCTCTGGTGGTGTCCTGCGCGTGCCGATCGCCTGCTCAAGTGCAGGTGCGGTCGGTAACGCTGACGACGGTACGGCATTAATCCTGGTCACGCCGGTGAATGGTCTGCCGTCTTCCGGTGTGGCTGACACCCTGACAGGCGGATTTGATACTGAAGAGCTGGAAACGTGGCGCGCCCGCGTCATTGAGCGGTATTACTGGACGCCTCAGGGCGGGGCTGACGGGGACTATGTCGTCTGGGCTAAAGAAGTGCCCGGCATTACCCGCGCATGGACATACCGTCACTGGATGGGAACGGGAACTGTCGGTGTGATGATTGCCAGCAGTGACCTGATTAATCCCATTCCGGAAGAATCAACGGAAACGGCGGCAAGACAACATATCGAGCCACTGGCCCCGGTGGCAGGCTCTGATTTGTATGTGTTCAGGCCGGTGGCACATACGGTGGATTTTCATATCCGTGTGACGCCGGACACACCGGAAATACGGGCTGTCATCACCGCGGAGTTGCGTTCGTTCCTGCTGCGTGATGGTTATCCGCAGGGAGAACTGAAGGTATCGCGTATCAGTGAGGCGATTTCCGGTGCGAACGGGGAATACAGCCATCAGTTGCTTGCACCGGCAGACAATATCTCCATTGCAAAAAATGAACTGGCGGTTCTGGGGACGATTTCATGGACGTGACAAACGATGATTACATCCGTCTGTTGTCGGCACTGCTGCCGCCCGGTCCGGCGTGGTCAGCCAGCGATCCGGCGATTGCAGGTGCGGCACCGTCATTAACCCGTGTTCATCAGCGTGCGGATGCCCTGATGCGGGAGTTGGATCCGCGCACCACCACTGAACTGATAAACCGCTGGGAGCGTCTGTGCGGTCTGCCGGATGAATGTATTCCCGCAGGGACACAGACCCTTCGCCAGCGTCAGCAACGGCTGGATGCGAAGGTTAATCTGGCGGGCGGCATCAATGAGGATTTTTACCTTGCACAGCTTGCTGCCCTGGGCAGACCAGACGCCACTATCACGCGATACGATAAAAGTACGTTCACCTGCTCATCGGCCTGTACTGACGCGGTGAATGCGCCGGAATGGCGGTATTACTGGCAGGTCAACATGCCAGCCGCCACCAACACCACCTGGATGACATGTGGCGATCCCTGTGATTCCGCACTGCGTATCTGGGGCGACACCGTTGTCGAGTGCGTGCTTAACAAACTCTGCCCTTCGCATACCTACGTAATTTTTAAATATCCGGAGTAATCCATGCATCGTATAGACACGAAAACCGCGCAGAAGGATAAGTTCGGCGCGGGTAAGAACGGTTTTACCCGTGGTAACCCCCAGACCGGAACGCCTGCCACCGATCTGGATGATGACTACTTTGACATGTTGCAGGAGGAGCTTTGCAGCGTGGTGGAGGCATCCGGTGCCAGCCTGGAGAAGGGGCGGCACGACCAGCTGCTTACCGCGCTTCGTGCGCTGCTGTTAAGCCGCAAGAATCCGTTTGGCGATATCAAATCGGACGGCACGGTGAAAACGGCTCTCGAAAACCTTGGTTTAGAAGAAACGATAAATCGTGCCGCCGATGCGTTACAAAAATCACAGAACGGTGCAGACATTCCTGACAAGCCGCGGTTTGTACAAAATATCGGTTTAAAAGAAACCCTCAATCCAACAAAACGCGTGAGTATCGGCAATATCGGAACCGGCGTTTTTGACGGCAGCACACCGTGTATAAATATCGGTGACAGTGACAGTGGATTTATCGGCAGCGCGGATGGCGTACTGGATATTTACTGTAACGCTGCCAAAGTGGGTTATATCGATGGCAACGGATTACACATGCTCACCGATATTCATTTCGATAATGCGCGCATGACCACTAATGGTGACATTTTTGGTTCAGTGTGGGGGAATAACTGGCTGAGTATCTGGATTACTAATCAGCTAAATACCCGTGGAACGATTGACTGGATCAATAGTGAACTGGCAGTTCGTGACAACAACATCAACACCCGCGCCACATGGGATTATGTTAACCAGACTTTCGCCCGTAAAAATACCGGCAGCATTCAGGACTGGGGCTGGATTCTGGACGACAGCACCGGATTTATAATGCAGTGGGGAACACTTGGTAACTCAAACGGAACCTACAATTTCCCGCGCGCTTTCCCTGTTGGTTGCTTTGCCGTTTTTGTAACCAATACCAACGCTCAGGGCACCCAGGTGGATAACGCATTCGGATACCCGGTGAGCAACAGTCAGTTTTTTGCCGCCACCAAGTCATCAGGAATGGCCAATCTGGTCAATAATTTTCCTGTAGCCTGGCTTGCACTTGGGAGATAAATATCAATGAGCGAATATTATTACAGCTTTAAAGAAAAAGGTTTTTTCTGGCAACCGGATACCGAATCCGATAATTCCCCTGACGATTTAATTCCCCTGACAGATGAGTATTATCGCGAGCTGATGCAGGGCCAGGTGGACGGAAAATATATTGAGCACAGGAAAGGAGGCCCGGTACTGGTTGAGCATCGCGAATATACACCTGAAGAGCTGGTTGCACAGGCTGAAGCCAGAAAAGCGGAACTTCTTGCTGAGGCTGAGTCAGTTATTGCGCCACTGGCGCGGGCGGTAAAACTGAAAATTGCCACAGATGAAGAGATTAAACGGCTGGAAGCATGGGAACTTTATAGCGTAATGGTAAACCGGGTGGATACAGCTAACCCAGACTGGCCGGAGAAACCAGCTCAGATATAAAAATATAGATATGTAGTAGAGACTGCTGCTATATGTTATATAGCAGCAATGGCTATTTTTTTGATGGTTGAGTGTATAATTTTAGCACTGGTAAATGACGGTTTAGCTCCGGAGTTAGTTCCTGGGGAAAATTATGGATACTATTGGTTCATATTAATCAGGAAGAGGCTCCGCATATTTTTTGGTTTTTCAGTGTTCAGGGAGTGTTTTGTATATATTTATTAGCAATGTTTTCTAGTATCAGTTGGAATTGCTGTGGAGTCGGCATAGCACACTCATTAAACAGTGGTGCAACTTCTGTCATAATGATCTTCTCCGCATAGATTTTAAAGGATGCCTGCTGATGTTGATTGATAAACATACGTGGATACTTACTGTTTGCTGATGAAATCAACGGAGTTATAAAAGGATTGGCCCCTGCGCCGCTTGGCGTAAAAACGTCATTTTTGGTTGTTCCGGGCAGACCTGCATTTTTCGCTGCTTCGCCAATTTCCTGAAGAAAAGGCGCTATGTTGATCCCTTTGCTGATGAGCAAATTACAACACTGATCTTTATTCTTGCTGTAAACTGCCGATAGTATAGCTTCACGGGTCTGGCTGGCGTATGCGGGGTCTTTACTCGCACTACCTCTAATATCTATATCATTGAGCGTTTGAAGCATAAAATCTTTAACGACTTTATTTGTCAACACTGCCCGGCCCTCAGATGCGCTTCCTCGGTGAAAGTGTGTTGCAGAAGACTCAGTGTTCTTATGCGAAATAAAACGTTCCGATAATTTTGACCTTAATTCGATGAAGTGATTTTTTACTGCGAGAATACTTTTTGCTAAAGAATTTTTCTCGGTTGATTTTTCTTTTAGTAGTGTGGTTTCCTGTTTTTGGATTCTAAAATTTTGGGGAGATAAAGTTATTTTTGTCACGGTAATGATCCTTTTATATGTACATAACTCATTTATATATAGATAGCAGGAATACTTTTATTTTTTATAGCAAATGCTATGTCCATCTGATTGATGAATTAGAAAAAATCGGCTGATTCAATTAATGCTACAAATAGTACTATTTTTATTTTCCAGAAACTTTCAAAAAAAGTCCTTTTCGCTCAGGAGGAGCCTTGCCGTTCTGGCATTGAAATGGAGTGTGAGCTGATCGTTGAGCGTACCAGAGCCGGGTTGGAAGTGGTGCGTTCAAAAGGTCGTATTGGTGGCAGGCGTCCAAAGCTCAATCACCGATAGCGATGGAACTACCGCCCAGTGTGTTATTAGTATTCACGCCGAAGGAAGATGTCTGTGGCAGGGTTAACTTCCCGTTCATCTCATCGCCAGTTTTCTGGACTGCGCCCGCAGCCAGATTTATCGTTTCGCCTAAACCAACCTTTCAAATATTTTTCTGAATCAGGTGATATTTCGCCTCTTCTCCTGTTTTTACAACAGGAGAAGCACTCATGATTTACGGGTATGTTCGTGTATCAACAAATCATCAGGATACAGAGTTGCAACGTCTTGCACTTGAGTCAGCTGGCTGTGAGCGAATTTATGAAGAATATGCCAGTGGCAGAACAGCTAATCGCCCTGTGTTAAAGGAATTAATTACGGTGATGAAAAGTGGAGATGAGTTGATTGTCTGGAAGTTAGATCGGATAGGGAGAAATGTGCTGCATGCGCTATTGATGTTTCAAAATCTGCACGAAAAAGGTGTTAATTTTCGGAGTATTACAGATGGCGTAGACCTGAAAACAGCAAGTGGTCGCTATAATTTCCGTAATATTCTTTCTGCTGCGCAGTATGAATCTGATTTGAATAGCGAGCGAACTTTAGCTGGTTTGGCTATTGCCAGATCCAAAGGCCGGATTGGTGGGCGTAGACCGAAGTTTAGCGACGAGCAGTGGCAACAGATGGGAGCGCTCATAGCGGCAGGGAAATCACGGCGTTATGTTGCACGTATCTATAACGTTGGGCTATCAACCCTATATAAACGATTTCCTGTTACTGGCATTCAAACGAAATAATTTAAAAGCAATTTAAAGAGTTATTTGTCTAATGTTGGAAGCCGCAGCCACGTCGTATGCAAGAACGTGCTGCGGCTGGCTGGCAAACTTTCGATAGTGCGAGTATTGAATGATTTCCAGCCGTTACCGATTTTACGTGTTAATTAGTGAACAAACCACTCGTCAGCAGATTCCCAGGTATCTTTCAGAGTCTCCTGAACAAAAGTTTTTGCAGAATCCTTATCTGCGGTGCGTGTAACAGAAAGGCCATCGTTGCTGGTGGCTTTTACGATCACCTCTACATCGTCATAACGTTTACTGATGCGTCGGGTTAATTCTTCCTTTAACGCATCCACAGCACCGGTTGGCATTTTAGTCATTTTTTCTTTGGCTATGCAGATTTCAATACGCATAAAAGTCCCTCTATACTGTGTTTGTATACAGCATTATTTTTAACTGTATGGATAAACAGTGTCAAGAGGTCTTATTTCTGCTCCTTTGGAGCTCTTCAAAACGATTATGTAAAGATTTCGGATACAGTTCGGTATATACCTGCCATAGCACGTTTAATGAACGATGCCCTGTAACCTGGGCGACTTCCTCAATACTAAAACCAGCCTCAAATAAGCGACTTGCCCCTTCTCTACGCAAATCATGGTATCGCAGATCTTTAATACCTAATTTGCTTCTTACCCTCTGGAATCCCGCAGTAACAGAAGTGCTGTTATATGGAAAAATGAATTCTGATTTTTTGGGTTGTCGTTGGACGATATCCCAGGCTTCCCCAAGCAAGGCTACTTTCATATGGTTGCCTTCCTTTTTACGTGGATCTTTCCTGTCTCTTACGAGTATGGATTTTTGTTCCTGATCGAGATCCTCCCATCGTAATCGGCATACTTCACCGATTCGCATACATGACCACACAGAAAATTTGAGGATATCAACGAACGGAATTTTTGAGCATTTATGTGTAGATCGTTGTTGAAGACCTTCAATGAGCATGTCCAGTTCATCAGATGCCGGTCTACGATTACGACGATTTGATTTACCAATTAAACCAAGTTTAAGTAGATATGGACGAGCGGCTTTTGCTGGGTTTGATGTGTAATTAATTCCATATACAGGTTTGGCAGCATCCAGAACACTGCCAAGATAACTAACATCGTGGCTAACTGTAGCTGGACCTGCACCAGCGTTGTTTCTTAGCCTGCAATGTTCAATTACGTCATTTTCTGTCAGTTCAGATAGTTTGATCGCGGAGATGTCACTATCCATAAGCAGTTCCAGCACATATCTTTTAGTACGGCCTGCTTTACCTCCGGCATTTGGGTCATTTAAATATTTGTGTAGTAAGTCACGGACTGTAAGTCCGTCAACTGCATTTGATGATGGAATGCCATATAGATCTAATTCCATCACTTTCTGTGTGCCCCATGTTTTGGCATGAGCATGTTTAGGGAATGTTTTGCTTTCCCTGTAAGTGATAACACCTTTTTCTTTGATAATCACATTACAGCGATAGCGTGGTGTGCCATCGGATTTTAGTCGTTTCTCTATGTTATAGTACGCCATTACACGACCTCGTTATTTCGGGTTCCCATAAAACGTGGGAACCTGTGCGGGAACCTAACGCGAGAAAAATAGCCTGAAATGTTCAAAAATGCACGATAATCATGAAACAAAAAAAATTAATCAAACCAGCGTGATGCCTGAAAAAACTGGTGTTTACTGGAATTCTCGGTTTAGCATTGCTCCTATGCTCGACTGGACGGACAGACATTGCCGCTATTTCCTGCGTTTGCTGTCTCGCCAGACGCTGCTCTACACCGAAATGGTGACCACGGGCGCGATTATTCACGGTAAGGGTGACTATCTGGCTTATAGCGAAGAAGAGCATCCGGTCGCTCTACAGCTTGGTGGAAGCGATCCGGCTCAGCTTGCGCATTGTGCAAAGCTGGCGGAAGCGCGTGGCTACGATGAAATTAACCTCAACGTGGGGTGCCCTTCCGATCGCGTGCAAAATGGTATGTTTGGCGCCTGTTTGATGGGCAATGCGCAACTGGTCGCCGATTGTGTTAAAGCCATGCGTGATGTCGTCTCGATTCCGGTGACGGTAAAAACCCGCATTGGTATTGACGATCAGGACAGTTATGCGTTCCTGTGTGATTTCATTAATACGGTTTCCGGTCAGGGCGAATGCGAGATGTTTATTATCCATGCGCGCAAAGCCTGGCTTTCTGGCTTAAGCCCGAAAGAAAATCGTGAGATCCCGCCGCTGGATTACCCGCGCGTATACCAGCTAAAGCGGGATTTTCCGCACCTGACCATGTCCATTAACGGCGGCATCAAATCGCTGGAAGAGGCGAAGGAGCACCTGCGCCATATGGATGGCGTCATGGTTGGCCGCGAAGCTTATCAGAATCCGGGTATACTGGCCGCGGTGGATCGGGAGATCTTTGGCGCCGATACCACCGATGCCGACCCGGTTGCGGTGGTTCGCGCGATGTATCCCTATATTGAGCGTGAATTGAGCCAGGGAGCGTATCTGGGGCATATCACTCGCCATATGCTGGGGTTGTTCCAGGGCATCCCCGGCGCGCGACAGTGGCGTCGCTATCTGAGCGAAAACGCCCATAAAGCTGGCGCGGATGTTGCTGTACTGGAGCAGGCGCTAAAACTGGTAGCAGACAAGCGTTAAAAGTTCGCCAAAAATTAGTCAATCTCACCACGATCTGTGCAGTCTTGCAGGGCGTTTTCTTTATATATCAAAAACATAAATATTGGCATGATTTTTGTAATAGCTTACCTGACCAGACCCGGTAAGCGCCGTGCCGCCGGGCAATGCCATCTCTATGGGGAGCGACTATGCTGGAACTACTTTTTGTGCTTGGCTTTTTTCTGATGTTAATGGTGACGGGCGTCTCCTTGCTGGGCATTCTGGCCGCGCTGGTTGTAGCGACTGCCGTCATGTTCCTGGGCGGAATGTTCGCCCTGATGATCAAGCTGTTACCGTGGCTACTGCTGGCGGTGGCTGTGGTGTGGGTGATCAAAGCAGTAAAAACGCCAAAAATCCCACAGTATCAGCGCAATAACCGTCGGTTTTACTAAGGTATTGAGCGGTTCGTCACAACCTGGAACTTTGCCCTCACAGGCAAATAGGAATCGATTATTAAATCTGTCATTATTGCGCAGGTAACGAATTCATCGCGCTGTACCCTACATACAGCCGAACAAAAAAAGAAAGGGCTTCCCGGGTGGAAGCCCAATTTCTTTGCAGAGCTATTACGGAATCAGCAGGCTTGAGCCCTGTGTGGCCCGGCTTTCCAGCACCTCATGCGCGCGACGGGCATCTTTTAACGCATAGCGTTGATTTTCAGCCACATCAACTTTAATCACGCCGCTGGCGATCAATGAGAACAATTCATTGCTGGCTTCGGTCAGTTCTTCACGTGTCGTAATATACCCCTGTAGTGAAGGTCGCGTGGCATACAGGGAACCTTTCTGATTCAGAATACCTAAATTCACGCCAGTGACGGGGCCGGACGCATTGCCGAAACTGACCATCAGTCCCCGACGTTGCAGGCAGTCCAGTGAGGCTTCCCAGGTATCTTTCCCCACGGAGTCATAGACCACGCGGACTTTTTTGCCGCCGGTGATCTCTTTTACCCGTTCGACAATGCTTTCCTCACGGTAATTAATTACCTGCCAGGCGCCAGCGTCCAGCGCCCGCTGCGCTTTTTGCGCGCTACCGACGGTACCGATAAGCTTCGCGCCCAGCGCTTTCGCCCACTGGCAGGCGATCAGACCGACGCCGCCCGCAGCGGCATGAAACAGGAAGGGTTCGTCGGGTTTCACTTCATAGGTTTTGCGCAACAGGTAAAAAACGGTCAACCCCTTGAGAAAAGAGGCTGCCGCCTGTTCGAAGGAAATGGCGTCAGGTAAAATCGCGGCTTTATCTGCGGGGACGTTATGGACAGAACTGTAAGCGCCGAGCGTTGACTGCGCGTAGACGACGCGATCGCCCACGCGAATGTGCTCCACGCCGTTGCCGACTTTACTGACCACACCCGCAGCTTCGGTTCCCAGGCCCGCAGGCAACGACGGGGGTGGATAGAGTCCGCTACGGATATAGGTGTCGATGAAGTTGATACCAATGGCTTTGTTCTCAACCTGGATTTCGTGTTCCGCCGGTTCCGTTGGCGTAAACTCCACGGTCTGAAGCACTTCCGGACCACCATGCTTGTGAAATTCAATACGCGTTGCCATGCTTCCTCCAAAAGAAATGTGGTAATCTTTCGACCCAATCACTATCTCGGTAACTCCATTCACTATGGCAGGAAATAAACCCTTCAACAAACCACAGACTGATGCCCGCGACCGCGATCCGCAGGTTGCCGGGATAAAAGTGCCGCCGCACTCGATTGAAGCGGAACAGTCGGTGTTGGGCGGTTTAATGCTGGATAACGAGCGCTGGGACGATGTGGCCGAGCGCGTGGTGGCGGAAGATTTCTATACCCGCCCGCATCGCCATATCTTTACGGAGATGGGGCGCTTGCAGGAAAGCGGCAGTCCTATCGACCTGATTACGCTCGCGGAATCGCTGGAGCGGCAGGGCCAACTGGACAGCGTCGGCGGCTTCGCCTATCTGGCGGAGTTGTCTAAAAATACGCCAAGCGCGGCGAACATCAGTGCTTATGCGGACATTGTGCGCGAACGCGCCGTGGTCCGCGATATGATCGCGGTGGCGCATGAAATTGCGGATGCCGGTTACGATCCACAGGGGCGCAATAGCGACGAACTGCTGGATCTGGCGGAGTCGCGCGTCTTCCAGATCGCGGAAAACCGGGCCAACAAAGACGAAGGTCCGAAAAGCATCGACCAGATTCTCGACGCTACCGTGGCGCGTATTGAGCAGTTGTTCCAGCAACCGCACGATGGCGTTACAGGCGTGGATACCGGCTATCAGGATCTCAATAAAAAGACGGCAGGGTTACAGCGTTCGGATTTGATTATCGTCGCGGCGCGTCCCTCCATGGGTAAAACCACTTTTGCGATGAACCTCTGCGAAAATGCGGCGATGTTGCAGGATAAACCGGTACTGATCTTTAGTCTGGAGATGCCCGGCGAACAGATCATGATGCGTATGCTGGCCTCGCTGTCCCGCGTCGATCAGACACGTATTCGTACCGGTCAACTCGATGATGAAGACTGGGCGCGAATCTCCGGCACGATGGGCATTCTGCTGGAGAAACGCAATATGTATATTGACGACTCCTCAGGTCTTACGCCGACAGAAGTCCGTTCGCGCGCGCGGCGTATTTTCCGCGAACATGGCGGGTTAAGTCTGATTATGATCGACTACCTGCAATTGATGCGCGTGCCGTCGCTTTCTGATAACCGTACTCTGGAAATCGCCGAAATTTCCCGCTCGTTGAAAGCGCTGGCAAAGGAACTCCAGGTGCCGGTCGTGGCGCTATCGCAGCTTAACCGCTCCCTGGAACAACGCGCGGATAAACGTCCGGTGAACTCCGACCTGCGTGAATCCGGCTCTATTGAACAGGATGCCGACTTAATTATGTTTATCTACCGTGATGAGGTTTATCACGAGAACAGCGACTTAAAAGGCATTGCTGAAATTATTATTGGTAAGCAACGTAACGGTCCTATCGGTACGGTTCGTCTGACGTTCAATGGTCAGTGGTCGCGCTTCGATAACTATGCGGGACCGCAATACGATGATGAGTAACTCTCCGTCATTCTTTTAACAAGGAATTCAAATGCAAGCGGCAACAGTCGTCATTAACCGCCGCGCTCTGCGACACAACCTGCAACGTCTGCGTGAACTGGCGCCTGCCAGTAAGCTGGTTGCGGTGGTGAAAGCGAACGCTTATGGACACGGTCTTCTGGAGACCGCGCGAACGCTCCCTGATGCTGACGCTTTTGGCGTGGCGCGTCTTGAAGAGGCTCTACGTCTGCGAGCGGGCGGGATCACGCAGCCTATCCTGCTGCTGGAGGGTTTTTTCGACGCCGCCGATTTGCCTACCATTTCCGCGCAATGTCTGCATACCGCCGTACATAATCAAGAGCAGCTTGCCGCCCTGGAGGCGGTGGAGCTGGCGGAGCCGGTAACGGTCTGGATGAAACTGGATACCGGTATGCATCGTCTCGGCGTGCGTCCCGAAGAGGCGGAAGCGTTCTACCAGCGTCTGACGCACTGTAAAAATGTACGCCAGCCGGTGAATATCGTCAGCCATTTTGCCCGTGCGGATGAGCCGGAATGCGGCGCTACCGAACATCAGCTCGACATTTTTAATGCCTTCTGTCAGGGTAAACCCGGGCAGCGCTCTATTGCCGCGTCTGGCGGTATCCTGCTGTGGCCGCAGTCTCACTTTGACTGGGCGCGTCCGGGCATCATTTTGTATGGCGTATCGCCGTTGGAGCACAAACCCTGGGGGCCGGATTTTGGTTTTCAGCCGGTGATGTCCTTAACCTCCAGTTTGATCGCGGTGCGTGACCACAAAGCGGGCGAACCGGTGGGCTACGGCGGGACATGGGTGAGTGAGCGCGACACGCGCCTGGGCGTGGTGGCGATGGGTTATGGCGATGGCTACCCACGAGCGGCGCCTTCCGGTACGCCAGTACTGGTCAATGGTCGTGAAGTTCCGATTGTCGGGCGGGTGGCGATGGATATGATTTGCGTAGATTTGGGGCCAAACGCGCAGGATAACGCGGGCGATCCGGTGGTCTTATGGGGTGAAGGTCTGCCGGTTGAACGTATCGCTGAAATAACAAAAGTAAGTGCTTACGAACTTATCACGCGCCTGACCTCAAGGGTGGCGATGAAGTATATTGATTAAATACGCGGCGGGCCGGGTGGCGCTTGCGCTTATCCGGCTTGTATCGCGCATTGGCTGTAGGCCGGATAAGACGTTCATGCCGCTATCCGGTAATATGCGCATCCACCACAACATCCTCTCGATCTTCTCGTCCTTCCGGTTTATTGTGTTATTTCCTGCCATCTGTAAACCTGGAGAACCATCGCGTGTTTCAAAAAGTTGACGCCTATGCCGGCGATCCGATTCTTTCACTGATGGAGCGTTTTAAAGACGACTCCCGTCACGACAAAGTAAATCTGAGCATTGGCCTGTATTACAACGAAGACGGGATTATCCCACAGCTTAAAACGGTGGCCGAAGCCGAAGCCCGGCTTAACGCGCAGCCGCATGGCGCTTCGCTGTACCTGCCGATGGAGGGACTCAATACTTATCGCCATACTATCGCGCCTTTGCTCTTTGGCGCCGATCACCCGGTTCTTCAGCAACAGCGCGTGGCTACTATCCAGACATTAGGCGGTTCCGGCGCGCTGAAAGTGGGCGCGGATTTCCTGAAGCGTTATTTCCCCGACGCAGGCGTATGGGTGAGCGACCCCACCTGGGAAAACCATATTGCGATATTTGCCGGGGCAGGATTCGAAGTGAGTACTTACCCCTGGTATGACGACGCGACTAACGGCATCCGTTTTAACGATCTGCTGGCCACGCTGAATACGTTACCTGCGCGCAGTATCGTGCTGCTGCACCCCTGTTGTCACAACCCGACCGGGGCGGATTTAACGCCTTCGCAATGGGATGCGGTGATTGAAATAGTGAAAGCGCGCGATCTGATTCCGTTCCTTGATATTGCCTATCAGGGGTTTGGCGCAGGCATGGACGAGGATGCTTACGCTATTCGCGCCATTGCCAGCGCCGGGTTACCTGCGTTAGTCAGTAATTCTTTTTCGAAGATTTTCTCGCTGTATGGCGAGCGCGTCGGCGGCCTGTCCGTGGTGTGTGAAGATGCCGAAATCGCCGCGCGGGTTCTGGGACAGCTAAAAGCGACGGTGCGCCGAATTTACTCCAGTCCGCCGTGTTTCGGCGCTCAGGTGGTCGCTACGGTCCTGGGCGATGAGGTGTTAAAAGCGAGCTGGCTGGCGGAAGTCGACGCGATGCGTAACCGCATTATATCGATGCGCCAGACGCTGGTGAAGGAGCTGAAGGCGGAGATGCCTGACCGCAACTTTGATTACTTGTTACAGCAGCGCGGTATGTTCAGCTATACCGGGTTAAGCGAGGAGCAGGTCGAGCGGTTGCGCGATGAGTTTGGCGTTTACCTGATTGCCAGTGGCCGCATGTGTGTCGCCGGGCTTAATGCTTCAAATGTACACCGCGTGGCGAAGGCATTTGCCGCTGTCATGTAATATTCAGGCCGGACGGCGATAACAGTGCCCTCCGGCCTGACAATAGCTGTTGTGATCATCCTCTTTTTTCGTAACAAAACCGCAGATAATCCTTCCTTTTGACCGTTACTGGCGTTATGGTCAGATAGTTTTTTGAGCAAAGACTCACCTTAATAATTATAATATTTTGAATTTTAAGGGAAAAGTATGAAAAAAATAACCCTGGCGCTGAGTGCCGTCTGTTTGTTGTTTACGCTAAACCATTCCGCGAATGCGTTAGTATCTTCCCCTTCGACGCTCAATCCGGGCACTAACGTTGCAAAACTCGCGGAACAAGCGCCTGTCCATTGGGTCTCTGTCGCCCAGATTGAAAACAGCCTCACCGGACGCCCGCCGATGGCGGTCGGCTTTGATATTGACGACACCGTGTTATTTTCCAGCCCCGGATTCTGGCGCGGAAAGAAAACCTACTCCCCGGACAGCGACGATTATCTGAAAAATCCGGCCTTTTGGGAAAAAATGAACAACGGCTGGGATGAGTTCAGTATTCCAAAAGAAGTGGCCCGACAGCTCATTGATATGCATGTTCGTCGTGGCGACAGTATTTACTTTGTCACTGGTCGTAGCCAGACGAAAACGGAAACCGTGTCGAAAACGCTGGCGGATAACTTCCATATTCCGGCGGCGAATATGAATCCGGTGATTTTCGCCGGCGATAAACCGGAACAAAATACGAAAGTCCAGTGGCTGCAGGAGAAGAACATGCGTATCTTCTACGGCGATTCGGATAACGATATTACCGCGGCTCGTGATTGTGGTATCCGCGGTATTCGCATCCTGCGCGCGGCTAACTCCACCTACAAACCGCTGCCGCAGGCAGGAGCGTTTGGCGAGGAAGTCATTGTCAACTCGGAGTACTAAAAATCAGGAGAGCGACAGGCTCTCCTTTTTTGCATGATTTTTGCACAAACTTGCCCCGCTGGCTTTTACCTTTTCCAGACTTGCTGCACACTATTCAGGAGACGTTTGTTTTTAGGAAGGAGCAGCCTATGTGGTATCAGCGCACCATTACACTGAGCGAGAAGCCGCGCGGGTTTCATCTGATAACAGATGAAATTATCGATAAATTGTCTGGCTTACCGCCTGTCGAAACGGGTTTGCTGCATCTGTTGTTGCTACATACCTCGGCCTCGCTGACGTTAAACGAAAACTGCGATCCTACCGTGCGCGCTGACATGGAGCGCCATTTCCTGAAAACCGTTCCCGATAATGCGGCGTATGAACATGACTACGAAGGCGCGGATGACATGCCTTCGCATATTAAGTCGTCAGTATTGGGCGTCTCGTTGCTGCTGCCTGTACGCCAGGGGCGTTTACAGTTAGGAACATGGCAAGGTATCTGGTTGGGAGAGCACCGTATTCACGGCGGTCCACGTAAAATCATCGCGACACTACAAGGGGAATGATAATGACCATTTCGGAATTACTGCAATACTGCATGGCAAAACCTGGCGCAGAGCAGAGCGTCCACAGCGACTGGAAAGCGACGCAAATTAAAGTGGAAGATGTACTTTTCGCGATGGTAAAAGAAGTTGAAGGACGCCCGGCAGCCTCTCTCAAAACCAGCCCGGAACTGGCAGAGTTGTTACGCCAGCAGCACAGCGATGTACGACCGAGTCGGCACCTTAATAAAGCGCACTGGAGCACGGTCTATCTGGACGGATCGCTGCCGGATTCACAACTCTATTATCTGGTCGATGCCTCTTATCAACAGGCGGTAAATGCGCTGCCGGAAGATAAACGCAAGCAGTTGCCGCAGTCCTGATTATAGCGCGCCGACCAACAACGCCAGGGCGATATCAATGAGGCGGATAACCGTAGACCGGATACGGCTGCCGAGGGCGATTTGCGCATTATTGGCGCGTAGCCTGGCGAGGTCCCGCTGTCCTTCCAGCAGAATAATCATATCATCGTCGTCCAGCCAGCCGCGAGCATGTTCCTGAAGCGCGCGGGCGATAAACGCGGCGGACTCGCGGATACCGTCGTCGCTGTCTTCTCTTGCCTGCTTATACGTCTGGATAAACTCGGCAATCGCCGAGGAAGCTACAGGGTGTTCGGCCCGGGCGGTGGTCATCAGGTTATGTATTTCGTTAATAGACGCCATTTTCATCTCCCTGAGTGCAGCGAGCGCCCCAATGCAGACACTCACCCTGTATGGCTAATTTCCAGACCTGATTATTTTGCTGTTGGTATCTCTCTGCCTGGATGTGAGTAAGTGGTTGCTTACGTTGCATAACCCGCGCATAAAGACGCAAATAGTGATTTTTCAGCAGCGCCAGATTATCGAGTCGGTGTTTATCCCCACCTTGACGGGCGACCCGCTCAGCCTGAAAAAATGTCTGGCGGATATCGCGGTCATCCTTGAGCAGTGTCTCTTTTTGCCACGGTATTCGCGCCGCGTCCTGCAGGAAGCGGGTTGAGCGCGCTTGTAATAGCGTCAGTTGTTGAAAAGCCACGGCGCTAAAGCGGTCAGGCAGCGTACAGGCGGCTAAAAACAGGCATAGCAGTAGTGTGATTGCGTAGGGCAACTTCATGGTGTTTTCCATAACAGACCGTTTGCGCTATCACATGTCAGAGCTAGGCGGCACGCAAATCACAAATGCTCAACACGGAGACAATGAGGTGGGATGAGGAAAAATGATGCCGCTTCCCGGCGAATCGGAAAGCGGCGTGAAGGTTATTTGAGCATAGGTTTAAGGAAGCGGGCGGTATGCGACGCCTCGCACTCCGCCACGGTTTCCGGCGTACCGGAGACGAGAATTTCGCCGCCGCCGCTGCCGCCTTCCGGGCCGAGGTCAACAATCCAGTCCGCCGTTTTAATGACGTCCAGGTTGTGTTCGATCACCACGATGGTGTTGCCCTGATCGCGCAACTGATGCAGAACGTCAAGCAACTGCTGAATATCAGCAAAGTGCAGGCCAGTGGTCGGCTCGTCGAGAATATACAGCGTCTGCCCGGTGCCGCGCTTCGACAGTTCGCGCGCCAGCTTCACGCGCTGGGCCTCGCCGCCGGAAAGCGTCGTCGCCGACTGACCAAGACGGATATAGGTCAGCCCCACGTCCATCAGCGTCTGCAGCTTACGCGCCAGCGCCGGAACCGCATCAAAGAACTCACGCGCTTCTTCAATGGTCATATCCAGCACTTCGTGGATGGTCTTGCCTTTGTACTTAATCTCCAGCGTTTCCCGGTTATAGCGCTTGCCTTTGCACTGGTCGCACGGCACGTAAATATCCGGCAGAAAGTGCATTTCGACTTTAATGACGCCATCGCCCTGGCACGCTTCGCAGCGACCGCCGCGCACGTTGAAGCTGAATCGCCCTGGCGTGTAGCCGCGCGAGCGAGACTCCGGCACGCCAGCAAAAAGCTCGCGAACCGGGGTAAAGACGCCCGTATAGGTCGCCGGGTTGGAACGCGGGGTGCGCCCGATCGGACTCTGGTCGATATCGATCACTTTATCGAAATGTTCCAGCCCCTGAATATCCCGATACGGCGCCGGTTCGGCGATAGTCGCCCCGTTTAACTGACGCTGGGCGATGGGGAACAGCGTATCGTTAATCAGCGTCGATTTACCGGAACCCGAGACGCCGGTGATACAGGTAAACAGCCCTACCGGTAGCGTAAGGGTCACATCTTTCAGGTTGTTGCCGCGCGCGCCGGTGAGTTTGAGCACTTTTTCTGGATTTGCCGGCACGCGTTGTTTCGGCACTTCAATTTTGCGCTTACCGCTCATGTACTGGCCGGTCAGTGATTCCGGTACCGCCATAATGGCTTCCAGCGGGCCTTCCGCCACCACCTCGCCGCCGTGAACGCCCGCGCCGGGGCCAATATCAATCACATGGTCGGCGGCGCGGATGGCGTCTTCATCGTGTTCCACCACAATCACGGTATTGCCAAGATTGCGCAGATGAATCAGCGTACCCAGCAGCCGTTCATTATCGCGCTGGTGCAGACCGATGGACGGCTCATCCAGCACATACATCACGCCGACTAACCCGGCGCCTATCTGGCTCGCCAGACGAATACGCTGGGCTTCGCCGCCGGAAAGCGTCTCTGCCGAGCGGGAGAGCGTGAGATAGTTCAGGCCGACGTTCACCAGAAACTTGAGGCGATCGCCGATCTCTTTTAGCACTTTTTCGGCGATTTTCGCTCGTTGCCCGGAAAGCTTGAGATTAGTGAAAAAATCCATCGCATGGCCAATGCTCATATCGGAAATAGCAGGCAGCGGCGTATTTTCCACAAATACATGGCGCGCTTCGCGATTCAGTCGCGTTCCTTCACAGCTGGCGCAGGGGCGATTACTGATGAACTTCGCCAGCTCTTCGCGCACCGCGCTGGATTCCGTCTCTTTATAACGGCGCTCCATATTATGCAGCACGCCTTCGAACGGATGGCGGCGCACGGAGGTATCGCCGCGATCGTTCATATATTTAAATTCAATGTTCTCTTTGCCGGAACCGTACAGCACGACTTTATGTACGTTGGCGCTGAGGCTTGCCCACGGCGCATCTACGTCGAACTTATAGTGTTCCGCCAGCGACTTGAGCATTTGAAAGTAGTAAAAATTGCGACGATCCCAACCACGAATCGCGCCGCCTGCCAGCGACAGGTCGGGATTCTGGATCACGCGGTCCGGATCGAAATATTGCTGAACGCCGAGGCCGTCACAGGTCGGGCAGGCGCCTGCCGGGTTGTTGAACGAGAACAGACGCGGTTCCAGCTCGCGCATACTGTAGCCGCAAATCGGACAGGCAAAATTGGCGGAGAACAGAAGCTCCTCCGCTTTCTCATCGTCCATATCGGCAACAACCGCCGTGCCGCCGGATAATTCCAGCGCCGTTTCGAACGACTCCGCCAGGCGTTGGGAAAGATCGTTACGAACTTTGAAGCGATCGATCACCACCTCAATGGTATGTTTCTTTTGCAGCTCCAGCTTCGGCGGATCGGAGAGATCGCAGACTTCGCCGTCAATACGGGCGCGAATGTAACCCTGGCTTGCCAGATTTTCCAGCGTTTTGGTGTGTTCGCCTTTACGCTCTTTAATAATCGGCGCGAGCAGCATCAGACGTTTGCCTTCCGGCTGTGACAGTACGTTATCGACCATCTGGCTAACGGTTTGCGCCGCCAGCGGCACGTCATGGTCCGGACAACGCGGCTCGCCCACGCGGGCAAACAGCAGGCGCAGGTAGTCGTGGATCTCGGTAATAGTACCCACCGTAGAGCGCGGGTTGTGCGATGTCGATTTCTGTTCAATTGAGATCGCGGGCGATAACCCCTCAATATGGTCGACATCCGGTTTTTCCATGAGCGACAAAAACTGCCGCGCGTAAGCGGAGAGCGATTCAACGTAACGACGCTGCCCTTCGGCATACAGAGTGTCGAAAGCCAGTGAGGATTTGCCTGAACCCGAAAGCCCGGTCACGACAATCAGTTTGTCGCGGGGGATGACGAGGTTAATATTTTTGAGATTATGGGTGCGGGCGCCCCGAACTTCGATCTTATCCATTCACCTTTCCCGGTAGAGACTCGGATGCCTGGTTTGTTTGAAGGACAAACGGCAGAAACGGCTAATTATGACACAATTTAACCTGTTTGAATATACAGTATTGGAATGCATCTTCAGCTAAAGTATGCAACAATATGAGGTTCGCGCGAGTGACCTGGAACCTGCATCGCAGCTATTAAAATGCTACGTGGAAATGGTACACTCACGCGTTTACACTATTTATGAAACGTATTCAGGAGACTCAATTATGGCCAGCAGAGGCGTAAACAAGGTGATTCTCGTTGGTAATCTGGGCCAGGACCCGGAAGTACGCTATATGCCGAGTGGCGGCGCTGTCGCCAACTTAACGCTGGCTACTTCTGAATCCTGGCGCGATAAGCAGACCGGCGAAATGAAAGAGCAGACTGAATGGCACCGGGTGGTGATGTTCGGCAAACTGGCGGAAGTGGCCGGCGAATATCTGCGTAAAGGTTCTCAGGTGTATATCGAAGGTCAATTGCGTACCCGCAAGTGGACCGATCAGAGTGGCCAGGAACGCTATACGACTGAAATTAACGTTCCGCAGATCGGCGGCGTAATGCAGATGCTGGGTGGTCGCCAGGGCGGCGGCGCACCGGCAGGCGGCCAGCAGCAGGGGGGTTGGGGTCAGCCGCAACAACCTCAGCAGCCGCAGGGCGGCAACCAGTTCAGCGGCGGCGCGCAGTCGCGTCCACAGCAATCCGCGCCAGCGCCGTCTAACGAACCGCCAATGGATTTTGACGACGACATTCCGTTCTGATTTTTGGTAAAAAACTCAAAGCGTTATTTGCATTTTCGCTATAGTTCTCGTCTGCTGAAATGCCTGGTGTAAACCAGGCATTTTCTTACCTGGTATTATTGTCTTTGTATCCCTTTCAAAAAAGAGAAGCGCATATCTTACGGAAAAATGTCGCTTATCGCCTCTGGCCGACTCGCCTCGGCACATCATTATCCAGCCGAAGTTCATAAATGTACTGCAATAACCCGGATTGTCTTAAATATGAAAGAGAAAACTCATCTGCAAAATATATAATTTATAGCCATTTTTTGACAACAAAAAGATATTATAAAATAACGTTAGAGAATGGTCGGTATTATCAATAGTTAATTAAATGTTTGCTTTAGCTTGTGATGATCTCAAATATGATATGTGCATCTTGCTTTATTTTTAATTGCTGAAGATAAAGTTGTTACTTATAGCTGGCTTTATATAAAAAATGGTTTTATTTGTGTGTGTTTTTACGCAATTCTGATTTTTTACTCCCCACTTATTATATTTTTAATAATTTAAGTTATATTGAAGTCCCTATGACCCTATGTTTTAATTGTGAAAATTAATTTTATCCTCTGGAGGCAAATTTATTAAATACGTATGGTTATAACGCGTATTAAAAAGAAATATGTCCTTAAAATGATTTAGAGTTTCAATGATTAGCTAACAAATCTATTTATCGGCGGGTGGTTTTAATTTGCTGATGACTATTTTTTATTTATGAGTTGAGAGCTTATGCGATACCTATTATTGGGGAAGATATAGTTAGTGCAATAATTGATGTCTACCTAATTAAAAAATGAAGAGTGTTTTAATTAAAGCACTCATCTTTGTTGTGGGCGCATAAAAATGGCGTCGTTGTTTTTATTTTTCTGATTACGAGATGTAAGAAAACTGAACTCTATAAAGCGTATTGGTAGCAGGAAGCCAAGGGCGGTAGCGTTCACTTTCTGAATAAGTTGAGCATCCATTATCCTTTCTAATCCACAAAAACATTTTATTCACAATGTAATATCAGGAGACAACATGGAAGACGAAAGTAATCCGTGGCCTAGTTTTGTTGATACATTCTCTACGGTATTGTGCATTTTTATATTTCTTATGTTGGTGTTTGCACTTAATAATATGATTATTATGTATGACAACTCAATTAAAGTTTATAAAGCAAATATAGAGAGTAAGACTAAATCTACTGCTCAAAATAGCGGAGCCAATGACAATTCAAATGCTAATGAAATAATTAATAAGGAAGTGAATACCCAAGATATGTCGGACGGAATGACTACAATGTCAGGTAAGGAGGTTGGAGTATACGATATCGCCGATGGTCAGAAAACTGATATAACGTCTACAAAAAATGAGCTTGTTATTACGTATCATGGCAGGCTGAGAAGCTTTTCAGAAGAGGACACTCATAAAATAGAGGCGTGGTTAGAAGACAAAACCAATAGTAATTTATTGATAGAAATGGTTATTCCTCAGGCAGACATCTCTTTCTCTGACTCTTTACGACTGGGATATGAACGGGGAATTATTTTAATGAAAGAGATTAAGAAGATATATCCTGATGTAGTTATTGACATGAGTGTTAACTCCGCAGCATCAAGTACAACGAGTAAAGCTATTATCACGACTATTAATAAAAAGGTGTCAGAGTGAAATATATAAATCATTACCGCTATTTGTTTGTCTGTTTTTTCCTTGCCATACTCCCTTTTTTCGCTTTATCTTTTCCCGGTATAAGAGAGTATGTTTTTGATAACTTCATGGTTTCTGCAATTTACAATGGAGACATTATTGCCATTTATATTACAGGTTCTTTGTGTGCATTATTCACTATTCTTAAAAATATTTCAGCAAAAGACATATTAATAGCTCAGGACGCCAGTAGAAAAAATATCATTCTTTCTAACCTTAATCAGGTTTTGTTTGCCGGGGAACCCAAACAGTGTGATTTCAATTTGCTGATGGAATTAGATGACAATGTGTCTACCGCCCGTAATCAACGATTGTCATTTATTATGAGCTGTAGCAATGTGTCGACGCTTGTTGGCCTGTTGGGGACGTTTGCGGGTCTGTCTATTACGATTGGTTCAATCGGGAACTTATTGAGCTCGCCATCAGATGTTGGCGGTGATAATGCAAGTAATACACTCAATATGATCGTGACAATGGTAGCGTCGCTTTCTGAACCATTGAAAGGGATGAATACCGCATTTGTATCTTCTATCTATGGTGTTGTTTGCGCCATACTCCTGACCTCACAAAGTGTTTTTGTTCGCAGCTCCTATTCCCTTGTTTCTACAGAGATCAAAAAATTAAAAATCATAAGTAACAGATCCAATAATAAACAACGAAGCCTGCGGGTTGAATCAGAGACGCTTGTAGAATTTAAAGAGTTGTTTAAAGCGTTTTTTGATAACTATCTGTCAGTTGAAAATTTACGGACGCAGGATGAAGAAAAGAAACGAGAGATGCTATCAGATAGCTTTGTCACTTTGCAAAACCGACTATTGGATAACTCAGCAAAACTGGAACAACTTTCTACGCTGATTGATGGTTATCTGGTAAGCAGTAACGAAAATCTCAAAAAATTATCTGACGGTGTAATAACAATTACCTCTCGTTTATCTGAAGGTAATATCCTGCTTGCTGATAATAATGCACGACTGGAGGCAATGAGTACAATACAAAATATTATAGATAAAAAGAATGATTCAATAATGGCATCAGTTGATAAATGCTATCAGGAATCTCTTTCACATGGTAAGACCATAAACGATATTGCCGCTGGCAGTGCCGATATTTCTCATACTCTCGATGGGCTGAGAAAAGAAATGGATGAGGATATGAATAATGTTCATTTAGCGCTATCCGATCTATCGGCTACTGATAAAAAGATTATTGCCAATACTAAAGAGATTAGTGCTGAAATGGTTAGCTACCGTGATACCTATATGCCATTAATGGAAAAAATAACTTCTATGCATCAGGAAATAGTAAAGCAACGTTTGTTAAACAAGGAGGAAAAAAATGAAGATTAAGATGTTTTTTCTGACGACTGCTTTTATTACACAAAGCACATACGCCAGCGAGCTTCCGGTCATTCCTCTAAGAGATTTAGTTAATGCCGCATTAACTCATCAGCCCTCTGTTGCTGTTTCATATTATGAGACTGAAAAGAAAAACAGTGACTTAGATCTTTCACGGGCAGCACTTTATCCTACCCTGGATCTAACATCTGGCCTTAATAATAACAGAAAAGAGTCATCAGGTACCGAGAGAAACGTTGAAAATAAGGTGTCTTTATCATACCGAATAACGGATTTTGGAGTGAGGGGGGCTAATATCAGGAAATCTGAATACGAAAGAGATAATAGTAAAACTGACTATGAGAAAACAAAGAATATAGTGTCTCAGGAGGTTGTGACAACCTATTACAACATCAGTAAATATCGTGAAATGATTGATGGCGTAAATCTGGAGAAAGAGTTTTATAAAAAGATGCTGGAAACTTTTTCGCTGTTGGTATCTTCCGGTGTAGCGATGCAATCTGATATGCGTAAAGTACAAGTATCTATCGATGCATTAAATACCAGAAGCATTATGTATCAGTCGATGTTGGATGATGAAATGTATAAAATGCAGAATATGACTGGTCTGAATTTGTCACCAGATCAGATTCAAAGCGATGAAAAATTCAACCTCTTCAAAAAATATATCTTTGTCGAAAGCCCTGAAAAACTTATGGACATGGTGATGAAATACAACGATGACTATAAGATGCTTGTCAATACCCGAAAAGCCGCGACCGAAGATATTAATGCCGCAAAATCATCCTATTTTCCGACTGTAGATCTCGTGTCCAGCTATGTACAGAATAACCCGAGCGGTAGTGCCAAAAAAAGTGATTATGAAGATGAATTTAAAACGGGTATCAATGTCAGTTTCAACATTTTTAATGGGTTCAGAAATTCAGCCCAGGAAAGAAAAATGGTGGCAAGTTACTCGCAGGCTAAGCTGCAAATTGACGATTTTTTGATTAAAACGCGTTATAACATTGATTCACAACTTTCAAGATACGCCGCTGCAAAAGAGACTTACTCAGTGGCGGAACGTTCACATACAAACGCGTTACAGCTTACTAAATTATATGAGCAGGAGTTTCAGTTAGGGCAAAAAAGTTTGCTTGATTTAATTTCAAGCCGTAATGAAGCATTTCAGGCATATGTAAGCATGATCGACAGCAAATATAGCCTGTATATTTTAAAGTTACAGCAACTCTCATTGATTTTTCATTTAATGGATTATTTAAAAGGAAATACTGAAAGTGAGTTAAATGTAATGAAATGAATAGAAGACAAAGCGATCATCTCATGATGATAATTATTTCTTTGACGATCTTAATTATTATCCTTACCTACTTTATAGAAATTAATTCAGTGGTTCATGGTCAGGGCGTTATCACTACTAAAGATAATGCTCAGTTAATATCTCTTTCTAAAGGAGGGACGATACAAGATATTTATGTGGCCGAGGGTGATACTGTAAAAAAAGGAGAACTCCTTGCAAAGGTCGTTAACCTTGATCTGCAAAAAGAATATCAAAGGTATAGAACTCAAAAAGGGTATCTGGATAAAGATGTTAACGAAATATCTTTCATTCTTGATAAAGAAAATGAGAGTGGGTTGATTACCCTGGATGGTACCCGTTCTTTAAGCAATAAAGAGGTAAAAGCGAATATTGAATTAGTGCATAGTCAGATAAGAGCTAAAGAGTTAAAAAAAACCTCTCTTGATTCTGAGATTAGCGGATTACAAGAGAAGCTGAGTTCGAAAGAAAAAGAACTTGCATTGCTTGCCGAAGAAATAAATATTCTTTCTCCACTGGTAAAAAAAGGAATTAGCCCATATACCAATTTTCTTAACAAGAAACAGGCGTATATAAAAGTTAAGTCTGAAATTAATGATATTGAAAGTAGCATCACTTTAAAAAAAGATGATATTGAGCTGGTTGTTAATGATATTGAGGCGCTTAATAATGAATTGCGCTTATCTTTATCTAAAATAATATCTAAAAATCTTCAGGAACTTGAGGTTGTTAACTCTACATTAAAAGTAATAGAGAAGCAGATAAATGAGGAGGATATCTATTCACCGGTTGACGGTGTAATTTATAAAATCAATAAAAGTGCCACTACTCATGGTGGTGTGATTCAGGCGGCAGACTTACTTTTTGAAATAAAACCAAAAGTAAGGACTATGCTGGCCGATGTGAAAATATTACCCAAATACCGTGACCAAATATATGTAGATGAAGCCGTTAAACTGGATGTGCAGTCAATTATCCAACCAAAGATAAAATCGTATAATGCGACTATCGATAATATTAGCCCTGATTCCTATGAGGAAAATACCGGAGGAACAATTCAGCGTTATTATAAAGTAATTATTGCATTCGATGTTAATGAAGATGATTTACGGTGGTTAAAACCAGGTATGACTGTTGACGCTAGTGTAATTACCGGAAAACACAGCATTATGGAATACCTGTTATCTCCCTTGATGAAAGGCGTGGACAAAGCCTTTTCAGAACCAGTTAATACTAAACGATTAGATACACCTTGAGAGTGAATATAATATTATGGGAAATAAAAGCATACAAAAGTTTTTTGCCGATCAAAATTCTGTAATTGATTTATCTTCTTTGGGTAATGCCAAAGGCGCAAAAGTTTCTCTTTCCGGGCCAGACATGAACATTACCACGCCGCGTGGTTCAGTGATCATTGTCAATGGCGCTCTTTATTCAAGTATCAAAGGCAATAACCTCGCTGTTAAATTTAAAGATAAGACTATTACCGGCGCTAAAATTCTGGGCAGCGTAGATTTAAAAGATATTCAACTGGAGAGAATTGACAGCTCATTGGTTGATTCTGCTCAGGTAGAAAAGAAAGGTAATGGCAAACGACGAAATAAGAAGGAAGAAGAGGAATTAAAAAAGCAGCTTGACGATGCTGAAAACGCAAAGAAAGAAGCTGATAAGGCGAAGGAAGAAGCAGAGAAAGCTAAGGAGGCTGCAGAAAAAGCGCTCAATGAAGCGTTTGAAGTACAGAACTCGTCAAAGCAAATGGAAGAAATGCTCCAGGAATTTTTGGCTGACAATGTAGCAAAAGACAATCTGGCTCAGCAAAGCGATGCTTCCCAGCAAAATACACAGGCTAAAGCAACGCAGGCTTCTAAACAGAACGATGCTGAAAAAGTTCTTCCTCAACCTATTAATAAAAATACCAGCACTGGCAAAAGTAATAGCAGTAAAAATGAGGAAAATAAGCTCGATGCCGAGTCTGTTAAAGAGCCGCTTAAAGTCACATTAGCGCTTGCGGCCGAAAGTAACAGCGGTAGCAAAGATGATAGTATAACTAATTTTACTAAACCTCAGTTTGTAGGTAGCACTGCTCCCAATGCCACGGTCATTATTAAAATTAATGGTATTGCTGTCGGCCAGGCTGTAGCGGATAGTTTGGGTAACTTCACCTTCACTGCGCCTGAAACATTGACTGATGGAACATACAATCTGGAGGCAGAGGCCAAGACTGCTGATGGGAGCGGTAGCGCCAAACTTGTCATTACTATCGATTCCGTTACCGATAAGCCAACATTTGAACTTTCGCCTGAAAGTAGTGTGTCCGGTCATAAGGGCTTAACGCCGACCTTGACGCCTTCAATTGTTGGTACGGCGGAAGAGAATGCTAAGGTTGACATTTATGTAGATAATAAACTGGTTGCCAGCGTTGATGTCGATAAAGATGGAAACTGGAGTTATGAATTTAAGGATAATGAATTATCTGAGGGCGAAAATAGTATAAAAGTCGTTGCTGTAGATAAAGCAGGTAATAAAAACGAAACGACGGATAGTATCATAACCGACACCATTCCTCCGGAAAAGCCGACGATTGAGCTGGATGATAGTAGTGATTCCGGCATTAAAAATGACAACATTACAAATAGCACCCTGCCAACATTTATTGGTGTGGCGGAACCCGGTTCTACAGTCTCTATTTATCTTGGACTTAAGCATCTTGGTGAGGTCATTGTTGCTAAAGATGGGACATGGAGCTATACGCTTACTACGCCGCTCAAGGATGGCGAATACAATATAACAGCAACAGCTACTGATATTGCCGGGCATACCTCAGCGACGGCAAATCTGCCTTTTACTATTGATACACGTATCAGCTATTTCAGCGCTGAGATTGAAACGACGAATGATAGCGGTATTGTCGGAGATAACGTTACTAACAATACTCGCCCAACCTTTACAGGTAAAACTGAGCCAAATGCTATTATCAGTGTCATAAATAGTGAGACTGGCGAAGAGGTTATTTTTAAAGCGAATGACAAGGGCGAATGGACGTTCAATTTCACTTCCGACTCAGTGGAAGGGATTAACAATCTTACGTTCACTGTTGAAGATGTCGCTGGCAACAAAAAGGATTTTTCCTTTAGTTACGTTATTGATACTATTGCCCCTGTACCTCCGACGGTTTCTTTGGAGGATTATGTTGTTTTGCCGAATGGTATAATTTTATCAGGGAATGATTTACCGGCTTTAGTCGGTACGGCAGAGCCAAAGTCTACCATCTTATTGATGCGAGATGGTAAATTATATGACAGCATTGAGGTTGATTCAAACGGGACCTGGAATTATCAGTTTAGTAATAAATTTCTTCAGGGCGCCTATGATATTGAAATCATTTCTCAGGATGCCGCCGGCAATAAATCCTCTACTGTTAAATATTCTTTTACTATTCAAACTGAAGTTGTACCTCCAAAAGCGGAACTCGATGCCAGTGATGATTCCGGTGCAAAAGGCGACTGGATTACCAATAAACATAATGCTCTGACATTACTGGGAACAGCGGATAGGTTTGCTACCGTAAATATCCTTATTGATGGTAAAACGATAGGCGTGACGACTGCGGATGCAGACGGTAACTGGAATTTTGATATTTCCCGAAATCTGTCTGACAATGTTTATAAGATTACGGTTGAATCCATCGATCCTTTAGGAAGAACGTCATCTGTAGATTATCAGCTTACCATTGATAGCTTTACGCCGATCCCTACTGTTATGTTGCATGATAGCGCTGATTCTGGCGTTAAAGGCGATATGATTACTAAAATTAATACGCCGTTGTTTACCGGGATGGCTGAAGCTAATGCTAAGGTTTCCATCTATGTCGACGGTGTGTTAAGTGGCGAGGCTATTGCTGGCGATGATGGTGTATGGAATTTTCAATTTACCACAGCGTTATCCGATGGCTCGCATGACGTAACGGTAAAGGTAGAAGATATTGCCGGTAATACTGCCTCCTCATCAGCGTATAATTTCCAAATCGTAACGCAAACGCAAAAACCAACAATAGAGTTGGTCAACGATACGGGGGTTGATAATACAGACCATATTATTAATGAAAAGAATCCTGCACTGACAGGAACCGCTGCACCCTATTCAACGGTTAAACTCTATATTGATGGTGCACTGATCGCTGAGGTCAGAACAAATAAAGATGGCAGATGGGAGTATACCCTGAAAGCCGATCAAGGTTTGGTTGATGGCGATCATAGAATAACCGCTTCAGTTGAAGATATCGCTGGCAACATTGCCCATTCGGATCCTTTCTTAATTAGCGTCGATACTGCTATTTCAATACCGATAGTTTCATTGAGCCCGGATTCAGATTCGGGAATTTCAGATGATAATTTAACGAATATCGTTAAACCTACCTTGCACCTAAAAGATATTGATCCGGACATTATCAGTGTTCAGGTATGGGATGCCATGTCTGATACGCAGATCGGTGTTGCCACGCAACAACCTGATGGTTCATGGGCCTATACCTTTACTTCAGATTTAACGGAAGGCTTGCATCAGGTTTATGTCAAGGTTGAGGACATTGCGGGTAATAAAGCGAACAGCGCGGTATTCGATTTTACTATCGATACCACAGTATCAACGCCGGTGATTTCCCTGCTTTCTAAGGATGATACGGGGGTTACAGGCGATAACCTGACCAATATCAATAAGCCAGGTTTTGCTATTTCCGGTGTTGATGCCGATGCGCATCGGGTCGTCGTACAGGTGATGCACAATGGCGTGAGCGAAGAGATCGAACTTTCCCACCTCAATGGTAGTTGGTTATTTACACCAGGGAATACGTGGGCGGATGGCAGCTACACGTTAACGGTGAAAGTAGAAGATAAGGCAGGAAATACCAACTACTCAACGCCGCTGACGGTCGTTATCGATACCCAAATCGCCATTGATGGGGTGGAACTGGTCAACGATAGCGGCGTGAAAGGCGATAATATGACCAACGACGACCGTCCCCACTTTCGTGTGACGGTACCTACGGATGTCAATGAAGTCCGTCTGAGCATTGACGGTGGTCATTCGTGGGTTCAGGCAACTCCGGGCGTAGCAGGAAGCTGGGAGTATATCTGGCCGACAGACCTGGCAGATGGTCAATACACGCTAACGGTGGAAGCGACTGATAAAGCAGGCAATACAGTGACGAAGACCATCGATTTCGCGGTGGATTCCACGCTGTCAGTGCCGGTCATCGTACTGAATAACGCGGACGACACCGGCATCCAGGGCGATAATCTGACGAATCGCACCCAGCCGACATTTGCCCTGCAGCAAATTGATGATGATGCCGTTCGCGTTACGGTCAGCGTGGAGCATGGCGGCGTTACCACTACATTTGACGCCACGAAAGGCACAGGCGGATGGACCTTTACGCCGCCGGCATTATGGGCGGATGGTGATTATACCCTGAGTGTGTCAGTCGAAGATAAAGCGGGGAACACCAGCCATTCTGCATCGCTGACGGTGACGGTGGACACGCAAATCGCCATTAATAACATTGAACTGGTCAATGACAGCGGTATTCCCAACGATAATCTGACTAATAACGTGCGTCCGCAGTTCCAGGTGACGGTACCGACGGATGTCAACGTGGTGCGCCTGAGCATTGACGGCGGCAAGACGTGGTTCAACGCTACTCAGGGCGCGACGCCGGGCGCCTGGGATTATATCTGGCCGGATGATGTGGCCGACGGAGGCTATACCCTGACGGTAGAAGCGACCGACAAGGCGGGAAACCAGACGACGCAGGAACTTGATTTCACCATCGATACCACTCTGTCTGTGCCGACCCTCTCGCTGGACAGCGCAGATGACAGCGGCATCGCGGGCGATAATATCACCAATGTTAAAACGCCGGGCTTTACCCTCAACAATATTGATACCGATGTCAGCCGGGTGATAGTGGAGGTAATGCACAATGGCATTAAACAGGAGGTGCCACTGGTTCAGACCGGCGGACAGTGGCGCTTTGCGCCGACCAGCGACTGGGGGGACGGCGACTATATCCTGACGGTGAAGGTAGAAGATAGGGCCGGAAATGTGAAGCAGTCCGCGCCGTTGACGGTGACAGTGGACACGCATATCGCCATTGACCGTATTGAACTGGTTAACGACAGCGGTATCCCCGGCGATAATCTGACCAATGAAGCGCGCCCGCACTTTCAGGTGACAGTACCGGCGGATGTTAACGGTGTAAGACTGAGTATTGATGGCGGCAAAACGTGGTTTGACGCCACGCAGAGCGCGACGTCGGGCGTCTGGGATTATACCTGGCTGACGAATGTGGCTAACGGCCCTCACACCCTGATGGTGGAAGCGACCGACAAGGCGGGAAACCAGACGACGCAGAAACTGGACTTCATCATCGATACCCTGCTGTCAGAACCGACGATTACCCTGGACAGCGCGGATGATAGCGCCGCTGGCGATAACATCACCAACGTTAAGATGCCAGGCTTTACCCTCGGTAATATTGACGCCGACGTGACCAAAGTGGTGGTGACGGTGGCGCATGATGGTAAGAACCAACAGATAGAGTTGATTAAGAACGGCGGTGTGTGGCGCTTTACGCCGGGCGCAGCCTGGACCGATGGCGACTATACGTTGACGGTAAAGGTAGAAGATAAGGCGGGTAATACAAATTATTCTGCGCCGCTGACGGTGACTATCGATACGCAAACGTCTATTGATCGCATTGAGCTTCTTAATGACACGGGTATTGTCGGGGATAACCTGACCAATGAAGCACGTCCACAGTTTCATATTACGGTACCGACGGACGTGAACTCTGTGCAACTGAGTCTTGATGGCGGCATCAACTGGGTTAACGCAACGCTGACGTCTGACGGCGTTTGGGAGTATATATGGCCGACAGATCTGGTCGAAAATACGTATACCCTGACAGTGAAAGCAACCGATGTTGCAGGCAACACGGCGACGGAAACGCTCAATTTTATCATTGATACCACATTGTCGACACCGACCATCACGCTGGATAGCGCAGATGATAGCGGCACCGCCAACGATAATAAGACTAACGTTAAAACGCCGGGTTTTATTATCGGCGGTATTGATTCTGACGTGACTCAGGTCGTCGTGCAGGTGATGCGCGATGGTCACAGCGAGGAGGTGGAGCTGACGCAGACTAACGGGCAGTGGCGTTTTGTACCCGGCAGCGCGTGGACTGATGGCGACTATACGCTGACGGTAACGGTGAAAGATGAGGCGGGTAATATTCGCCACTCAGCGCCGTTGACGGTCACCATCGATACGCAAATCGCCATTGACCATATTGAACTGGTCAATGACAGCGGTATTCCCGACGATAATCTGACTAATAACGTGCGTCCGCAGTTCCAGGTGACGGTACCGACGGATGTCAACGTGGTGCGCCTGAGCATTGACGGTGGCAAAACGTGGTTTAACGCCACACAGAGCTCGACGCCGGGCGTCTGGGATTATACCTGGCTGGCTGATGTGGGAGAGGGGAAACATACCCTGACAGTGGAGGCGACCGACAAGGCGGGAAACCAGACGACGCAGCAACTGGACTTCATCATCGATACCCTACTGTCAGAGCCGACTATCGTGCTGGACAACACGGACGACAGCGGAACAAAAGGCGATAACCTGACCAACGTAAATAAGCCGACGTTTTTACTGGGTAATATTGACGCAGACGCGCGGTATGTCACGGTTGAGGTGCAGCATGGCGGCACGAAAGAAGTGCTGACGGCCACCAAAGACGCGACCGGCAACTGGAGCGTGACACCGACCGGCACATGGGCAGATGGCGACTATACGCTGACAGTGAGGGTGGAAGATGATGCGGGGAACGTAAAACACTCAGCGTCGCTGACGGTCACGGTCGATACCCAAATCACCATTGATGATATTGAACTGGTTAATGACAGCGGTACTAAGGGCGACAATCTAACTAACGACGCCAATCCACATTTCCGCATCACGGTGCCAGGGGATGTCAACGAAGTCAGTCTGAGCATTGACGGTGGCGTGACCTGGGTTAAGGCGACACAGAGCGTGACGCCGGGCGTCTGGAATTATACCTGGCCGGGCACCGTGCCGGATGGCGACTATACGCTGAATGTGAAAGCGACTGACAATGCGGGTAATACGGTGACGGAGACACTCCACTTCACTATTGATACCACGCTGTCGACGCCGGTCATCGTACTGGATAGCGCGGACGACACCGGCATCCAGGGCGATAACATGACCAATCGCACCCAGCCGACATTTAACCTGCAACATATTGATGATGATGCCGTTCGCGTTACGGTCAGCGTAGAGCATGGCGGCGTCACCACCACATTTGACGCCACGAAAGGCACAGGCGGATGGACCTTTACGCCGCCGACATCATGGGGAGCGGGCGATTATACCCTGAGTGTGTCAGTCGAAGATAAAGCGGGGAACACCAGCCATTCTGCATCGCTGACGGTGACGGTGGACACGCAAATCGCCATTAATAATATTGAACTGGTCAATGACAGCGGTATTCCCGACGATAATCTGACTAATAACGTGCGTCCGCACTTCCAGGTGAAGGTACCGACGGATGTCAACGAGGTACGCCTGAGCATTGACGGCGGCAAGACGTGGTTCAACGCTACTCAGAGCGCGACGCCGGGCGTCTGGGATTATACCTGGCTGGCTGATGTGGGAGAGGGGAAACATACCCTGACAGTGGAGGCGACCGACAAGGCGGGAAACCAGACGACGCAGAAACTGGACTTCATCATCGATACCATGCTGTCAGAACCGACTATCGTGCTGGACAGCACGGACGATAGCGGAACAAAAGGCGATAACCTGACCAACGCGAATAAGCCGACGTTTATACTGGGCAATATTGACGCAGACGCGCGGTATGTCACGGTTGAGGTGCAGCATGGCGGCACGAAAGAAGTGCTGACGGCCACCAAAGGCGCGACCGGCATCTGGAGCGTGACACCGACCGGCACATGGGCAGATGGCGACTATACGCTGACGGTGAGGGTGGAGGATGATGCGGGGAACGTAAAATACTCAGCGCCGCTGACGGTCACGGTTGATACCCAAATCACCATTGATGTTATTGAACTGGTTAATGATAACGGTATTCCCGGCGACAACCTGACCAATGACGTTCGTCCACACTTCCGCGTCACGGTGCCAGGGGATGTCAACGAGGTACGTCTGAGTATCGACGGCGGTAATACGTGGGTTCGTGCAACACAGGGCACGGCAGGGACCTGGGATTACACCTGGCCGAAAGATGTGACCGACGGGCTACATACCCTGACGGTAGAAGCGACCGATAAGGCGGGAAACCAGACGACGCAGACGCTCGATTTTACCATTGATACCCGGCTGTCAACGCCTACCATCGCTATGGATAGCAGGGACGATACAGGTGCCATTGGCGATCATATTACGAGCGTCAAAAGACCGGGCTTTACCATTGGCAATATTGACGCCGATGCGCACTCGGTCATTTTGCGGATCACACAGGGCGGCAATAGCCAGGAAGTGACACTAACCCAGGTTGGAGGACAGTGGCGCTTTACGCCAGATGCTGACTGGGCGGACGGTAGCTATACGCTAACGGTAGAAGTCCAGGATAACGCGGGGAATGTCCGCCAGTCCACGCCGCTGATAGTGACGGTAGATACGCAAACCAGCATTACTGATATTACATTGGTCAATGATCATGGCGTGCCTGATGACAATCTAACTAACAGTACCCGTCCGCAGTTTGAGATCACGGTGCCGGCGGATGTGAATTCTGTGCAACTGAGCATTGATGGGGGCGCAAACTGGGTGAGCGCGGCGCAGGGTATCGAAGGCGTCTGGGGCTATACCTGGCCAACGGATATGGGCGATGGAAAACACACCCTAACCGTCATGGTCACCGACAGAGCGGGCAATACGGCGACGCAAACGCTTGAATTTTTCATCGACACCCGGTTGTCGACGCCGACCATTGCGCTGGATAGCACGGATGATACCGGTACGCCTGGCGATGATATGACCAATCGCACCCGACCGACCTTTATTCTGCAGAATATCGATTCGGATGTTATCAACGTTACAGTCAGCGTCACGCATAATGGAACGACAACCTCGTTTACCGCGACACAGGGGGCTGGAGGATGGAGCTTTACACCGCCAGCGCCGTGGGGCGACGGTGATTATACGCTGACGGTGACAGTGGAGGATCGGGCGGGAAATACGCGTCCGTCTACGCCGCTGACGGTGACAGTGGATACGCAAATAGCCATTGATCGTATTGAATTAGTCAACGATAGCGGCGTCCCTGGCGATAATGTGACAAAACATGTGCGTCCGCAGTTCCAGATCTCGGTACCGGATGATGTGGAAAAGGTTCTTCTGAGTATTGACGGCGGCACGACCTGGGTTACTGCAATCAAGAGTTCGACGGCTGGCATTTGGGATTACACCTGGCCGACGGATATGCCAGAGGGACAGCATACCCTGACCGTGGAAGTGACTGACGGTGCGGGTAATAAGATGACGGAGACGCTCAATTTTACTATCGACATCACGTTGTTGACGCCAACCATTGAGCTGGCGCCCGATCAGGATACCGGACAGAATAAAAACGATAATCTGACCAGCGTCACTCAACCAGTATTTGTGTTGGGGAGTATCGATAAAGATGTTCGACACGTGGAATTGAGTATTGAGCATAACGGCACGTTTAAAACGGTAGTACTCACCGAATCAGCCGACGGCTGGCGCTATCGACCGGATTCTGCTTTGGCGGACGGTAGCTACACATTCACCGTGACGGTAACAGATGTGGCAGGCAACCAGCAAACATCCGCGCCTTTAAAGGTGACGATAGACGGTACGTTGACTACGCCGGTGATTGAGCTGGCGGCCGGCGAAGATAGCGGTACTGTTGGCGATCGCCTCACCAATCACGATCGGCCTGTGTTCGACATACGCCAGGTTGATTCTGACGTTACGCGCGTGATGGTCAAAGTAACTTACAACGGTAAAACGCACGAGGAAGCGGCGGTATTCACCAATGGTCAATGGCGCTTTACGCCTTCTGCGAGCTGGGCTGATGGCTCATATCAGTTAGCCGTTGTGGTGGAAGATCTGGCGGGGAATGTAAAAGAATCTGCGCCGTTAGAGGTGCGTATTGATACCACGACAACCATTAACAATATCGTATTGCTTAATGATACTGGCGTGCAGAATGATCAATTAACGAATGTTGCCAAACCGTCATTCAGAATTGACGTTCCCGGTGATGTCGTCCAGGTACGCGTAACCCTGGATGGTGGCGCTAACTGGAATGTGATACGCAAAAATGCCGACGGACAGTGGATTTTTGACAGCCCGAATACTCTGGTTGACGGCACATATACCCTTCGCGTAGAGGCCACGGATCAGGCAGGTAATATTGCGAATAAAGATTTAGTATTTAATATCGATACTAATATACAGGTTCCTACTATTGCTTTAGACGCAGGACAAGATACCGGAGCGAATACCGCCGATAATATTACTAATATTTCACGACCCACCTTTACGATTGGTAATGTTGACCCCGATGTTATCAAAGTCGTGGTGACGATTGATGGTCATGATTATAACGCGACTAAGGTTGGGGCTGGTTGGCAATTTACACCAGGCAATGCCATTCCGGATGGTTCTTATAATATTACCGTTACGGTTGAAGATAAGGCCGGAAATACCGCGACATCGAAACCATTACCTGTTGTGATAGATACGACGGCTGAAATTGAAAGCGTCACGTTGGTTACAGATAGCGGTGATAGCGATGTAGATAACATTACCAAAGTCGACAAGCCGCAGTTTAGTATTGTTACCGCTGATGATATTACCCATGTGCGCGTTAAAATCGATAACGCCGCTAATTGGATTGAACTCACAAAAGGAGGGGATGGCCGCTGGATATTTAATGTCGGTTCGGCATTACCTGATGGGCAACACACTCTCTTGGTTGATGTGACTGATATCGCCGGCAACGTTGCGCAAGAAACGCTGCAGTTTACGATTGATACGACTCTGCAAGAGCCGACAATTGTACTCGATCCCACCCATGATACTGGTGATGATACTAATGATAATCTTACCAGGATTAACAAACCGGTGTTTATTATCGGTAATGTCGATAATGATGTATCACACATTGTGGTTCATCTTGATGGTCGGGATTACACCATTGAAAACACAGGGGGGAATTTAACCTTTACGCCGGATCAACCGCTGTCTGACGGTCAGCATACGATCTCTGTTACCGTAACGGATATTGCTGGTAATACCAAAACATCGGCTGAACTGAAGATTGAAATCGACACGCAGGTTCAGATTGACAGTGTTACGTTAACAACAGATAGCGGCGTCAACGATCACGATAATGTCACCAATGCTACCCGTCCCTCTTTTGAAATTGCAACGCCTGATGATGTGACATCGGTGCTGGTTTCTTTCGATGGCGTAAACTGGACGCCTGTCAGTAAAAATGCGGCCGGGCAGTGGCAATTTACTGCAGGTAGCGCATTGTCTGATGGTCATTATACTCTCCATGTCCAGGCGACTGATCGGGCAGGGAATACGGCAAATTCCACGTTGGGCTTCACCGTGGATACGCAGATTGACGGCCTGAGCGTCGTGATGCTGGACGACGCCGGAAAGGATTCTACGGATGGTATTACGAATATTACCTCTCCACGTTTTGAAATTTCAGCCAGAGAACCGCTGCAGAGCGTGACGGTAATTTTAAACGGGAAATCCAGCACACTGACTCAGGGGGCAGGTAATAAATGGCTATTTACCCCTGATACACCGTTAGTGGATGGAACTTACAAAATAGAAATAGTGGCTGAAGATATCGCAGGTAATAAAATTAGCAAAGAGGTATCATTCACAATAGACACTGTTGTTTCTGATCCCCGTATTGATTTGCTGGATGCGGATGATACTGGCGAAAGCGCTGTTGATAATATTACGAGTGTCACTAAACCACGTTTCGTTATTGGCAATGTACCCGCCGATATTGATACTGTGGTAATCAGAATTAACGGCGTTTCTTATCCGGTTACGGCAAATGGCAATAACCTCTGGGAATTTCAGGTTCCCGTTGCGTTAAACGATGGCGTATATGAAGCCGTTGTTGTCTTCAGAGATATTGCCGGAAATACTTCTGAAACTAAGCTGCCCTTTACCATTGATACCACGACAAGCGTCAGTGTCAGAATGGAGCCAGCGTCTGATACCGGCAGCTCCAATAGCGATAACCTTACGAATAAGCAAAATCCCAAATTCGAAGGTACTGCAGAGCCCAATGCGAAACTGGTGATTACCATTGTTGACGATAAGTCAGGTCGGGAGGTTCTAAAACACACGATTACGGTTGGCGCCGATGGCAACTGGAGTGTGACGCCGAATATCCTGCCGGATGGCATGTATACCATCAACGTCGTCGCAACAGATGTCGCGGGAAATACTGCGCAAACGCAGGAAAGATTCACTATCGATACGGTTACGATCGATCCTACCATTCGCCTTTCGGATCCATCTATTGATGATCAGTATGAAGCAACCAGCCTGCGTCCTGAGTTCAAAGGGCTCGCCGAAGCGTTCTCGACGATTATGATTCAGTGGGATGGGAAAGTGGTCGGCTCGGCAAACGCCAATGCGAATGGCGAATGGAGTTGGACGCCGCCATCAGTATTAGCGCCAGGCTCCTATGTTGTGAGCATTGTTGCCAAAGATAAAGCGGGTAATGAATCGTCGCAGGTCGACTTTCCTGTCGTAATACCTGTTATTGATGTCACGCCTCCAACCATAAAGCTCAGCGAGGAGAGCGATAGTGGTGCCTTAGGAGACTTTACCACGAATAATAAAACGCCGACCCTGGTTGGGAACACGTTACCTAATGCGATTGTGAGTATTTATGTGGATGGCGTGAAGGTCGGCGAGGCGACAGCGGATACAGCGGGTCGATATACTTTCCAGTTATCGGAAATGAAAGATGGCCATTATGTCGTCCAGGTGGGTATCGTCAACCCTCGCGATAATAGCGAACTGCGTTCCACCGCCGTTGATGTCACTATCGATACCGAGGTTGCTGAACTGGTATGGAATATATCTGGAATGCATGAGGGCGGATATATCAATACGGTGACGCCGGAGATTGGCGGCACCAGTGAGCCAAACAGCAAAATCACTATCTTTGTGAATGGCGTTGAAAAAGCGATTGCTTATACGACAGGCGCAGGACACTGGGGCGTAGTATTACCCGCTTTGGGTAATGACGGTAATTATGAATTAACGTTTAAAGTTGAAGACGTTGCCGGCAATATCAGAGAGTTTGGTCCGCAGAATGTAATACTGGATACAGTAATTTCGCCGTTAACCGTGGTATTACGCGAAGCTGATGACAGTGGCAAAGTTGGCGACTGGATCACCAATAAATCTCATGTCACCATCGATGGTACTGCCGAAGCCGGAAGTACTTTAACCATCAGGAATCCGCAGGGGGGGGTTATTGCTACCCTGGTGGTAGGCAATGATGGTCGATGGAGCGCAGAATTAGATCTGCGTGAAGGTAGTAATGCCTTTGTCGTGGTATCGGAAGATAAAGCGGGCAACAGCCAACAAAAAGATATTCTGATAGAACATGATACGCAGATTGAAATCAGCGATATTTCATTAAGTCGGGATACTAATAGCGGTGATAAATATGATCTGATTACCAATAATAAGTCTCCGGTACTGGTTGCCATGACCGATCCCGGCGCGACGGTACAGGTTTATATTAATGGTGTGTTACAAGGCACAGTAGAGGCGAGCTCGTCAGGTAATATTAGCTATACCATGCCGGCAAATAGCGCCGACGGCGAGTATCAGGTGCAATTTGTTGCTACGGATACTGCTGGTAACCGGGTTGAGTCTGCGATTACAACCGTGACAATCGATTCTCAAATTGCTGTCTTTGACATTGATGAAGATTCATTACCGGCCCTCTCTAATAACCGGGCGTTGTCAGTCTCAGGTGTCGGGGAGGCTGGTTCTCAGGTCAGCATCTTTGTCGATGGTAAATTAGTCAACGTTGTTATGGTTGAGGCTGATGGCACATGGCGCGCGCCGATACTGCTGCAAGATGATGGTACGTTTAATATTCATTTCAGCATTACTGACGTTGCTGGCAACACTGAAGTGAGCAAGGATTATAGCGTGGATGTCGATTCATCAACCGACTTCCCAACGCTCAACCTTGAAGATGCAAGCAACTCTGGTTCACTTGACGATCTGATTACTAGTCACAACAAGCCTGTGTTAGTAGGCACCGCAGAAGCGGGAGCCACAATCCATATTTATGTGGATGAAAAGATCGTGGCAAATGTGCTTGTGCTGGAAGATGGAACCTGGTCCTATCAGTTTGATAATGCGTTAAAAGATGGTGAATATTCTATCCGAGTGGTTGCCGAAGACCCGGCAGGTAATACGGCAGAATCGCCTCGCTTACTCGTCACGATAGATACCAGTACGTTTATCGATAATCCTGTTATGATGGCAGGTTCTGATAACGGTATTTTCAGTAATGATAGTATAACGAGTCAGACCCGGCCTGCGTTTAGTATTTTTGGAGAAATGAACCAGAGTGTTCAGATTTTCATTGATGGGGTGTTAGTCGATACGATCACGGTGACGGACAGAAATCAAGTTTATCGACCTGAGTCACCGTTGGGCGATGGTTCCCATAGCATTTATTATGTTATCACCGATAAAGCAGGCAACACGGCTACCTCGAAAACGCTAAACTTTACTATCGATACCTTAAATACGACGCCTGTCGCCATTGATTCTATCGGCGGACAAACGTTAGCAGAGATGACCGGTAGTGATGGCAAAATATACATAACGGACACGACGCGTAACTTATTGTTTAGTGGCAGTGCCGAGCCCAATAGCAAAATAGAAATCATCATTAATGGCTTAAATGTGGGGGAAGTTTGGGTTAATGACAAAGGCCACTGGCAGATGCCGGTGAACCCGCTTTATTTCACAGAAGGCCAGCTGGATATCACTGTTAAATCTACGGACCGTGCTGGTAACGTCAATCAGGAAAAGTATTCCATTTGGGTCGATACGCATATCCAGGTATTTACCAGCGAGCTTGATGACAATAAATCATCATCGAAAACGGACTGGTGGAGTAATAGCTCCACTATTACCATGAGAGGTATGGGGGAAATTGGCGCTACGGTATCATTAATCGTGGCAGGGGTCACGTTGGCAACCGCTGTCGTTGCGGCTAATGGGCAGTGGGAATTATCGACCGATCAGCTTCCGGAAGGTAAATACGATATCACGTTGAGTATTGAGGATAACGCAGGCAACCGTAAGGAAGAGGTACATGAAATATTTATTGATCGAACGCCGCCAAACGCTCCGGTCGTAACTTATTCATATATTGTCAACGATCTAATTATTATGCAGGGAACGGCGGAAGCCAAATCTCAGCTAATAATAACCGATAGTAATGGGAATACTTATACGTTAACCGTTCCTGATAATGGTAAATGGAGTATGGCGATCCCGTATCCATCGGAAGGGAAGTTTACCATTACGAGTGTGGATGCGATTGGTAACCGGAGTGATGATGTCCCTCTCGATATCATGAAAGAGACTCCTGTTATTTCATTATCTCCAGACTCAGACAGTGGTACGGCGGGCGATAATATTACGCGAGATAATCAGCCTACCTTTATTATCGGGAATCTGGAAAGCGATGTTGTGGTCGTTCAGGTCGATATCAATGGGACCGTATATAATGCTGAAAAAAATGCCGATGGCGTTTGGTTCTTTACGCCAGGTACACCGTTAGCTGATGGTTCCTATACGATATCGGTAATCGCAAGCGATGCCGCGGGTAATCAGAAAAACTCGTTACCCATTACCGTTACGATCGACAGTACGCTGACCGTGCCGGAGATTGCGCTGGCAGCAGGTGAAGACAATGGCGCTTCAGACAGCGATAACGTGACGAATCACAATCACACCCAACCTAAGTTCACGCTGCAGCATATTGATGCTGATGTGACCGGGGTGACCGTAAACGTGACGCATAATGGCGTGACAGACATCTATCAGGCGACGCAAGGCGCGGATGGCTGGACCTTCACGCCGCCAGCCGCCTGGAATGACGGTACCTACACGCTGAGCGTGACGGTGGTGGATCGCGCGGGGAATTCACAGCAATCTGCTTCGCTGGAGGTGACGGTTGACTCAACGGTGACGGTAACAGCGGATAGCCAGCATAACGATGCGAGCGATGACGCCACGGCAATAGCGGTTACTCCACCGGAGTCTGAAACAGTGAATGCCGAAAGCGCTACGCATCTTCGAACTGTGCCGTCGGCGGCGGAAGAAAGCGTGGTGAAGGAGACAGCCTATAGTATTACATTGTTAAACGCTGACTCTGGGGATGAAATAGATCGTTCAATTAGTCAGACACCTTCTTTTGAAATATCAGTACCTGAGAATATTGTTAATGTCAGTGTTATGTTTGAAGGAGAAGAGTTTACTCTGCCGATAACTAACCAGAAAGCAATATTCGAAGTTCCGCTATCTTTGGAAGATGGTGAATATACTATGGACGTGAAATTCATTGATAAGGACGATGATTTCCTGATTAAGGAAAAAACATTCTCAGTCGATCACTCCTCGGCGGATATTGTGAACGCAATGAATGCAAGAGGAAAGACCGAGGATGATATTAATGATTCCCCTTCCACGAGTTCTGTAGGGCACAACAATAACGGCGCTATTGATGTTTTCGCCGTTAATGAAGTTACGCTACCTGTAGATAATCAAGAAGAACACGCATAATAACGGAGACCCCTCACCTTTGGGTGAGGGGGGTTACTTATGGATAAAAAACTAGAACCTTATTATTTAAGTGCGGAAACGGCATTATCTATAGTGTCTAAAAAATTCAACATAAAAATTGACATCAAAGAGGATGATATAAATTTAAGATTTAAAAAATACGACAGAAATAACACTGATGACTCTATACAAATGAAGAATTTCTTTTTGTCGTTAGGGCTTTCTCTACAGGATATATTATTTAATAATGGTGAGGATTTACTAAATGAGCCTATGCCGATTTTACTATTAACACCAGAAATGAAGTGGATGGTGTGTGTGAGCGGCGGGCAAAAAATAAAGTTGGTAAACGCGCGCGGTGAACTCTGTTATGTTGAAATTGAAGATGAATATTTAAAAGAGTTATCTGCATTTAGTATACTGCCTTTAAATAAAGTTGTTGATAGTATAAGAGTAAAAAATATCATAAAAAACTCTTTATCGATGAACAAGATTTTTTATACTAAATACTTCTTTTCATCTCTTTTTATGGCAATTTTTGCGTTAACTATCCCAGTATTTAGTAATCTGTTCTATGATAAGCTTGTTCCAAGTGCTTCGGTTTCATCTTTATTTGGCGTGGCTATAATTGTTGCTGTATTTATTGTTTTTGAGTTTATCCTTCGTACTTCGAAAGATATTTATCAGTCTATCACAGCAAGGCAGGATGACGTCGATATTGATATCGCATTTCTTGAAGCGGTCCTGTATAGTAAAAAGAAAAATGGCAGATCCATGTCATCAGCATTTGTGCTATGGAATGAGTTTCAGAAAATTAAACCCGTTTTATTAAACTCGATCTTTCAACGTATAGCCGATATTCCAATATTTATTATATTTCTCATTGTTATATATGTAAATTTAGGTCTGGTCGTTATTGTACCTGTTACCATGTTTATCGTCTCTATTATTATTTCCATCGTTAACCACCATTATACTAATGAGTTAATGAACAAACAAAAAGAAGGACAGAAGAACAGGAATATTTTCATCTCAGAAGTTTTCTTATCTATTAAAATGATCCATACCTTAAATAATCAAGGTTTACTTTTTGATTGGGTTAATACATCAAATGAACAGTCGTATCTTAACCTGAAGATAAGGAAATTAAATCTTATCTATCAATCTATATTGGGGAGTATGTCATCTATCACCCAAATAACCATTATGGTAATAGCCTTTTTTATGGTAATTAAGGGGGATGTTACCACTGGCGCAATTGTTTCATCTGTCATTGTCTCTGGTCGTATCTCCGGGATCATTTCGAATTTTTCTTCTACATTAATCTCTATTTTATCAGCAGAAAAAACCGGTAAGGATCTGCTTTCTTTTTTTGATGAAGATCAGGCAGAAAAAACACCGGCATTACAGTCCATATCAAAGTGCAATGGCGATATCTCTATCCGGGGCGTGAGTTATCAGTATGATGCTCAATCTCCGATGATTATTAACCGACTGTCTATAGACATACCTGCGGGGCAACGTGTCGCGGTGGTAGGCGAATGCGGAGCAGGAAAAAGCTCATTACTGGGAATGCTATCTGGCTACCTTTCGCCAACAGACGGTGCCATCTTATATGATGGATATAACTTAGGACATTTATCGCAGAACTTTTTTTCTCAGCATTTAAGTGTGGTGACGACACATGATGTTTTATTCACCGGAACCATTGAAAGTAATTTCGCGTTAAAACCGCAAAACGACAGGGGCCGGGTACTCAAGGCGCTTCATCTGGCGAACTGTGGTTTTATCTTGCAACATCCTATGGGGCTGAAGTTTCCGGTGAATTTTATGGCTAAAAACCTGTCATCCGGACAGCAGCAGCAGTTATTATTAGCACGTAGTCTGAGCAGTAACGCCAGCGTCTTTTTATGGGATGAACCAACATCAAATCTGGATGAGAATACCGAGAAGCAAATTTTTGATAACTTAGATGAGTTTATTCATGGGAAAACGTTGATCATGGTGACGCATCGTCGATATCTGATAAAGTATTTTGACCGGGTTCTGGTAATGAAAGGTGGAAAAATAATCCGTGATTGTTCTCCGGATAAATTATTAATGTAAAATAAGCAGCGCTTGTCGCTGTTATCAGGTGGTACTGCTTAATAAAAAAGACCCGTTGCACAAACGGGTCTTTTTTGTCATTTAACGAGTCGGCAATGTCTTCAATAAGTTTAGCTCGATTCTGTTAGGGCTATTCCACTTGCCATTTTTGGATAACCACACCTGGCGGCCCTCATCAACGGCTATGTGAGGGACGTGATGGTTCGCAAGGCTACCCCTGGCGCGCGATTCCGCGTTGAGATAACCGGTGGGCGGCTTCAGCGGCAGCGATAGCGTATCAGGTCAGCACCATCGGCCATTCTGGCGGGGTCTGGCTCATCGTTTCGACCATTACGGCTTCAATGTTATGCCAGATCGCAGCGAGATCCATCATGGTAATACCGAGTAAGCCGGTGGCAAACCAGCAGGCGGATACCACGCCCAGACCGCTACTGATCACCGCCAGACCAATATAATCTGATTTACGGAAACGGATATTGAGCGTGCTGGCTAAAAACATGAGCACGGCGCTCAACAGTTGCCAGCGGAGAAGAACGACACCAGTGGTTATGGCAGCCATGAAACATTTCCTCTGAATAGACCTTTGTCCAGGACAGCTCGGCGTTGTTCCCGGGAAACGTGGGACATTCTGGCTATCAACGGACGTCACATCAACATCGAATGAAACATTGTTTCTATTTCATTGTTTTTGTGAACTATATCACAAAAACAAGCTTGTTCGCCAGATCGGCAATGTATTTTTTGTGCGTTTTATAACCGTATTTTTTGTGTGACTTCTACGCGTCCGTAGAGAAACTGCCGGAAAGCAAAGATGTATTATTACTACTCTTTTATTTTTTTTCGTGAAATTCAGACCTGATAAAAATATCAAGTTATTTATCAAAAGAAAGGAGTAAAGATGTATACCCCATCGTTTACTTGAGTATAAATCTGATATTATCAAAAATATTTAGCGTCCTGCCTGGTATGCGAAAGAGATTGCGCGTAGTTATTAATGGTAAATGTTGATCGGTAAAAGTCTGTTGCTAATATTGATAAATTCATGCACCGTAAACCTCCGTTTGGTTCACGTCTTATTTTGCCAATAATAGTCACAAATAATGCAGGGAAATAGGCTGAAAATGAGTCAAAGCACACGACGCAAGGTGTTGAGATTTCTCGGAACGATCATTGTGGTGTTACTTCCTGTATTGCTGGCGATCTGGTTTGCTCATATCCGGGCAGTCTCTGAAACCAGAAATCAGTTACATTCATTTGCGCAGTTGGTATTAGATAAAACGGAGCGGGTTATCCTGCAAGCAGATTTAGCCCGCGATGCCGCTGAACAATATCAGGGGCAAGCCTGTACGCCAGCCCATCAACAGCGAATGCTGAATATTATCCGCAGTCGTTTGTACATTAATGAGTTGATTTATGCTAAGGGCCAGCGTTTTCTATGCTCTACGGTTATGACGCCAACAAGTCCTTATTTTATTCCCCGCGCTGACTATAAACGAAAGCCTGACATCGCTATTTATTACTATCGTGATACGCCTTTTTTCAACGGTTATAAAATGACATATATGCAGAGGGGAAACTATGTCGCGGTTATCAATCCCTTATCTTATAGCGAGGTGATGTCAGACGATCCGGCGTTGGCCTGGGGAATGTATGATACGGTGACCAACACCTTTTTCTCCCTGAGTGAACAGGCGCAGGCTGATCAGCTATTACCTTTGGTACGACGGAGTGAACCTGTGTTCCAACAGGGTGAGCGTTTTTATACTCTGGTTAAATCAGCAAAACGACCGGTTGCCGCGATTGTGTCAACCTCAAAGCAACGCTTTTACCAGAACCTCTTTCATCAGCTTACGTTAACGCTACCGTTAGGGATCATCTGTAGCATTATCGTCTTATTTATGTGGTCACGATCCCGGCAGGCATATTACTCACCGCGTCGATTGCTGCAACGGGCCATTACCAGGCACCAGCTTTGCCTTCATTATCAGCCGATCATTGATATCCGAAACGGGACATGTGTAGGTGCCGAAGCGCTATTGCGTTGGCCGGGCTATCACGGTCCGGTGATGAGCCCGTGCGAATTTATTCCGCTAGCGGAAAAAGAGGGGATGATTGAGCAGATCACCGATTATGTCGTCGAAGAGGTATTTAATGATTTAGGTGGTTTTCTGGCCGCGCACCCGCATCTTTATGTCTCTATCAATCTCTCTGCCGCCGATTTTCTCTCTTCCCGGCTAATTGTGATGATTCATGAAAAAACGCGTCAGCATTCAGTGCTTGCGCAACAGATAAAGGTTGAAGTGACCGAGCGCGGATTTATTGATGTGCCTAAAATGACGCCGATTATTCAGGCGTTTCGCCAGGCGGGATACGAGGTGGCAATTGATGACTTTGGTACCGGCTATTCGAACTTGCATAACCTGTACTCATTAAATGTCGACCTTTTAAAAATTGATAAATCTTTTGTCGACACGCTAACCACTAATAGCGCCAGCCATTTGATTGTGGAACATATTATTGAAATGGCGCAAAGTTTGCGGCTAAAAATCATTGCGGAGGGGGTTGAAACGGCTGAACAGGTTAGCTGGTTGCTAAAACGCGGCGTTCAGTATTGTCAGGGATGGCACTTTGCGAAGGCGTTGCCACCACAGGAATTCATCGCCTGGTTACAACAAACGCCCGCGCCTCTGACGATACGCGGGCAGACGCCCTACAGGCGGTGACGGTAATCGCTGGGAGTGCGATCGAACTCGCGGCGGAATACACGCGAGAAGGTTTGCTGCGATACATAGCCCAGGTCCATCGCGATATCAAAAATCGGGCGCTCGGTCGTTCGTAGCTCAACAGCCGCCAACAGGAGACGGCGCTGGCGAATATACTCGCCTAATGTTTGATGCGTTACCGTACGAAACATCCGCTGCAAATACCACTTGGAGTAGCCCGATTTTTTTGCCACCACATCAATGTTTAGCGGTTGGTCGATATGTTCATCAATCCATTCGATAAGGGTCTGAATTATCTGCTGATGCGACATATTGTTGCCTCTTAAACAGTATTCGATTCGTCGTTTTGTCTGCGGGCGAGTATAATTCCTCAAGTTAACTTGAGGTAAAGCGATTTATGGAAAAAAAATCTCCCCGTTTAAAAGCCTTACTGACGCCGGGGGAAGTTGCGAAACGTAGCGGTGTTGCTGTGTCCGCCCTGCACTTCTATGAAAGCAAAGGGCTAATTACCAGTATCCGTAATAGCGGTAACCAACGGCGATACAAGCGTGACGTGTTGCGTTATGTCGCGATTATCAAGATCGCCCAGCGTATCGGCATCCCGCTGGCAACTATCGGCGACGCGTTTGGTATCTTGCCGGAAGGGCATACGTTAAGCGCGAAAGAGTGGAAGCAGCTCTCATCGCAGTGGTGCGAAGAGTTAGACCGACGTATTCATACGCTGGTGGCGTTGCGCGATGAGCTGGACGGTTGTATCGGCTGCGGCTGTTTATCGCGTAGCGACTGTCCGCTGCGAAATCCAGGCGACAGGCTTGGCGAACACGGGACGGGTGCCCGGCTGCTTGAAGATGATTAACATGCACTCGGCCATCGGGCTGAGTCCACCTAAAACTAAAGCGCCGCTAAGGGCGCTTTAGTTTGTTTCCGGTCTTTGTCTTTCGCTCTATCCCGCTGATTACAGGAGGGTTTCCCCCGACGTCAACACCCCTCATATCGAGCACGTGGTGGAGGTTCCGGTTTGTGTTGATACTGTAAGTGTAAGCGACGACGCCCTGTTCGCCAGCGAAATGCTCATTTTTTAGCCGAAATTTTTACGGCAACTGCCATAATTTTCTATAGTTAGTTGGCATACCTTACAGGAGACAGCCATGCTGACGGTGCACCATTTAAATCAGTCTCGTTCGCAGCGCATCCTCTGGGCGCTGGAAGAGCTGGCGTTGCCTTACCAGATTGTGCGTTACCAGCGTGAAAAGACCATGCTGGCGCCGCCGACATTGAAAAAAGTGCATCCGCTGGGCAAGTCTCCGGTTATCGAAGATCACGGTATGGTTATTGCGGAATCGGGCGCCATCCTGGAATATTTGCAGGACACTTACGACAGTATCGGACGCTTTAAACCTGCGGATGCGCAGGGGAAACAACACTATCGATTCTGGCTACATTACGCTGAAGGTTCGCTCATGCCCTTGCTATTGATGAGACTGCTCTTTACCTCTCTGGGTAAACCGCCGGTACCATTGGGCCTGCGAACGTTGGGCGGCGTTATCGGTAAGGGCGCGCAAAAAGCGTACCTCAATCCGCAACTGGAAACCCATGCGCGCTTTATTGACGGGCATCTGGCAAATCACCCCTGGTTTGCCGGAGAGCAGTTAAGTATGGCGGATATCCAGATGAGTTTCCCGCTATTTGCGCTGCTTGCCCGAGGCGGGATCGCTCATCTCGACCATATCAACGCATGGAAAGCGCGGGTAGAAATGCGTCCAGCCTGGCAGCGAGCGATTCAGCAGGGCGGTCCGTTTACCATTCCTGGCGGATAATGGCGTTTTTGTGAGCAGATTGCGCAACGTATTTGCTAACAGCGATGCGAAAAATTGTTGCTGGATTGCGCAGGGACGATAACGTTTGCGCATCGTCTGGCTATTTATTGAGCATACTAAGCAGAAAAGCATAAAAAGCGGTAAAGTTCAGTTGAAAAAGCGTTGATGATCGCTGGATAATCGTTTGCTTTTTTTTGCCACCCGTTTTGTATACGTGGAGCTAAACGTTTGCTTTTTTTGCGGCGCCCCGGTTGTCGTAAATGTAGCACAAGGAGATAACGTTGCGCTGTTAGTGGATTACCTCCCACGTATACCGACGAATAATAAATTCTCAGGGGATGTTTTCTATGTCTACGCCTTCAGCGCGTACCGGCGGTTCACTCGACGCCTGGTTTAAAATTTCACAACGCGGGAGCACCGTTCGCCAGGAAGTCGTTGCTGGCTTAACCACGTTTCTCGCGATGGTTTACTCCGTCATCGTGGTGCCAGGGATGCTGGGTAAAGCCGGGTTCCCGCCTGCCGCCGTCTTTGTAGCGACCTGCCTGGTCGCAGGCGTCGGCTCTATCGTTATGGGGCTTTGGGCGAATCTGCCGCTGGCTATCGGTTGCGCTATCTCGTTGACGGCGTTTACCGCGTTTAGCCTGGTCCTGGGGCAGCATATTAGCGTCCCGGTCGCGCTTGGCGCCGTATTCCTGATGGGCGTACTGTTTACCGTTATCTCCGCCACTGGCATTCGTAGCTGGATTTTGCGTAACTTGCCACAGGGCGTGGCCCACGGAACCGGTATCGGTATTGGCCTGTTTTTGTTGCTGATTGCCGCCAACGGCGTCGGCCTGGTCATTAAAAACCCGCTGGATGGCCTGCCGGTCGCGCTGGGCGATTTCGACACCTTCCCGGTGATTATGTCGCTTGTAGGGCTGGCTGTTATTCTCGGTCTGGAAAAGCTGAAAGTCCCCGGCGGCATTCTGTTGACCATTATTGGCATTTCTATTGTGGGTTTGCTCTTCGATCCTAACGTCCATTTTTCCGGCATTTTCGCCATGCCTTCGTTGAGCGATGAAAACGGCAACTCACTGATCGGCAGCCTGGATATTATGGGCGCGTTAAACCCTGTCGTTCTGCCAAGCGTACTGGCGCTGGTGATGACGGCGGTGTTTGATGCGACCGGAACGATCCGTGCGGTCGCAGGGCAGGCTAATCTGCTGGACAAAGACGGACAAATTATCGATGGCGGTAAAGCGCTAACCACCGACTCCCTGAGTAGCGTTTTCTCCGGCCTGGTCGGGGCGGCGCCAGCCGCGGTGTATATCGAGTCTGCGGCCGGTACGGCGGCGGGTGGTAAAACGGGCCTGACGGCGATTACCGTGGGCGTGCTGTTTTTGCTGATCCTGTTTCTTTCGCCGCTCTCTTATCTCGTTCCCGTCTACGCAACCGCCCCGGCGCTCATGTATGTCGGTCTGCTGATGCTGAGTAACGTGGCGAAAATCGATTTTGCTGATTTCGTCGATGCGATGGCGGGGCTGGTAACGGCCGTATTTATTGTACTGACCTGTAACATTGTCACCGGGATTATGATCGGCTTTGCCACGCTGGTCGTCGGGCGTCTGGTTTCCGGCGAATGGCGTAAGCTGAATATCGGAACTGTCGTCATTGCGGTCGCGCTGGTCGCTTTTTATGCTGGCGGCTGGGCTATCTAGTTCTGCCTTCATTCTGAAAAACGGGCGGCGTTGGTCGCCCGTTTTCATTTTCAGGACACATCACGTTACCTTTTGCGTTAATCTGAAGAAGGTGAAACCGAGGCATGATGCCTTTCTCCATCATAAAAAACATCGCAAACAGGGAACGCATGGAAATTTTCTTCACAATACTCATCATGACCCTTGTGGTCTCGCTGTCGGGGGTATTTACGCGTGTATTACCCTTCCAGCTTCCTTTACCCCTTATGCAGATCGCCGTTGGCGCGCTGTTGGCGTGGCCGACGTTTGGTTTGCATGTGGAATTTGACCCGGAACTCTTCCTGGTGCTGTTTATTCCGCCGCTGCTGTTTGCGGATGGCTGGAAGACGCCGACCCGTGAATTTCTTGAGCATGGACGAGAGATTTTCGGGCTGGCGCTGGCGCTGGTCCTGGTAACGGTTGTGGGAATCGGCTTCCTGATTTATTGGCTGGTGCCCGGCATTCCGCTGATCCCCGCCTTTGCGCTGGCCGCCGTGCTGTCGCCGACCGATGCGGTAGCGCTCTCCGGAATTGTGGGCGAGGGGCGCATCCCGAAAAAAATCATGGGCATTCTGCAGGGAGAGGCGTTAATGAACGACGCCTCCGGTCTGGTATCGCTGAAATTCGCCGTCGCGGTGGCGATGGGGACGATGGTCTTTACCGTCGGCGGCGCGACGCTGGAATTTTTTAAGGTCGCTATCGGCGGTATTCTGGCGGGTTTTGTGGTCAGTTGGCTGTATGGCCGCTCGCTGCGTTTTTTGAGCCGCTGGGGCGGCGATGAACCCGCGACGCAAATTGTCCTGCTGTTTCTGCTGCCCTTCGCGTCTTACCTGATTGCCGAACATATTGGTGTCTCAGGCATCCTGGCCGCGGTTGCCGCCGGGATGACCATCACCCGTTCTGGCGTAATGCGCCGCGCGCCGCTGGCAATGCGTTTGCGCGCGAACAGTACCTGGGCGATGCTGGAATTTGTCTTTAACGGTATGGTCTTTCTGCTGTTGGGACTGCAATTGCCGGGTATTCTGGAATCTTCGCTGGCGGCGGCGGAAGCTGACCCGAATGTCGAAACCTGGATGCTCTTTACCGATATCGTGCTGATTTATGCGGCATTGATGCTGGTTCGCTTCGGCTGGCTGTGGACCATGAAAAAGTTCAGCCTGCGCTTTTTGAAGAAGAAACCGATGGAGTTCGCCAGCTGGACGTCGCGTGAAATTCTGATTGCCTCCTTCGCTGGCGTTCGTGGGGCGATCACCCTGGCTGGTGTGCTCTCTATACCGTTACTTTTGCCGGATGGCAGCGGATTTCCGGCGCGTTATGAACTGGTATTCCTGGCGGCTGGCGTCATTCTGTTCTCGTTGTTTGTCGGCGTGATCATGCTGCCGCTGCTGTTGCAACATCTGGAAGTCGCCGATCATGCGCAACAGTTGAAAGAGGAGCGTATCGCCCGCGCGGCGACGGCGGAAGTGGCGATTGTCGCCATTCAGAAAATGGAAGAGCGTCTGGCGGCGGATACCGAAGAAAACATCGATAATCAGTTGCTTACTGAAGTAAGCTCGCGTGTCATTGGTAACTTGCGTCGCCGTGCCGATGGGCGAAACGATGTCGAAAGCTCCATACAGGAAGAAAACCTGGAGCGACGTTTCCGTCTTGCCGCGCTGCGTTCCGAACGCGCCGAGTTGTATCATCTGCGCGCCACACGAGAAATCAGCAATGAAACATTGCAAAAGCTGCTGCACGACCTGGATTTGATGGAAGCGCTACTGATAGAAAATCAGTAGTCCTTGTGGCCCGGTGGCGCCATGCTTACCGGGCCTACAAGTAGGCCGGATAAGGTGCTTGCGCCGCCATCCGGCAAGGGTTTTAACCCATGGCTTACGGTTGTTTCAGCCAAAACCCTTCGCAACAGGTTAACCATGCCCGGGCGCTGTGCGACAGATACACGCCCTCTCGCCAAATCATGCCCAACTGCCAGCGGAGATCGCTTTCCAGCGGTAGCCAGCGCAGCGTGGCCTTATCCAGACGCTGACAAATTGGCTCCGGCAAAATGGCGATGCCGACGCCCGCTTGCACCATGGCGGCGAGAAAATCCCATTGCCCGCTGCGCACGGCAATCCGTGGTTTTACGTCATGCTGGCTAAATAAGGTCATCAACTGGCGGCTCAGGGCAAAGTCTTCGTTATAGATAAGAAGAGGATGCTCCGCCAGAGCTTCAGGCGCGATGGAGTCGCAGGTTGTCCACTGACCGGAACGGGGAACCAGCACGCACAGCGGATGACTGAACAGCGATAACGTCGTCAGCCCGCTCGCTTCTTCCACCGGGAGCGCGGTCATCGCAACATCCAGCTCGCCATTCATTACCGCCTGCTGTACCGTCAGGCCGCCAAACTCCGAAATTTTGAGTTCAACGCCAGGGTAGCGTTGTCGAAACAAACTGATTGGCCCGGCCATCAACATGCCGACCATCGGGGGAATACCCAGCCGCAGCACGCCCTTATTGAGATGGTTAATATCGCTCAACTCAGCCTCTAACTGGCGAAACTCAGCGAGGATCGCCAGACCGCGTTCAAACACCACGCGTCCGGTATCGGTCAGCAATAACTTACGTCCGTCGCGGATCAGTAGCGTACAGTTAAGCTCATCTTCAAGATTTTTCAGCATCTTGCTAATGGTGGGCTGGGTGACAAATAACTTCTCCGCTGCGCGGGTGAAACTTTGCTGGCGCACCACCTCGACAAAATAACGCAGCGTTCTGATATCCATGATTATTCCTTCCGACTATGCCTGCAATGATTTTAATTCATTTCTGCCCGTGACGGAGGTTCTCTATACTGGCGCTCCGTATTATTTTTCAGGACATTCCCTCATGGCTGTGGCGATAAGCCGCGTTACGCCTGCCGTTGTGCAACGACTCCAGGTACCGGTTCAGGTACTGCTCTATGCAGGTTTATTCATTTTTTCCCAATATCTTGTCTCCTGGCTGCACCTGCCGTTGCCCGCGAATCTGGTCGGCATGGTGCTTATGTTGGCGCTGATCGTTTGCCGGATTATTCCGCTTAGCTGGGTACGCGCAGGCGCACGCTGGCTGCTGGCGGAGATGCTGTTATTCTTTGTTCCCGCCGTGGTGGCGGTAGTGAACTATGCCCATCTGTTACTGGTGGACGGCTGGCGCATCTTCTCGGTGATAGCGATAAGTACCTTAATGGTACTCGGCGCGACGGCGTGGGTGGTGGATAAAGTGTATCGCTATGAGATGAGCAGGCTAAACCGTGAATAACGTTCAGTTAAGCGTACTGTGTCTGGTGATTACACTGGGGATTTACTTCGCCAATAAGCGTCTGTATCGCCGTTTTCGCAAACTGCCGTTGATGCCATTAGTGTTGACGCCGGCACTGCTGGTGTTAATGCTGGTGTTCGGTCATATCTCCTGGCAAAACTACATTGGTGAATCGCACTGGCTATTGTGGCTGCTCGGCCCGGCGACCATTGCCTTTGCGGTGCCGGTGTACGATAACCTCGCTATTATCAAACGTCACTGGATGTCGCTCACCGCGGGCGTAGTGACGGCGACGGTGGTGGCAGTCACCAGTTCCGTTTGGCTGGCGCGTCTGTTCACGTTATCGGATGAGATTCAGCGTAGTCTGGCGGTACGTTCCGTTACTACGCCGTTTGCGCTGGCGGCGGCAGAACCCCTGGGCGGGCAGCCGGATCTGGTGGCGCTGTTCGTGGTCGTCACTGGCGTGTTTGGCATGGCGGTCGGCGACGCGCTATTTTTGCGTCTCTCTATCCGGGAAGGCATGGCAAAAGGGGCAGGATTCGGCGCGGCGTCACATGGGGCGGGCACGGCGCGTTCCTATGAACTTGGTCAGCAGGAGGGCGTCGTCGCCAGTCTGGTAATGATGCTGTCCGGCGTGGTGATGGTGTTGGCTGCTCCGCTGGTGGCGAGGGTGATGTTCTGATTTTCCTCCGACCCACAGGGCCGGAGGAAACGGTAAGATTAATGCGCCCGCCCTTGTTGTACGCCGAATCCCGTTTGGGAGCGAATAAACTGAGCGCGGAACTGCTCACGTTCACGGTTGCCTTCTGCCGAGTTATCGGTGGCCGAGAAGAACCAGATCCCCAGGAACGCCACGCTGATAGAGAACAGCGCCGGATACTCATACGGGAAGATTGCTTTTTCGTGGCCGAGGATCTGCACCCAAATGGTAGGGCCAAGAATCATCAGCACCACCGCTGTCAGTAAACCTAACCAGCCGCCCAGCATAGCGCCGCGCGTGGTCAGTTTTGACCAGTACATGGAAAGCAGAATGATGGGGAAGTTGCAGCTCGCGGCGATAGCAAACGCCAGGCCCACCATAAAGGCGATGTTTTGATTTTCAAACAGGACGCCGAGGATAATGGCGATCACGCCCAGCACCAGGACGGTGATTTTCGACACCTTCAGCTCTTCACGTTCGGTTGCGCCTTTGCGGAACACGTTAGCGTACAAATCATGCGACACCGCCGATGCGCCCGCCAGCGTCAGACCGGCGACCACTGCCAGAATGGTGGCAAACGCCACTGCCGAAATAAAGCCGAGGAACAGGTTACCGCCTACCGCGTTGGCCAGATGTACCGCCGCCATGTTATTGCCGCCAATCAGCGCGCCCGCGGCATCTTTATAGGCGGGATTCGCCCCCACCAGCATGATAGCGCCGAAGCCGATAATAAAGGTCAGAATGTAGAAATAGCCCATAAAACCGGTGGCATAGAACACGCTCTTGCGCGCTTCGCGGGCATCGCTGACCGTAAAGAAACGCATCAGAATATGCGGCAAGCCGGCGGTGCCGAACATCAGTCCCAGACCCAACGACAACGCCGAAATCGGATCTTGCACCAACCCTCCTGGGCTCATAATCGCCGTGCCTTTCGGGTGTACCGCCATGGCTTCGGTAAACAGATTATTGAAGCTAAAGCCGACGTGTTTCATCACCATAAAGGCCATAAAACTGGCGCCAAACAGCAACAGGACGGCTTTGATAATTTGCACCCACGTTGTCGCCAGCATCCCGCCGAACAGCACGTACATCATCATCAGCACGCCGACCAGCACTACGGCGATGTGATAGTTGAGGCCGAACAGCAGTTCAATCAGTTTACCGGCGCCGACCATTTGGGCGATGAGATAAAGCGCCACTACTACCAGGGAGCCACAGGCCGAAAGAATACGGATTGGCCCCTGTTTCAGGCGATAAGAGGCAACGTCAGCAAAAGTATAACGTCCCAGATTACGCAGGCGCTCGGCAATCAAAAACAGGATGATTGGCCAGCCGACAAGGAAGCCCAGCGAATAGATCAGCCCGTCATAACCGGAGGTAAACACCAGCGCGGAAATGCCGAGAAATGACGCGGCGGACATATAGTCGCCGGCAATCGCCAGGCCGTTCTGGAACCCGGTGATATTGCCGCCAGCCGTGTAGTAGTCGCTACGGGAACGTACGCGTTTAGAGGCCCAGTAGGTAATACCGAGCGTAAACACGACGAAAATCAAAAACATGATAATCGCCTGCCAGTTGGTGGGCTGGCGTTCAACCGCGCCGCTAATGGCATCCGCCGCATGAGCGGCGAAGGGGAGTGCGGCGGCAAGCGCCGTCAGAACTCTCTTCATAATGCTTTCACCTCATGCAGTACGGCGTTATTAAGACGATCGAATTCGCCGTTCGCCCGCCAGATATAAATTCCGGTTAACACAAAAGAAATCACAATCACCCCGACGCCAATGGGAATTCCTCGGGTGACGCTGGTTCCCGCATGTAGAGGCGTGCCCAGCCAGCCAGGCGCGAAGGCGATCAGTAAAATAAAGCTGATATAAACCGCCAGCATGATAACCGACAGAATCGTGGCAAACCGTTGCCGTTTTTCAACTAATTCCCTGAAACGCGCACTGTCTTCTATCCGCTGATAAATTTGGTCATTCATCACAGAGCTCTCCAGAGGTCCCCCTGCGTCTTTCGCGCTACAGGCGCGTTGGCCGCACTCGCGCGCCCCGGCCACATAGTGAACTTGAACTATGCTGCTGAGGGTGTGCTCGCTTGCCGCCTTCCTGTAACACGAAATCCTTTGAGGGAGGTTTTTTTATATTTCCCTCTCCCGGTTTGAGAGAGGGCAGGGGTAGGGTCGTAGGCCGGATAAAACGCTTTCGCGTTGCCATCCGGCATTTATGGTTATGACGGCATCGCGATGGCCTGCTTCTCTTCGAGCAGTTTCTCCACCACGCCAGGATCGGCGAGAGTCGAGGTATCGCCCAGATTGCTGGTATCGCCCGCCGCGATTTTGCGCAAAATGCGGCGCATAATTTTGCCGGAACGGGTTTTTGGCAGTGAGTCGGTCCAGTGCAGCACGTCCGGCGTCGCCAGTGGGCCAATCTCTTTACGTACCCAGTTGCGCACCTCCGCGTACAGTTCTGGCGACGGCTCCTCGCCGTGGTTGAGCGTCACATAAGCGTAAATCGCCTGGCCTTTGATAGCGTGTGGAATACCCACCACCGCCGCTTCGGCGATCTTCGGATGCGCCACCAGCGCCGATTCGATTTCCGCCGTACCCAGACGGTGGCCGGAGACGTTTAATACGTCATCCACGCGACCGGTGATCCAGTAATAGCCGTCCTCATCGCGACGCGCGCCGTCGCCGCTGAAATACATATTCTTAAAGGTAGAGAAATAGGTCTGCTCAAAACGTTCATGATCGCCGAACAGAGTGCGCGCCTGGCCCGGCCAGGAATCGGTGATGACCAGATTGCCTTCCGTCGCGCCTTCTTGCGGATGGCCTTCGTTATCCACCAGCGCAGGCTGTACGCCAAAGAAAGGACGGGTGGCGGAACCGGCTTTCAGTTCGATAGCGCCTGGTAGCGGCGTGATCATAAAACCGCCTGTTTCAGTCTGCCACCAGGTGTCGACGACCGGACATTTTTCCTTGCCGATCTTCTTCCAGTACCATTCCCACGCTTCGGGATTGATCGGCTCGCCGACGGAACCCAGAATGCGTAGTGAAGAACGGTCGGTGCCTTCAATGGCTTTATCGCCTTCCGCCATCAGCGCGCGGATGGCCGTCGGGGCGGTATAGAGAATGTTGACCTGGTGTTTGTCGACCACCTGGCACATGCGAGCGGGCGTTGGCCAATTCGGCACGCCTTCAAACATTAAGGTGGTCGCGCCGCAGGCCAGCGGGCCATACAACAGATAGCTGTGCCCCGTCACCCAACCCACATCGGCGGTACACCAGTAAATATCGCCAGGGTGATAATCAAAGACATACTTAAAGGTGGTCGCGGCGTAGACCAGATAGCCGCCGGTGGTGTGCAGCACGCCTTTCGGCTTGCCGGTGGAGCCGGAGGTATAAAGGATAAACAGCGGATCTTCGGCATTCATCGCTTCAGGCTGGTGCTCAGGGCTGGCTTTTTCAATCAAATCGCGCCACCACAGGTCGCGGCCTTCTTGCCAGTCAATGTCGCTGCCGGTGCGCTTCAGGACGATCACATGCTCAACGCTAGTGACATTCGGGTTTTTCAGCGCGTCATCGACATTCTTTTTCAGCGGGATACTGCGTCCGGCACGTACACCTTCGTCAGCGGTGATCACCAGCCGCGAGCTGGAGTCGATAATGCGTCCGGCGACGGCTTCCGGCGAGAAGCCCCCGAAGATCACCGAATGCACCGCGCCGATGCGGGCGCAGGCCAACATTGCCACCGCCGCTTCCGGCACCATCGGCATATAAATCGCTACCACATCGCCTTTTTTAATGCCCAGATCCAGCAGCGTATTCGCGAAACGGCAGACATCGCGATGCAGTTCGCGATAAGAGATATGTTTACTCTGCGACGCGTCATCGCCTTCCCAGATAATGGCGGTGCGATCGCCATTTTCCTGCAAATGGCGGTCAAGACAGTTCGCCGCCAGATTCAGCGTGCCGTCCTCGTACCATTTAATCGACACATTGCCTGGCGCAAAGGAGGTGTTTTTCACTTTTTGGTACGGCGTGATCCAATCGAGAATTTTTCCCTGTTCGCCCCAAAACGTATCGGGGTCGTTAATAGACTGTTTATATTTAGTCTCATACTGCTCTGGATTTATCAGGCAACGATCCGCAATGTTGGCGGGAATGGCGTGTTTATGTGTTTGGCTCATGCTGTTGTTCTCCTTGTAGGATGTTAATAATATGTCGCATAAACGTTAAATGTAGGGTCTTAATAAGTTTTGTTTAGTATTTGGGCGACAGATCACGCAAAAAGGGAACTGTGCAAATAAGCAGCAATCTATTTTTTGATTGTGTCCCGCAAAATTAGATAAATTTTCGGGATAACATGACGTTATATGAAATTTTTTAAAAAAGTGATCCGTGTCCGGAAATCAGAAAAGAGAGGGAGTTTTGTCCAGGTTACTAACTCTAAAGTGGTATTTTACATACACTTACAATTGATTAAAGACAACATTTTAAGTGTGGTTATTTGTTACACATAGAGGAGATCAATGTAATAACAGTATTTGTGCGGTTGCTGTTATGGAAAACGATAAAAAATCGCCATTAAAGATAATGGCGCAATCTGGATGAGACCTCTATGGCAAGGAAAACACTACGCGCACGCCGTTTCTTCAGCCTTATATTTCCTTTTTTCTTCATTACCTCTGTTTACGCTGAGCAAACGCCTGAATCCGCAAAAACCGTTACTGTTGAAGCGAAAAATGAAATGTTCGCGCCTCAACACCCCGACCAATATCAGTCATGGAAAGCGACGTCAGAACAGTCTGCCCGTGAAGATGCGCTGGCGGAAGACCCTCGTCTGGTGATCCTGTGGGCGGGCTATCCCTTCTCCCGTGACTACAACAAACCACGCGGCCACGCGTATGCGGTAACTGACGTGCGCGAAACGCTGCGTACCGGCGCGCCAAAAACGGCGGAAGACGGCCCGCTGCCGATGGCCTGCTGGAGTTGTAAAAGCCCCGATGTCGCGCGCCTTATCCAACAAGAAGGCGAAGACGGCTACTTCCATGGCAAATGGGCGCGCGGCGGCCCGGAAATTGTCAACGATTTGGGCTGTGCCGACTGTCATAACACCGCGTCGGACGATTTCGCCCAAGGGAAGCCCGCGTTAACGTTGTCGCGCCCCTATGCTGAACGGGCGATGGAGGCTATCGGCAAACCGTTTGATAAAGCGGGTCGCTTTGATCAGCAATCGATGGTCTGCGGCCAGTGCCACGTGGAGTACTACTTTGACGGTAAAAACAAAGCCGTTAAGTTCCCGTGGGACGAAGGCATGAAGGTCGAAAATATGGAGCAATACTACGACACTATCGCCTTCTCTGACTGGACTAACTCTCTGTCGAAAACCCCGATGCTCAAAGCGCAGCACCCGGAATATGAAACCTGGAGCGCGGGCATTCACGGTAAGAACAACGTGACCTGTATCGACTGCCACATGCCGAAAGTACAGAACGCCGAAGGCAAGCTCTACACCGACCATAAAATCGGCAACCCGTTCGACAATTTCGCGCAAACCTGCGCCAACTGCCACACCCAGGACAAAGCGTCCCTGCAAAAAGTGGTCGCCGAGCGTAAACAGGCGATTCATGACCTGAAAATCAAGGTTGAAGATCAGCTGGTACATGCGCACTTCGAAGCGAAAGCCGCATGGGATGCGGGGGCGACAGACGCGGAAATGAAACCGATTCTGAACGATATTCGCCACGCGCAGTGGCGTTGGGATCTGGCGATTGCGTCACACGGTATTCATATGCATGCCCCGGAAGAAGGTCTACGGATGTTAGGCAGTGCGATGGATAAAGCCGCGGATGCCCGAACTAAACTGGCGCGACTGCTGGCGACCAAAGGCATTACCCATGAAATTCCGCTGCCGGATATTTCGACGAAAGAGAAGGCGCAGAAAGCGATTGGTTTGAATATGCAACAAATCAACGCGGAGAAGCAGGACTTCCTGAAAACGGTCGTACCGCAGTGGGAAGATCAGGCGCGTAAAAACGGTCTGTTAAGCCAATAACCTCACATGTGACAAATTTGCCGGATGACAGCGCAAGCGCTTTATCCGGCCTACAGAAGTCTTGTAGGCCTTAAAGCTGCGCGCCATCAGGCATTATGTAATGGAGTGAATATGAGCGTATTACGTTCGTTATTAACTGCTGGGGTGCTGGCGTCAGGCCTGTTCTGGAGCCTGAGTGGAGTTACTGCCACGCCAACGCCGCAGGAGTCGGATCAACGCTGGACGGTCACCCAGCAGCGTAATCCGGATGCTGCCTGTCTGGACTGTCACAAACCGGACACCGAAGGTATGCACGGTAAACATACGGGCGCTATCAACCCGAACAATAAATTGCCGATAACCTGTACCAACTGCCACGGTCAACCGTCGCTTCACCACCGTGAAGGGGTGAAAGATGTGATGCGTTTTAACGACCCGATGTATACGGTAGAGCAGCAGAACAGCGTCTGTATGTCCTGCCACTTGCCTGAACAACTGCAAAAAGCGTTCTGGCCGCACGATGTTCATGTTACTAAAGTGACCTGCGCCAGTTGCCATTCCCTGCATCCGCAGCAAGACACGATGCAGACGCTAAGCGAGAAAGGGCGGATCAAAATATGCGTGGATTGCCACAGCGATCAGCGTACTAACCCGCACTTTAACCCGGCGTCCGTTCCGTTGCTTAAGGAGCAGCCATGAGTTGCACCCGACGTCAATTTATTACCCGCGTCGGCGCGCTGGCGGTGGTCAGTGGGATGGCAGGACGCGTTGTAGCGAACACGTTGAATATTAATGGCGTGCGTTATGGCATAGTACACGATGAGTCATTATGCATCGGCTGCACGGCCTGCATGGATGCCTGTCGGGAAGTCAACAACGTGCCGGAAGGCGTATCGCGCCTGACGATTATTCGCAGCGAGCCGCAGGGGACGTTTCCTGATGTGAAATATCGCTTCTTCCGCCACTCGTGCCAGCATTGCGACCATGCCCCCTGCGTTGACGTCTGCCCGACGGGGGCATCATTCCGCGATGCCGCCAGCGGTATTGTCGACGTGAATCCGGACCTTTGCGTCGGCTGCCAGTACTGCATTGCCGCGTGTCCCTACCGCGTGCGCTTTATCCATCCGGTCAGTAAGACAGCGGATAAATGCGATTTCTGCCGGAAAACCAACCTGAAAGCGAGCAAACAGCCCGCCTGCGTTGAGTCATGCCCGACGAAGGCGCTGACGTTTGGTAATCTGGACGATCCCAACAGCGATATCTCCCGTTTGTTGCGGCAAAAAACCACCTATCGTTACAAGCTGGCGCTGGGCACAAAACCGAAGGTCTACCGCGTTCCCTTTAACTATGGGGAGGTGAGCCAATGACATCCGCTTCTGCATTTCATTTTGCATCACTGGTGTGGGACTGGCCCATCGCCATCTATCTGTTTCTGATTGGCATCTCCGCCGGACTGGTTACGTTGGCGATTCTGCTGCGCCGCTTCCATCCGGAGGCGGGCGGTTCGGACAGCACGCTGCTGCGCACTACGCTGGTGTTAGGGCCGGGGGCGATTATCTTCGGTCTGCTGATTCTGGTCTTTCACCTGACGCGCCCGTGGACCTTCTGGAAGCTGATGTTCCACTACAGCTTTACCTCGGTGATGTCGATGGGGGTGATGCTGTTCCAGTTGTACATGGTAGTGCTGGTGCTGTGGCTGGCGAAAATCTTTGAAAAAGAGGTGATTGCCCTGCAACAGCGTTGGCTGCCGCGGTTAGAGATCGTGCAGAAAGTGTTGGCGCTAATAACGCCGTTTCATCGCGCGCTGGAGACGTTAATGCTGGTGCTGGCGGTCCTGCTCGGGGCGTACACCGGCTTTCTGCTGTCGGCGCTGAAATCCTATCCGTTCCTGAATAACCCGATCCTGCCGGTACTATTCCTGTTCTCTGGAATTTCCTCCGGTGCGGCGGTGGCGCTGATCGTTATGGCGTTACGCCATCGTAGCAACCCGCACAGCACTGAGGCGCGCTTTGTACATCGCATGGAAACCCCGGTGGTATGGCTGGAGATCTTCCTGCTGGCGGCCTTTTTTATCGGGCTGGCGCTGGGCGATGACGGCAAAATGCGCGCGCTGGCGGCGGCGCTGGGCGGCGGATTCTGGAGCTGGTGGTTCTGGCTCGGCGTCGTAGGGCTGGGATTGATTATCCCGCTGCTGCTGAAACCCTGGGCAAATCGTAGCGTCACGTTTCACGGCGTGCTGGCCGTTTGCGGCGCCAGTTTGACCGGCGTGCTGCTGCTGCGCTTTTTCATTCTTTATGCGGGACAGCTAACGGTTGCATAATCTGGACATCTTCCTTCCTGAAGCCGGATTTCTGGCGCTGTTGTTGAGTCTCGGGGTCAACGTGCTGACCCCGCTGGCGACGTGGTGCGGGATGGGGCTGCACTGGCGCGGCGTCATGCGCCTGACGACCTGCGGCGCGTGGACGGCGTTCACGCTGCTGCTACTGGCGTTTGCGATTCTGGTTAGCTGTTTTCTGACCAGCGATTTTTCGGTCGTTTATGTTGCGCAGCATAGCCATAGTCAGTTGTCATGGGGACTGAAACTGGCGGCGGTATGGGGCGGTCATGAAGGCTCGCTCCTGCTGTGGGCGCTGCTTCTTTCGGGATGGACGGCGCTATTCGCCTGGCGCTCCCTGCATGAATCTGACGCGCTTTTTCCGCTGACCCTGAGCATCTTGTCCCTCATTATGGCTTCGCTGCTGCTATTTATTGTGCTGTGGTCCGATCCGTTCCTGCGTATTTTCCCTCCCGCCATGGAAGGGCGCGACCTTAATCCCATGCTGCAACATCTGGGGCTGATCTTACATCCGCCGCTGCTCTATCTGGGTTATGGCGGCCTGATGACCGCGGCGAGCGTAGCGCTGGCTTCGCTACTGTGCGGCGGCTTTAACGCGGCAACCGCCTGGGTGTGCTGGCGTTGGGCGTTACCCGGTTGGTGCGCTCTGACGCTGGGGATCATTCTCGGATCGTGGTGGGCGTATTGCGAACTGGGCTGGGGCGGCTGGTGGTTCTGGGACCCGGTGGAAAATGCCTCGTTGTTGCCGTGGCTTGCCGCCAGCGCGTTGCTGCACAGTCTGTATGTCAGCCGCCAGCGCGGGAGCTTCCGTCACTGGTCGTTGCTGCTGGCGATACTGACGCTGATCCTCTCGTTGCTGGGAACGCTGATTGTGCGTTCCGGCATTCTTGTTTCGGTACATGCCTTTGCGCTGGATAACGTGCGCGCGGTGCCGCTGTTTACCCTTTTTGCCGCGTTAAGTCTGGCATCGCTTGCTCTGTACGGCTGGCGGGCTCGGGAGCCGTATCCCACGACGCGTTTGGGCGGCGGAAAGTGCGAAACGCTCATTCTGACGACGCTGCTGCTCTTTAGCGCCGTCTTGTTGATCGTGCTGGTCGGGACGCTCTACCCCATGATTTATGGTTTGATGGGCTGGGGAAGGCTTTCGGTGGGCGCGCCCTATTTTAATCGCGTCACGCTGCCGTTTGGCCTGCTGATGCTGGTAGTTATCGTGCTGGCGACAATCAGAAGCCGCAAAGTCTCTGTGCGTTGTCAGCTTCCGGCATTGCTGGCGCATACGGGCGTATTTATCTTCGCCGCCGGGATCATGGTTTCCAGCGGTAGTCGGCATGAAATCAGCCTTAACCTCAGCCCCAGTCAGCAGGTAGTACTGGCGGGCTATACCTTTCGTTTCGAGCGTCTGGATCTGGAGGCCAAAGGCAACTACACCAGTGAAAAAGCGCTGATCACGTTGTGGCGGAATGAAAAACGCATTGGCAGCCTGCAGCCTGAAAGGCGCTTCTATGCCGCGCGTCGTCAACAGATGATGGAGCCGGGGATTCACTGGAACCTGCTACATGACTGGTACGCGGTGATGGGCGAAAAAACCGGACCGGATCGTTACGCCATGCGCTTATACGTGCAGACCGGCGTGCGCTGGATCTGGGGAGGGGGATTGTTGATGGTGTGTGGCGCGCTGCTGAGCGGATGGCGGGGGAGGAAGCATCCTGAGTTATTGCCTGATGGCGCTGCGCTTATCAGGCCTACGAGTGAAAAGCATGGTAGGCCGGATAAGGCGTTCACGCCGCCATCCGGCAAGACGATGTTACTTGTGGCTTTTCTGATTTTTCTGCCTTTTAGCACCCACGCCCAGGTGGTGGATACCTGGCGCTTTGACAATCCGCAACAGCAGGAAAAAGCGCTGTCTATTGCCGGTCAACTGCGCTGTCCGCAGTGTCAGAACCAGAATTTGCTGGAATCCAATGCGCCCGTGGCGGTCAGTATGCGCCATCAGGTTTACAGCATGGTGGCCGAAGGTAAAAGCGAAGCGGAAATCACCGCCTGGATGACCGAGCGTTATGGTGATTTCGTGCGCTACAACCCGCCGTTGAATGAGCAAACGCTGCTGTTGTGGGCGCTGCCGTACCTGCTGTTATTGCTGGTGGGTGTGGTGGCCTGGCGGGTGAGAAAGCGTCAGCACGCAGAAAAGGGGGAACAATGAGCCAGTCTGAACACTCCACTGCGCCGTTACGTCCCATGCCCGTAAAGCGTCTGGCGGCTGCGGCGGTGTTGATGGTGGCTGCCTGTGTCGGCGGCTATCTGTTGACGCCGAAATGGCAGGCTGTGCGTAGCGAGCAACAGCGTCAGGCCGATCCGCTACGTGACTTTACGAACCCGCAAACGCCAGAGGCGCAGCTTTCCAGGCTGCAAGAAAAAATCCGCGCCAATCCGCAGGATAGCGAGCAATGGGCGCGGCTGGGCGAGTATTATCTCTATCGCAATGCGTATGACAATGCGCTGCTGGCATATCGTCAGGCGTTGCGTCTGCGAGGCGATAACGCGCAGCTTTTCGCCGCGCTGGCAACGGTGCTGTATTACCAGGCCGGGCAACATATGACGCCTGCGACGCGTGAAATGATTAATAAAGCGTTAGCGCTGGATGCGACAGAAGTGACCGCGCAGATGCTGCTGGCGGCGGATGCGTTTATGCAGGCGGATTATGCGCAAGCCGTGTCGCTGTGGCAAACCTTACTGGATGCCAACTCGCCGCGAGTGAACCGCGCGCAGCTGGTAGAGGCCATTAATTTGGCTAAATTGTTACAAAATCGGCAGAAATAATTTTTTCTTTTTTGTGACTTTTGTCATGTGTGCTGTTTAAAAAAACGGCGAATGAGACACAAGTAAAAATTAATTACCTCAGTGTATTATTCGTTTTTGACGAAGTAAAAAACTTTCCATAACAAATAGTTATTCATCATTAACGCCATAAACTCGCGTTATTATGCATAAAAACAGCCAAAAGCCCTGTTATGAAAGGGTTGCGCAAGACGCTATGCAAATGATACTGATTATGCGCGTTAAAAAACTCTACAAACCAACGCAACACAAATCATACCCTTTCAGTATGTATTGCTCTCATGCTTTCGGCGGAGAGCAACGCTTCATCGAGGAAGTCTGTTGTTATGAAAAATTTGAAAGTCAGCCTGGCCTGGCAAATTTTGCTGGCTATGGTGCTGGGCATTCTGTTGGGCAGCTATCTGCATTATCACAGTGACAGTCGTGAATGGCTGATTGCCAACCTGCTGTCGCCTGCTGGCGATATCTTTATCCATCTGATTAAAATGATCGTCGTGCCGATCGTGATCTCGACTCTGATTGTCGGCATCGCCGGCGTTGGCGATGCAAAACAGCTAGGCCGTATCGGCGCCAAAACCATTCTCTATTTTGAACTGATCACTACGGTGGCGATTATCCTCGGCATTACGCTGGCGAATGTCTTTCAGCCAGGCTCAGGCATTGATATGTCGCAACTGGCGACCGTCGATATTTCGAAATACCAGAACACCACGGCGGAAGTACAAAGTCATGCGCATGGGCTGATGGGGACGATACTGTCGCTGGTGCCGACCAATATCATCGCATCGATGGCCAAAGGGGATATGCTGCCAATTATCTTTTTCTCGGTCCTGTTTGGGCTGGGGTTGTCGTCCCTGCCGGCAACGCACCGCGAACCGCTGGTGACGGTATTTCGTTCCATCTCTGAAACCATGTTTAAAGTCACCCATATGGTGATGCGCTATGCGCCAGTGGGCGTTTTTGCGCTGATCGCCGTCACGGTGGCGAATTTTGGTTTCGCGTCGCTGTGGCCGCTGGCGAAACTGGTGCTGCTGGTACACTTTGCCATTATCTTCTTTGCGCTTGTAGTGCTGGGCATCGTGGCGCGCCTGTGCGGGTTAAGTATCTGGATTCTGATTCGCATTCTGAAAGATGAATTGATTCTGGCGTACTCGACCGCCAGCTCCGAGAGCGTGCTGCCGCGCATTATCGAGAAGATGGAAGCTTACGGCGCACCAGCCTCTATCACCAGTTTCGTGGTACCGACCGGTTACTCATTTAACCTCGACGGCTCCACGTTATACCAGAGCATCGCCGCCATTTTTATCGCGCAGCTATACGGTATCGACCTGTCGCTGTGGCAGGAAATTGTACTGGTGCTGACGCTGATGGTGACGTCGAAAGGGATTGCCGGCGTGCCTGGCGTTTCCTTCGTGGTGTTACTGGCGACGCTGGGCAGCGTGGGCATTCCGCTGGAAGGGCTGGCGTTTATCGCTGGTGTCGACCGTATCCTCGACATGGCGCGTACTGCGCTAAATGTGGTGGGGAATGCGCTGGCGGTGCTGGTGATCGCCAAGTGGGAACACAAGTTTGACCGCAAAAAAGCGCTGGCTTACGAGCGCGACGTGCTGGGCAAATTTGATAAGACCGCCCAATAACGGATTGCCGGATGGCGCTTTGCTTATCCGGCCTACAGCGAAAGAGAATGTAGGCCGGATAAGGCGTTCACGCTGCCACCCGGCAACCTACTCCGGGTTGCCTGATGGCGCTACGCTTATCAGGCCTACAACGACTACGTTCATCCGACAATAAACATCAGCCATTTGTTAGCGTTTCGAACTCTTCGCAACCGGTATCAAACCCTTCCAGACAGCTTAGATTCAACCAGTGCAACGCCTTCTGCTTATTCTTTTCAATAAAGCCCGGTTCACCGTTTAAAAACATCATTCCCGCCCAGTATTCTGAATAGCCGGTACGGGAAATGGCGGAACTGCGTTTGAAATACCAGGCGGCTTTTTCATCATCGGCGGCAATGCCCACGCCGTTGGCGTAAATCAGGCCAAGCAACATTTGCGCATCCACCGCGGAGTCGTTATCCAGATCTTCAGAGGCCTTTTGCAGCAGCGAGATGGCTTTTGGGTAGTCCGGGCGCCCGGCCTGGGTGTTGACCAGGATCCGCGCCAGCGTAATTTCTCCCGCTTTACTGCCCGCGTTAGCCGCCTTTTCAGCCAGCTTTTTCGCGTCGGGATAATCCAGGCTTACCGGATTAGTGATTTTGATTTGCGCCAGTAGCGCGCAGGCGTCGGCGTCGCCACTGTCGGCGGCTTTTTGCGCCCAGTATTCAGCTTTGTTCAAATCGCCATAGCTCAACCAACTGTCGGCCAGAAAATATTGTGCGCGTTTGTCACCTGCCTCTGCTGCCTGCAAATACTGGCTACCCGGCTCAGGATCTGCGGCATGGGCAAAGAATGTCATAAACAACATCAATGCAAGAAGTAGTTTCATTTTGAATTTTATTTAGGGTACGGAAAAGACAGTATAAAGAGATCGTATGGATAAAAAAACAGCCTCCGGACGGAGGCTGTTATAGGGAAAATGCCTGATGGCGATGCTAATGCATCTTATCAGGCCTACAGTAGACGCAGGCCGAATAAAGCATTCTGATGCCGCCATCCGGCAGATCAACCCACTGCGCTTTCGCGCAGGCGGGTTTTCAGCTTGTTGTACTCATCAATCACATACTGCTCGGCGGCTCGCTGATCGGCGATCGGCTCAACGCGTACGGCGCAGTATTTGTACTCCGGCGTTTTGGTAATCGGGCTGAGGTTTTCAGTCACCAGCTCGTTACAGGCGCCAATCCACCACTGGTAGGTCATGTAAATCGCCCCTTTGTTTGGGCGATCGCTGACCTGCGCGCGGGTGATGATTTTGCCTTTGCGCGAATGAACCCACACCAGCGCTTCATCTTCAATGCCCAGACGCGCGGCGTCGGCGGTATTGATTTGCGCATAGCCCGGTTCATCGGCCAGCGCGGCCAGCGCCGCACAGTTACCGGTCATTGAGCGGCAGGAGTAGTGGCCGACTTCGCGCACCGTCGACAGTACCATCGGGTACTCTTCGGTGAGTTTATCGATAGGCGCTACCCAGTCGCAGGTGAAGAACTGCGCCAGACCGTTGGGGGTATCGAACTTCTCTTTAAAGAGGTACGAGGTTCCCTGATCGGCATCCGACGTGTCGCGGCATGGCCACTGGATATAGCCCAGTTCGCCCATCTTCTCGTAAGTGGCGCCGTAGAAATCCGGGCACAGATGACGCAACTCATCCCAGATTTCCTGGGTATTGTTGTAGTGCATCGGATAGCCCATCCGGGTGGCGATTTCACTGATAATCTGCCAGTCGGTTTTCAGGTCCCACTTCGGTTCAACGGCTTTAAAGAAGCGCTGGAAGCCACGGTCAGCCGCAGAGAAGACGCCTTCATGCTCGCCCCAGGAGGTGGAGGGTAAAATCACATCCGCCGCCGACGCGGTTTTGGTCATGAAGATATCCTGCACGATGACCAGTTCCAGATCCTCAAACGCTTTACGTACTGCAGAGAGTTCCGCATCGGTTTGCAGCGGATCTTCACCCATAATGTACGCCGCGCGCACTTCGCCATGCGCCGCACGGTGCGGCAGCTCGCTGATGCGATAGCCGGTATGCGCAGGCAGACTTTCTACGCCCCAGGCTTTAGCGAACTTCTCGCGGTTTTCCGGGAACTTAACGTACTGGTAGCCCGGATAAGTATCCGGCAGCGCGCCCATATCGCACGCGCCCTGAACGTTGTTCTGGCCGCGAACCGGGTTAACGCCCGCGCTTGGCTTGCCGAGGTTGCCGGTCAGCATCGCGAGGCTGGTCAGTGAACGCACGGTTTCCACACCCTGATAGAACTGGGTGACGCCCATACCCCACAAGATCGCTGCGCTTTTCGCGCTGGCATACATCCGCGCCGCCTGACGAATTTCCTGTGCGCTCACGCCAGTGATCTCTTCGACGGACTCCGGCGTATAGCCTTCGACAATCTTACTGTACTCTTCAAAACCTTCGGTACGGCTGGCGACAAACGCTTTGTCGTACAGGTTTTCTTCAATAATGACATGCCCCATGGCGTTGAGCAGCGCGATATTCGAGCCGTTTTTCAACGCGATATGCATGTCGGCAATGCGCGCGGTTTCAATTTTGCGCGGATCGCAGACGATAATTTTCGCCCCGTTGCGTTTAGCGTTAATCACATGATTCGCCACGATAGGGTGGGAATCCGCCGGGTTATACCCGAAGACGAACACTAAATCAGTGTTATCAATTTCGTTAATCGCATTACTCATTGCGCCGTTACCGACCGATTGGTGCAGACCTGCAACCGATGGGCCGTGTCAGACGCGAGCGCAGCAGTCAACGTTATTGGTACCAATAACGGCGCGTGCGAATTTTTGCATTACATAGTTGGTTTCATTTCCGGTACCGCGAGAGGAGCCGGTTGTCTGGATTGCATCCGGACCGTACTTCGCTTTGATGGCGCTCAAACGTTCAGCGACGTAATTGAGCGCTTCATCCCAGGAAACAGATTCCAGTTTGCCGCCACGCTGGCGACGGATCATTGGGGTTTTCAGGCGCGGGGTCAGGATCTGGGTATCATTAATAAAATCCCAGCCGTAGTAGCCCTTCAGACACAGGGTACCCTGGTTGGTTTTCCCCTGCGCCGCCTCAGCCCGGACGATTTTGCCGTTATCGACCACCAGATTGATTTTGCAACCTGATGCGCAATACGGGCAAACCGTGACGACTTTTTTCATCGGTTTCGCTCCAGTTAATCAAATCGCGCATACGCGCTGTCGCCCTCAGTATGCATGTTTTATGCCACTTTTTTAGTATGGGCTTTCCCTGATATTACGGGCGAATTTTGCTCAAAACCCTGACGAAAAACAGGCTATCGTCAGTTTTGACGTGTCGAAAGAAAATGCCGCATGACATTTATTATGGGGAGAAACGCTGAGCGCAGGCCAGATAAGGCGGAGCCGCCATCCGGCAATCTGCTCTGCCTGAAGTGGAAATTATCCGGATGGATAGATTCAAGGCCAGGGAACGCTTTGAGACTAACGCCAGGATAGAACAGGCCGCGGCAGGCAGTTTCATACCGCGGCCCGGCTTCAGAGGAGGCTGAAAAGGATTATCGCGGCAAAAATAGCGGCAATAACGAGATATTTCAGCGCGTAATAGAGAGTGCGGTTTTTCTTTTTCAGCCGTTGCCCGGCATCGCGTGCTGCGTGAACGTATTTAAAGATGCGATTAATCGCACCGGTGCGATCGTTCTCGTCGTTTGGCGAACTGGCGGCGGACATCAACGATGCGCCGACCCAGTGGTTTACGCTCTGCGCCCAGCGCCATTTCATTGGGCGCTCAATATCGCAAAAGAGGATAATACGCGTCTGCTCAGTTTTATTTTCCGCCCAATGAACGTAGGTTTCGTCGAAGATGACGGCTTCGCCGTCGCGCCAGCTATGGCGCTGTCGATCAACTTCAATAAAACAGCGGTCGTCATTCGGTGTGCTTAATCCAAGATGGTAACGTACTGAACCGGCATAGGGGTCGCGATGTTTTCCCAGATAGGCTCCGGGAGGCAACTCGGCGAACATCGCCGCTTTAATAGAGGGGACGCTGTTGACCAGCTTTGTCGTTATCGGGCATAACGTTTCCGCCGACGGGTGGGCATCGGAATACCATTTAAGGTAAAACCGTTTCCAGCCGCGCTTGAAAAAGGTGTTGAATCCGGCGTCGTTATTGGCCTGCGCGGCTTTTATGTGATGCTGAAGCCGTAGCGCCTCTTCACGAATCACCTGCCAGTTTTCCGTCAGCTTCTGCAGCTCTGGAAATGCCGTGGTATCAAAGTACGGCTGCTTTGCCGGTAACGTTGAGAAGCGAGTCATGAACATATTGATCGGCGCCATAAACGTCGAGTGGTCAAAGAGCTGACGGGAAAGTTTTTGTTTTTCCACACCGCGTGAATGCGCATAAATGACGCTGATAATAAAAATACCGATAATGATTGCTGCGAACATAACGTCACTGTCCTTCTAAGAAAACCTCATCCCGGGATTTTCAGGCAACCCTCCCGGTGATGCCAAAGAGAAAAGTGTAGTTCGTTGACAATAAATTTACATTTCTACAACTTAAAAGGGCCATTTTTGTTAAAGAAGCGAGTCAGCTCGTTTAACCTTTATCCAGGCTTGCCGACAGTAGAATTAAGATGGCTCCGCTACTTCACCCGGTGATGGCTGATTACGTTATGCCTTATCTCCCGATGACGGCTGCCAGATCACAATGCTTTCGTAAACCGAAAATGACTTTGCTTGTAACCTTCGCGAAGATAAAAACGGTGTGCATCGCGGCGTTTAATATTTGTGGAAAGCTCCGTTAGCTCGGCGCCCGCCTGACGTGCTTCTTCTTCTGCCCAGGCCAGAAGCTGACTGCCAACTTTTTGTCCCCGCATCTGCGGTAATACCACCAGCTCCTGAATTTCGCCAATCCAGTTGGCATGATGGAGATGAAACTGCATATGCAGGCTGATCATGCCGACTACCTCTCCGTTGCGCAGCGCTAAACGATAATGAACGTTGGGGTCCAGTAAATTAGCGGCAAATCCATCCCTGAAAGCCTGATAATCAAGCTCATTTTTAAGTAACTCACAGATAAGCGCGTAAACAGAATCGGTATCCTCTGTTGTCGCGTGGCGTAATTCACAGACTGGCATAATGTCCTCCCGACGCTTCATCAGGATCAACCATCTTTCGCCAGACTGTAGCAAACTACCGTCATTATTTATTCTATGGCAGTTAAACGGCGGATAACGTGCAGCCAAAGATCACTCTGATGGCAAGGGGGAGGGCGAGCCTCCCGGGGAGTTAGGTGGCAGGCTGATGTTTAACCACGTTAATCATCCACGGCACACCGAAACGATCGCTGACCTTGCCGAAACCCTGCGCCCAGAAAGTCTCCTGCCAGTCCATTTCGATTTGCCCTTGTGCGGCAAGGTTATCAAACCAGCGCTTCCCTTCTGCTACATCCTGGGTATCAAGCACCAGCGTAACGCCGGAATAATGCGCCCTTCCCGACGCGCTGGCATCACTCATCATGATATCGCTGCCGGCAATGCGCATGTTGGCGTGGGCGATAGCAGTATCGGGAAAGCGCATTCCTGACGGGCAGCCCTCTTCGTTATCCGCCGCCGAGGGGGGCATTTCACCGAAGCTGAGTTTATAAAGCAGTTCTGCGCCTAACGTTTGTTGATAATACGCGATGGCGTCGGCACAGTTGCCGGCAAAAGAGAGATAGGGACTTAACGGCATGATGGTTACCTCAGGTAAGAGATGCTCGTTAAGTGTAGTTCGAAATTGGCACAATATTGTCGGTGGCAGGGCCGCTCAGGCCCGGTAAGCAAGGCGCTACCGGGCAATGACACGGTAAATCAGTTCTTTTTCACGAACTCGGATTTCAGTTTCATCGGGCCAAAACCATCGATTTTGCAGTCGATGTTATGGTCGCCTTCAACCAGACGAATGTTCTTCACTTTGGTGCCGATTTTCAGCATGGAAGAGCTGCCTTTTACTTTCAGATCTTTCACGATGGTGACGCTATCGCCGTCCGCCAGCAGGTTGCCGTTGGCGTCTTTGACAATCAGTTCATCGCTCTCCTGAGCGGGTTCCGCATCGTTCCATTCGTGAGCGCATTCCGGGCAGATGAACATGCCGTTATCTTCGTAGGTATATTCGGAGTTACATTGCGGGCAGTGGGGTAATGACATGTTGGTATCCTCAAAAAGTCAGCGGGGGCAAACGCGCCCAAAAATGGCAGATCGCCGAAAAAGGCCGCAATTATACACAAAATCCTTAGCGTTGTCGGGACTATTGCCGCTTTTATAAAAGGGTCTGCGCCACGCCAGTCAGCAATGGTTTACACTCGAATAACCGCTTTTTTACTGTCACCACAGCGCATTAGGGCGTCCTTATTTACACCTTTTGACCGAATTGACATATATGTGTGAAGTTGATCACATATTTAAACCCTGTTAGGGTAAAAAGGTCATTAACTGCCCATTCAGGCGTCAACAGGTTCGGTTGTACAGTCCGTAACCGGACAGTGTAAGTAAACCTGCTACGCTTGTATGAGGGATAGCGTTCGCGCCCCTCCCTCCGCTCGACGGCGACGCTGGCGCGGTATGCCAGTGCCCGCCGTATATAGCGCTACAGGGCTTAGCCTATGAGGACAGCTATGCTGAAAAGGAAAAAAATAAAACCGATTACACTGGGCGATGTGACCATCATTGATGATGGTAAACTTCGCAAAGCGATTACCGCCGCCTCGCTGGGCAACGCGATGGAGTGGTTTGATTTTGGTGTTTATGGATTTGTTGCCTACGCGTTGGGTAAAGTCTTTTTCCCCGGCGCCGATCCCAGCGTCCAGATGATTGCCGCGCTGGCCACGTTTTCCGTTCCCTTCCTGATTCGTCCGCTCGGCGGGTTATTCTTTGGTATGCTCGGCGATAAATACGGGCGCCAGAAGATCCTGGCGATCACGATTGTGATTATGTCGATCAGTACCTTCTGTATCGGGTTAATCCCCTCTTACGCGACGATCGGTATCTGGGCGCCAATACTGTTGTTGCTGTGTAAAATGGCGCAGGGCTTCTCGGTTGGCGGGGAATATACCGGCGCGTCGATCTTTGTCGCGGAATATTCGCCGGATCGTAAACGCGGATTTATGGGAAGCTGGCTGGATTTTGGTTCCATCGCCGGGTTCGTGCTGGGCGCGGGCGTGGTGGTCTTGATCTCAACGATTGTCGGCGAGGAGAATTTCCTTGAGTGGGGCTGGCGTATTCCGTTCTTTATCGCCTTGCCATTGGGAATTATCGGTCTCTACTTACGCCATGCGCTGGAAGAGACGCCAGCGTTTCAGCAGCACGTGGATAAACTGGAGCAGGGCGACCGCGAAGGGTTGCAGGATGGGCCGAAAGTCTCCTTTAAAGAGATTGCCACCAAACACTGGCGTAGCCTGTTGTCATGTATCGGTCTGGTGATTGCCACCAACGTGACCTACTACATGCTGCTCACCTACATGCCGAGCTACCTGTCGCATAACCTGCACTATTCTGAAGATCATGGCGTGTTGATTATCATCGCCATTATGATCGGGATGCTGTTTGTGCAGCCGGTGATGGGGCTGCTGAGCGACCGTTTCGGTCGTCGTCCGTTTGTGATTATGGGCAGCATTGCGCTGTTCGCGCTGGCGATCCCGGCCTTTATCCTGATTAACAGTAACGTTATTGGCCTGATTTTTGCCGGTTTGTTGATGCTGGCGGTGATTCTGAACTGCTTTACCGGGGTGATGGCCTCGACATTGCCGGCGATGTTTCCGACGCATATTCGTTACAGCGCGCTGGCGGCGGCTTTTAATATCTCTGTATTGATTGCCGGTCTGACGCCAACGCTGGCGGCCTGGCTGGTGGAAAGCTCGCAGGATCTGATGATGCCGGCGTATTATTTGATGGTCATCGCGGTGATAGGCTTGATTACCGGTATTTCCATGAAAGAGACGGCCAATCGTCCGCTAAAAGGCGCAACGCCAGCGGCGTCGGACATCCAGGAAGCGAAGGAAATTCTGGGCGAGCATTACGATAATATTGAGCAGAAAATCGACGACATCGATCAGGAAATTGCGGAGCTGCAGGTCAAACGTTCGCGTCTGGTACAGCAACATCCGCGTATCGATGAATAAATTTCGCGCTTAAGGTTCGCTTAATCTCTCGCGGGCATACTCTCCTCCATACCTTTGGAGGAGAGCGTCATGAAAAGCTATATTTATAAAAGTTTGACGACCCTGTGTAGTGTGCTGATTGTCAGCAGTTTTATCTATGTGTGGGTCACGACGTATTAAACGCCTGTTATGCCTTTTTCAACAGCACCCAGGCACGGGTGCCTGTTCTTTCCGTACGGTTTTGCAGGAAAAACTGTCCCTGATGTAGCTGGGTGATGCGGCTGACGATACTCAGCCCCAGGCCAATTCCGCCATAACGGCTGTCCATCCGCACGAACGCTTCGCTTAGCTTCCCGCATTTGCTTTCATCAATACCCGGACCCTCGTCTTCGACCGCCATAATAGCGTCGGGGTCGGCGCTAATGTGGATAGTGATATGGGTTCCTTCAGGGCTATAGCGATGCGCGTTTTCCACCAGATTTCGCAACAGCATACGCAGTAATGTCGCGTCACCGCGCACCACCACGTCCGCCGCGCTTTCCGGCAGCAACAGAGTTTGCTGGCGCGTTTCCAGCATGGTGTTCAGCTCATCGTAGGAGGGGAGGATCACATCTTCCAGCAGTTTTACTTCCTGATAATTCCCGGAAGAGAATGACTGGCCCACGCGCGCCAGTTGCAGAAGCTGGGAGACGCTATCCATCATCTGGTCAAGACGGGCGATAAGCGGCGCGACATCAACATTGTGGGTTTTTGACAATAATTCCAGATGCAAACGCACCCCCGACAGCGGCGTGCGTAGCTCATGGGCCACATCGGCGGTAAAAAGGCGTTCATTGTCGAGCGTGGTGGTCAAACGCGTAACCAGTTGATTGATCGCCGAGACGACGGACTCAATCTCAAGCGTGGAGCTGTGAATGGCGATCGGCGCCAGATTATCCGCCGTCCGTGCTTCCAGCTCTTTTTGCAGTTCGGCGAGCGGACGGGTAATACGCCGTACTGCCTGGTAACAAATTAGCAGCGTCAGGCTAACCATAAATACGCCGGGGACGATCAGGCTGGCGACCGCCTCACGAATTTCGTGCATGATATGGCGATCGTTGTTGCGATTATCCCGCAGCGCCTGCTCGAACAATTGGATTTGCTCAGTGCTTTCATGCCATAACCAGAAGGTACTGATTAACTGGAACACCAGCAGAATAAGACCAATTGTCAGCATTAAACGCTGGCGAAGGGTCATCGCTCTTCGCTGAAAACGCATCAGGCTCACTTAGCTTTCCTCAGTGGCAACCAGCATGTAGCCAAACCCGCGAACCGTGCGAATGCGCGACTTGCCGACTTTGTCGCGCAAATTATGTATATGCACTTCCAGAGTGTTGGTCGAGGGTTCGTTATCCCAGTTGTAGATATCGTTATAAAGAATTTCCCGGTGCACCGGACTGCCTGCCTTGAGCATCAATCGTGAGAGCAGCGCGTACTCCTTAGGCGTCAGGGTCAGTTCCTGTCCATCCCTCCATGCCTGATGGCGGCCTATATTGAGCGTCAGATTGCCAACCGTCAGTTCACTTTCACCCTGATTATTATGGCGGCGCAGCAGCGCGCGGATGCGGGCGTGCAACTCCTCCAGGGCGAAGGGTTTAACCAGATAATCATCTGCGCCGACATCCAGCCCGGTAATGCGGTCATTGAGCGTATCGCGGGCGGTCAGAATGAGTACCGGCAGGGTGTATTTTTTCTGTCGGATTCGCGTCAGGAAATGCAGGCCATCCTCATCGGGCAGCCCTAAATCCAGCACCATCAGACTGTAATGACCAGACTCCAGACTATGCTCGGCGGCACGCGCTGTCGAAACGCCATCACACGCATAGCCTTCGGTTTGCGCGGCGAGTATTAACCCCTGTAATAATAGCGTGTCGTCTTCAACAATCAGTATCTTCATTCGCTTAGTCTCCTGCACGGTTGCAGAATATCATCTGCGGCCTGGTAATACGTCGTTTGTACGCCGGTTAATCCCAGCATGGTTGAGAAAAGATTGTCCTGTGAATAATCCAGCGTGCTCGCCCGTTTTTGCAGGCAGGCCTGATCCACCTGATAACGCTGTTGATAATCTTTAGAAAGCCAAATGAGCATCGGGACATGTTTTTGCGTATCCGGCGCAATGGAATACGGCAAACCGTGTAAATAAACGCCATTTTCACCCAATGATTCGCCGTGATCGGAAAGATAGACCAGGCTGGTGGTGAATTTATCCTGATGAGATTTCAGCAGGTTAATGGCTTTATCTACAATATAGTCCACGTACAGCACGGTATTATCATAGGTGTTGATCAACTGCTGTTGGGAACAGTTCTGAATTTCGTTAGTGTCACAGGTTGGGGTAAATTTTTTAAACTGCGGTGGATAACGGTTGTAATAGGTTGGGCCGTGGCTGCCGATGGTATGTAATACAATAACGCCATCGCCTTTCAAATGGTCGATATAGTCTTCCAGACCGTGAAATAACACTTCATCGTAGCATTCGCCGTCGATACATTGTCCGGGCAGGTTTAGCTCGGTGACATTTTGATGCGGAACGCGATCGCATGCGCCTTTACAGCCGCCGTCATTATCATTCCACAGTACGTTAATCCCCGCGCGCTGGATAATATCCAGTAGCCCTTCCTGGTGATGCGCCAGCTCTTCGTCATAATGTTTGCGCGGCATATCAGAAAACATGCAGGGAACGGAGATCGCGGTCGCCGTACCGCAAGAGGTGGTATGCGGGAAATAGATCACATCGTCTTTCGCCAGCCGCGGATTGGTGTCGCGCGGATAGCCGCCAAGAGAGAAATCATCGCCGCGCGAGGTTTCGCCAACAATAAGAATCGTCAGGTTTTTGCGATCGCCTTTCAGCATTAATGGATTGCGATGGGCATCCTCGCCAATGCGTACCAGCGGCAAATTCGCCAGCCGTTGATGCGAATACCATGACCAACTGGCGACAATACTGTTCGATGGGCTTAATGCTTTGATCAACTGTTTATTATTTCGAAATAGCGAGGCGTAATCTTTATAGAAAAAGGCGGCGACCAGAATAACTAATAAAATAGAGATCAGGACGCTGGCCAGGCGGTAAAGCCCGCTACGTAAGCGCGGCGTCGCCGGACGGATTTTGACCCAGAAGGCAATCACGGCTGCCAGAACGCCGCTTAATCCCAGAGTCAGCACCATTTGCGGCGTCATCAGCGCAAAGGTTTCCGCGGGCGTGGTATCCATCATATTGGCGATCATGGAGCGATCGATGATGATGCCGTAAGTCAAAATAAAATACTGCGCGGCAGCGCCGACCAGAATAAAAACGCAGGCCAGCAGTCGGTTTAGCCAAATAAATGAGGCCAGCGTCAGCACACTATTGACCACGCTAAACGCGACGACCGGCATGGAAATAAACACCAGTACATTGCGCGGCGAGTTTAACGGTAGGTCTTGTAGTACCTGCTTGTAGAACGCAATGTTCAGGCAGACGGCAATATAAAAGGAAAAAAGCAGAAGCCAGGCGATTTGCCCAAGAACAGGTCTTTTAAGAAAGCGCTTTAACATGTTGATGCGTCCATCGATTCGGTGACGCTAATCGTGACAAAGTAAAATTAAGTGAACCTTAAGAACTTAATGTTGGTGGCGGCCGGATAACCTGCGCTATCCGGCCTGTTGCGATAACATTAACTACACGTGGTCAATCCTGTTTAACCGGCGCATCCAGCGGATACGGGTTTTTGTGAATACGGTTGTAATTCAACGCATACAGCGCGGTGATCACCATCAACGTGACGAACGACCACATCACTTCTTTGGCGCCGGAACCGATGACCGCCCAGATGCAATACACAAACGCGACGAAGGTAATCAGCAGATACAGCGGGCGCGCTTTACCAAAGTGACCGTGGCCCAATAGCAACAGCGCGGCACAGGTGTAAAGATAAGGCACCAGGGTGAAGATAACCGACACGGAGGAGACCAGACCAAACTCTTTCGCGGCGTTCGGCGACATACTGCTGAACTGGAAGATAGTCATCAGCACGCCGACGATAAGCAACCCAGCCACTGGCGTACCGGCTTTATTAACCCGCGCGAAGATCGGCGGGAAGAGACCATCGTCCGCCGCCGCTTTTGCGGTTTGACCGGCAAGCAGCGTCCAGCCGCCGAGAGAGCCCAGGCAACCTGCTGCCGCACAGAAGGAAACAATAGCCCCTGCGGTATCGCCCAGCGCCATACGCGCCGCGTCACCGAAAGGCGATGCCGACACGCGCAGCGCCGCGTTGGGGATCATCCCCATAATCGCCGTTGTGGAGAGCACATAGCAGACGGCGGCGATCAGTACCCCGCCGATGGTGGCGATAGGCACGTTGCGTTTCGGGTTTTTGACCACACCGGCCGCAACGGAGGCGCTTTCTACCCCGATGAATGACCATAGCGTGACGTTCAACGTGCTTTGAATCGCGCCGAAGGTATTCATGCCGCTCACGTTCCAGGCCGCCATATAGGTTTCGCCTTTAAACCAGAACCAGCCGAAGACCGCAATCCCTACGATAGGCACCAGCGCCAGTACGGTGGCGACGGCCTGTACGCGGGTAATCATTTTCGGCCCGACGATGTTCAGCAGAACAAAAATCCACAGCACCGCGACGCAGGTAAGCGTTAATACCAGCGGATCTTTCAGAATCGGGAAGAAATAGCTCAGATAGCCGACGCCGATAACGACCATCGCGATATTACCGATCCAGCATGCCAGCCAGTACAGCACGTTCGTTTGATAGCCCAAAAACGGCCCGAAGCAGCGGCGTGCGTAGGCATAGGAACCGCCGGGACTGGGATCTAAGGACGACATTTTGGCATAAACCATCGACAGCGCCAGGGCGCCGATGATAGTGACCAGCCATCCGTAGATTGCAATCCCGCCAGTGGCCGCCAGGTTGGCAGGGAGTAAGAATACCCCTGAACCCATAATATTCCCCGATACCATTAAGGTGACGGGGATTAGGCCCACTTTGTGAGCATCAGCATCCGAAGACATAATTTGGACTCCTGAAAAGGTGACTTCGTTACGATAAATTACGTCGTATCATACCCCCTCAGAATGCCGCTGAATTATGTCGGAGACGGGTTATCGCCAATGCTGTTATTATCGTGTCTTATCGTTGAGTGTAGAAAAATTAGGCAGCCGATCGTTCCCGATGTTGGCTAACATAATGCAGGGGGGTCATACCATAAAACTCTTTAAACACGGAAATAAAGTACGATGTGCTGTTATACCCACACAGCTGTGAGACTTGAGAGATATTCTTTCCGTCCATTAATAATTGGTTTACGGCATAACGCATTCGGCAGGTCGTGATTATTTGGCTATAACTGGTATTCTCGTTTTTGAGCTTTTTCTTTAACAAGCTTGGACTCAGGCACAGGCAACTGGCAACGGCGCTCAGATTCCAGTCTTTATGAATATCGCTCTGAATGATGTGGTAAACGCTGTCACTGATGCGGCTGCGCAGCATGTGCATTAACAAAGAAATAAATTTTTTGTGGTCAAGAAAGCGGGATAAAACGGTGAAAAGGAGCGCACGGGTACGTTCACTAACAATTTCATCTGGTGTTTCCATCGCGCTGTAGCGGGCGGCGACCCTGAAGATATCCGGCGTCAGACAGTTGGCGGTCAATAAGGGATCGGCGTTGCGTTGCCAGACGGGAAGGTGTGAGAGATCTTTATTCAGGAATTGTAAATAGTCTTTAATATTATTGCGACTCACTTGTATTACTAGCACGCTATTTAATGATGAAATGTCAATAACGTTATTTTCACAAGCCAGAATGGCCATATAATTCGCTTTTAAACTGATTGGCTCCTTACCATTTACTCGTAACCATGTATCTTTTTCGGTTAATAACACTATGCAAGGCTCGTTGCTGCAAATCCTCATACCCGAACTCCTGGAATATGAACATAAAAGACCGGATCTCGCCAAACGGGAGAGATAACGGGGACTGAGTCAATTGTGTGATGAATTGAAACTGCACTAAAATAACTTTCCTGAATAATATTACAATATTTGTACGATGAATTAGGGTGTACAAAAAGTTGTACGCGAGTGGCAACTTGTCATTTTTGTATAAAAAAAGCGCGGGATGGGGCCCGCGCAAAAAGGTATGACAGTATTATTGTTTTGCAGCAATACTCAGGGAATACATGCCATCCTCAAAAAAAAGACTCTTTGTGATTAGGCTTTCACGCACATAACGTGATATACGCCATCAATAATTTCCGTGCCTTCGGTTTCATGCTCAAAGCCAGGGAAGTGATGATCCCAGGATTGCAGTGAGCGTAAGTAACCCACCTGCGGACTATTTTCATCGCCAAAGTTTTCGCCGGAGAGCAGCATCGGGATGCCTGGCGGGTAAGGAATAACGGAGTTCGCCGCAATGCGACCCGGTAGATTTTCAATCGCCACCATTTCAATATTGTCGTTCACGATCGCGTTGTAGGCGTCGCGCGGGGTAATCTCCGCAACCGGCAGGGTGGAATAGGCGGCGTTGAGACGGGCGCCCGGGTTATTTTCACGTAGCCAGGCAAACATTTTATCGCCCAGGTCATGAATACCCATGTTCGCGTAAGTGTCAGGATAATCCTGCACCAGTTCCGGCATCACCTGCGCCAGCGGCGTATTCGCGTCGTAATGATGTTTGAAGGAGCACAGCGTGTTGATCAGCGTTCCCCATTTCCCGCGAGTTACCCCCATAGAGAACAGGAACATAATCTGAAAGTCGGTGGTGCGGGTCGGCACGATACCGTGGCGGCCAAGCCATGCTGTGACCAGCGCAGCAGGTACGCCGGATGCTTCCAGTTCGCCATCGTCGCCCATACCCGGCGCCAGGATACTGACTTTAATCGGGTCCAGCATACTCCAGTTATCCGGCAGGTCTTTAAAGCCGTGCCAGGTTTCTCCGGGGCGCATGACCCAGCAGTTCTGGTCAGTGGCTAGCAGTTTTGCCGGCGCGTCGGCGAAGTCATACGTTTTACCGGTTTGTGGATCGGTGACGACGTCTTTATTCCACGGTTTAAAGAACCAGTCGCCTTCATCGGTAAACTCTTTATAAAGACGCGCCATCGCCTGACGGAAATCAACCGCTTCGTCAATCACCTCTTGAGTCAGGGACAGGCCGCTGTTACCGTCCATCATCGATACCGCCACATCGTTGGATGCGCAGATGGCATATAACGGAGAGGTGGTGGCATGCATCATATATGCCTGGTTGAAGCGGGAGAAATTCACCGCGCCACGGCCTTCACGGACGTGAATGTAGGAAGCTTGTGAAAGCGCATTCAGTAGTTTGTGCGTGGAGTGGGTGGCAAACACGGTCGGACCGTTATGGTCGCCTGGCTCGCCGCGCATCGCGTAGTGATCGCAATAAATCGGGTTGAAGCGCGCATAGCCGTACCATGCTTCGTCGAAGTGAATGCGATCGCTGGTTTTTGCCAGCAGATCCTGCGCCTCTTTGGCGTTATAGCATACGCCGTCATAGGTACAGTTGGTCACCACGCTGTAAGACGGTTTCTGTCCGGCTTTGGTTTTGGTCAGCGGGCTGGCGCTGATTTTTTTCTGCAAGGTTTCAGGCTGCATTTCCTGCGGGTAGATTGGCCCGATAATGCCGTAACGGTTACGGCTTGGCACCATATATACCGGTTTGGCCCCAGTGAGGATCAGCCCCTGTTCGATGGATTTATGGCAGTTACGATCCAGTACAACGACATCATTATCCGTCATACAGGCCTGCATAATAGTACGGTTAGAACCCGAGGTCCCGACAACCACGGACCAGGAGCGGTCAGCACCGAATACGCGGGCGGCGTTTTTCTCGCTTTCGCCAAACGCGCCAGTATGGTCGAGGAGTGAACCGAGCGTGGTACGCTCAATCCCCATATCGCTGCGGAACAGGTTTTCGCCATAATAATCGTGATAAAAGCGACCGGCAGGCGTTTTAGTGAAACCGACGCCGCCCTGGTGTCCCGGCGCCGCCCATGAATATTCATGAATGTCGCTGTATTTCATCAACGCGTTAAACAGCGGTGGTAACAGTTGCTGGCGATACCGGGTCATGGCGGCAACGGCGCGTCCGGCGATAAAGTCAGCGGTGTCTTCCAGAATCCAGGCGAATTCATCGACAAGCTCCAGCAGGTCGCGGTCCAGCGATGCCGTCGCTTTTTCCCTGTCGCCTAACAGGAAAACGGGCACGTTTTGCTGACGCTCGTGAAGCTTACCGATCAATTGCCTGACGCTCAGGTGCTCATCCGGTTGTTCCATTTGGTAGCTAAACATCAGACAGTCAATGGCTTCGTTCGCGGACAAGATGGCATAGCCGTCATCGAAGGATGTCGATTTAATGACGGTAACATTTTGTTGGCTCAAGGCATCCGCCAGACGCTCAACCGCGTTGCCAACCCAGGTGTCCTGATGCAGAAACTCACTTTCAACAATTAATACTTTCATCATCTTTTACCCGGTTGTGGAGGCCGTGCAATTTACGCCTTGCCGACCCGCCGTATGAATGTGACGTGGGCAAGTATTACCCCGTCAAATAGGGGGTGTAAAGTGATGGAATAATGGTCGGTTATTGATATTATTGTTTAATAAACAATGGGTTAATTATTGATATCGAGCGATTTCACCTGCCGTTTATCGACAGGTGAATTATTTTTTTGGCTGATAGTGGTATCCGGCTTTAGCCGGGCATCGTCTGGCGTCGTTGCTGACTTAGCTTGCGGTATTGTTGCGGCGACATACCGACAAATTTGCTAAAAGTACTGTAAAAACGGCTGCTGGATCGGAACCCGGCAGTCAGAGCGACATCGAGGATCGTTTTGTCAGTATCGCTCAATAAGGCACGTACGTGATTGATGCGCATCGCCGTGATGTACTGCTTCATCGTCAATTGCATAACCCGCTGGAATATTCCCATCGCGTAATTAGCATTGAGTTTGACATGCTCCGCGACGTCGTTAATGGTGAGCGCCTGATCGTAGTTATCGGCAATAAATCCCAGCATCTGGCTTACGTAAAACTGCGCATGGCGTGAGACGCTATTCTTGTGGGTGCGTGATGTTTTATTGAGCAAAATGGGCTGCCAGCCGGAAAGGCTAAAGCGTTTAAGCATCAGGCCGATTTCATCGATCGCCAACTGGCGAATTTGCTCATTCGGGCTGCTTGTTTCCTGCTGCCAGCGCAACACTTCAAAGGTGCTAAGCTGCTGGGTCGCCAGTGATTTAACCACCATCCCGTGCGTGACGTGGTTGATAAGATCGCGATCCAGCGGCCAGGAGAGAAACAGGTGCATCGGCAAACTGAAAATCGCCATCTGGCGGCAGTTGCCGGGGCGGGTAAGCTGGTGTGGCGTACAGGCCCAAAACAGGGTGATATGCCCCTGCTTTATCTGCACGACTTCATTGTTGATTAAATACTCCACATCGCCGTCAAACGGAACATTCACTTCTACTTGCCCATGCCAGTGACTGCTGGCCATTCTGTGCGGCGGCCTCAGTTCAACGTCCAGTCGTTGATATTCGGAATAGAGCGACAGCGGGCTACGGGTTTGCTTTTCATCGCCGTTGCACATGTGCGGGTCGGGCGGGAGGAGGGATATTGCTTGCGTACTCATCGTCACTCCATTTCCTGAATTATCAGAATTATGCCCCTTTAGCCGGGAGGAAACCGGGAATCCGGACACAGAATCCGTCGATATTGTAGAGCGTAGCCTGACTATCAGGCCGAATACTCTGCTTTTTACGCCATTTTGTCCCAAAAACTCAGATCTTCCGCGCGTCAGCATACGATCTGAGTTTTCGGGAATGCTCATCGGGGAAGACGGAGGTTTTCACCGGGAACGCGTGCCACCATGAAGGTGTTCACTACTGTTCTGGAGAGTCATGATGACGGCACCCAAAATTACCTTTATCGGCGCAGGTTCTACGATTTTCGTCAAAAATATCCTCGGCGATGTGTTTCACCGCGAGGCGCTAAAATCAGCGCATGTCGCCCTGATGGATATTGACGAAACCCGGCTGGAAGAGTCGCACATTGTGGTACGGAAACTGATGGACTCAGCGGGCGCTTCTGGCCGGATTACCTGCCATACCCACCAGAAAGCGGCGCTACAGGATGCGGATTTCGTGGTGGTCGCCTTTCAGATTGGCGGCTATGAACCCTGCACCGTGACCGATTTCGAGGTTTGTAAGCGTCATGGCCTGGAACAGACGATTGCCGATACGCTGGGGCCGGGCGGCATTATGCGCGCGCTGCGGACCATCCCGCATCTGTGGCGGATTTGCGAAGACATGACGGAAGTCTGTCCGAAAGCCACCATGCTCAATTACGTCAACCCGATGGCGATGAATACCTGGGCGATGTATGCCCGCTATCCGCATATCAAACAGGTCGGCCTGTGCCATTCGGTACAGGGAACGGCGGAAGAACTGGCGCGCGACCTGAATATCGATCCCGCCTCGCTGCGCTACCGCTGCGCCGGCATTAATCACATGGCGTTTTACCTCGAACTGGAGCGCAAAACGGCTGACGGGACTTATGTCGATCTCTATCCTGAATTGCTGGCAGCCTATGACGCCGGACAGGCGCCGAAGCCCAATATTCACGGCAATGAACGCTGCCAGAACATTGTGCGCTATGAGATGCTCAAAAAGTTGGGCTACTTCGTCACCGAATCATCAGAGCATTTTGCCGAGTACACGCCGTGGTTTATTAAACCGGGACGCGAGGATCTGATTGCGCGCTACAAGGTGCCGCTGGATGAATATCCGAAACGCTGCGTAGAACAACTGGCGAACTGGCATAAAGAGCTGGAGGAGTATAAAACCGCCGAGCGTATCGACATCAAACCGTCCCGCGAGTACGCCAGCACCATTATGAACGCTCTGTGGACCGGCGAGCCGAGCGTGATTTACGGCAATGTGCGTAATGAGGGGCTGATTGATAACCTGCCGCAGGGAAGCTGCGTGGAAGTGGCTTGTCTGGTGGATGCCAACGGCATTCAACCGACGAAGGTGGGGACGATCCCCTCTCATCTGGCGGCGATGATGCAGACCAACATCAACGTGCAAACGCTGTTGACCGAAGCCATCCTCACGGAAAACCGCGATCGCGTGTATCACGCGGCGATGATGGACCCTCATACCGCGGCGGTGCTGGGTATCGAAGAAATCTATGCGTTGGTTGACGATCTGATCGCCGCGCATGGCGACTGGCTTCCGGCCTGGTTACGCCGTTAATCTCCAGCCGCGCTGGACGGCAGATCCGGCGTTTCACCTCTACTAACAGAAGGCGGGCGCTGGTAACAGCGACCCGGTACCCTATGAGCATCTCTCTGACAACAAAGCTGAGTTACGGGTTCGGTGCGTTTGGTAAGGATTTCGCCATCGGCATTGTGTATATGTACCTGATGTATTACTACACCGATGTGGTGGGACTTTCGGTCGGCCTCGTCGGCACCCTCTTTCTGGTCGCGCGAATCTGGGATGCGATAAACGATCCCATCATGGGCTGGATTGTCAACGCCACGCGTTCGCGGTGGGGGAAATTTAAGCCGTGGATATTGATCGGCACCTTAACCAATTCGCTGGTGCTTTTCCTGCTGTTCAGCGCCCATCTTTTTGAGGGAACCGCGCAGGTTGTATTTGTCTGCGTAACCTACATCCTGTGGGGCATGACGTATACCATTATGGATATCCCATTTTGGTCGCTGGTGCCGACCATTACGCTTGATAAGCGAGAACGCGAACAACTGGTGCCGTTCCCGCGTTTCTTCGCCAGTCTGGCTGGCTTCGTCACTGCCGGTATAACGCTGCCGTTTGTGAACTACGTTGGCGGGGCGGATCGTGGGTTCGGCTTTCAGATGTTTACGCTGGTGCTGATTGCGTTCTTTATCGCCTCGACTATCGTGACATTACGCAACGTCCATGAGGTGTACTCCTCCGACAACGGTGTAACGGCGGGCCGCCCACATCTGACGTTAAAAACGATCGTTGGATTGATATACAAAAACGATCAGCTCTCTTGCCTGTTGGGAATGGCGCTGGCGTATAACATTGCCTCCAATATTATCAATGGCTTTGCGATCTACTACTTCACCTATGTGATTGGCGATGCCGATCTTTTTCCCTATTACCTTTCTTACGCCGGCGCGGCGAATCTGCTGACGCTGATTGTCTTCCCCCGGCTGGTGAAAATGTTATCGCGGCGGATATTGTGGGCGGGCGCCTCCGTGATGCCCGTTCTGAGTTGCGCAGGGCTCTTCGCGATGGCGTTGGCGGATGTCCATAATGCCGCTTTAATCGTGGCGGCGGGTATTTTCCTGAATATCGGGACCGCGCTCTTTTGGGTGCTTCAGGTAATCATGGTGGCGGATACGGTCGATTATGGGGAATTTAAGCTCAATATTCGCTGCGAGAGTATCGCTTATTCCGTACAGACGATGGTCGTGAAGGGCGGCTCGGCGTTTGCGGCGTTCTTTATCGCTTTGGTGCTGGGGCTGATTGGCTACACGCCGAACGTGGCGCAGTCTGCGCAAACCCTGCAGGGGATGCAGTTTATTATGATTGTCCTGCCGGTACTGTTTTTCATGATGACGTTGGTTCTCTACTTCCGCTACTACCGTTTGAACGGCGATATGCTGCGCAAAATTCAGATCCACCTGCTGGATAAATACCGGAAAACGCCGCCATTCGTCGAACAGCCGGATAGCCCGGCGATTTCTGTGGTAGCGACCAGCGATGTAAAAGCGTGAGCATGGTCTCTCGTGCAGGCCGGATAAGCCGGATAAGCGTAGCGCCATCCGGCAATTAACCGATAACGCGGCCCGGGAGAACACCGGGCCTGCCAGGTTATTTCGCGCAGTTAGCGCACTGTTTGCTGACAATCTGCTGGAAGAAATCGTTGCCTTTGTCATCCACCAGGATAAAGGCCGGGAAATCTTCTACTTCAATTTTCCAGATAGCTTCCATGCCGAGTTCCGGATACTCGACGCACTCCAGATGCTTAATGCTCTGCTGTGCCAGTACCGCCGCCGGGCCGCCGATACTGCCCAAATAAAAGCCGCCATGTTTTTTACAGGCATCCGTGACCTGCTGGCTACGGTTGCCTTTCGCCAGCATGATCATACTGCCGCCGTGGGATTGCAGTAGATCGACATAAGAGTCCATTCGGCCTGCGGTGGTGGGGCCTAATGAGCCAGATGGATAACCTGCCGGGGTTTTGGCCGGGCCTGCGTAATAGATGGGATGGTCTTTAATATACTGCGGCAGGTCTTCGCCGGATTCAATACGCTCTTTTAGCTTCGCGTGGGCGATATCGCGACCTACGATAATGGTGCCCGTCAGCGACAGGCGAGTCGAGACCGGGTACTGCGATAGCTGGGCGAGGATCTCTTTCATCGGACGGTTGAGATCGACTTTCACCGCGTCGCCTTCGCCCGCCTGACGCAGCGCTGGCGGAATATACTGGCCCGGATTGTGTTCCAGTTTTTCGATCCAGATGCCTTCGCGGTTGATTTTCGCTTTGATGTTACGGTCTGCCGAGCAGGAGACGCCCATCCCCACCGGACAGGAAGCGCCGTGACGCGGCAGGCGAATTACGCGAATATCGTGGGCGAAATATTTCCCGCCGAACTGGGCGCCGAGGCCAAGTTTTTGCGCTTCTTCCAGCAGTTCCTGTTCCAGGTGGAGATCGCGGAATGCCTGGCCGTGCTCGTTACCTTCCGTCGGCAGCGCGTCGTAATAGTGGGTGCTGGCGAGTTTAACGGTTTTCAGCGTGCTTTCCGCCGAGGTGCCGCCAATGACAAAGGCGATATGGTATGGCGGACAGGCCGCGGTGCCCAGCGTGCGCATTTTCTCAACGAGGAAGTTTTTCAGCTTGCCTGGGGTGAGCAGCGCTTTGGTCTCCTGATAGAGATACGTTTTGTTTGCTGAACCGCCGCCTTTCGCCACGCAAAGGAACTTGTACTCGTCGCCGTCGACGGCATAAAGATCGATTTGCGCTGGCAGGTTGCTGCCGGTATTGACCTCTTTGTACATATTCAGCGGCGCGTTCTGCGAGTAGCGCAGGTTATCTTCGATATAGGTATTAAACACGCCTTTGGAGAGCGCGGCTTCATCACCGCCGCCCGTCCAGACGCGTTGGCCTTTTTTACCCATGATAATCGCCGTGCCGGTATCCTGGCAGGTCGGCAGAATGCCTTTGGCGGCGATCTCGGAGTTTCTCAGGAATTGCAACGCCACATATTTGTCGTTTTCGCTGGCTTCGGGGTCATGGAGAATGGCGGCGACTTGCTGCTGGTGTTCAGGACGGAGCATAAAAGACGCATCATGGAAGGCCTGCTGAGCCAGCAACGTTAACGCCTGCGGCTCAACGTTGAGGATAGATTCTCCGTTGAATTCACTGACGCTGACATAATCGGAGGTGAGCAGATAATACTCTGTTTTGTCCTCTCCCATCGGGAAAGGCGCCTGATAGATAAACTCTTTTTTCGACATGTGCTTCCAGCCTAATAGTAAGAAAATGTATTAAGAGCCTCATGGGCCAGACTCTAAGTCGCGCGCCGCGCATAACCGGGCGGCGCGCGCGGCCATTACAGGAATCCGTACATTGCGGCAAAGATCCAGCCAAAGACGCAGGAGACGCTCACGCCAATCAAACCCGGCAGAATGAAGCTGTGGTTAATGACGAAGCGGCCAATACGGGTTGTGCCGGAACGGTCAAACTGAATCGCCGCCAGATCGCTTGGGTAGGTCGGCAGGATATAGTAGCCATAACATGCCGGCGCAGAGGCCACGATATACGCCGGATCGACACCGATAGCCAGCGCGACGGGAACAATCGCCGCCAGCGCCGCTGCCTGGGAGTTAACAAACTTGGAGACCAGCAGCAGAACGATGGCGTAGGCCCACGGATACTCTTTGACCATTTCGCCCAGCACGCCCTGAATTTCCGACATATGCGCGCCGAACATGGTTTCCGCCATCCAGGCGATCCCGTATACCGCGACAATCGCAATCATACCGGAACGAAAAACTTCGTTTTTTGAGATAGACGCAGGATTGGTTTTGGTCAGGATGATAATGAGCGCCCCGGTCAGCAGCATGAACATCTGAATGACCAGCACCATCGACAACGGTTTGCCGCCGAAGGTTGGACGTAAGTCGGAGTCCGCGCCCAGGAGAGCGACCACGGCAATCGCCGCCAGGAAGATCCACATCGCCAGCCAGTTGCTTTTCGGCAGTTTTTTATCCAGCAGCGTCGCGGTATCGCCGTACACGTACTGACGGTTTTCCGGTACGGAAATAAATTTCTGAAATGCTTCGTCTTTATCCAGATCTTTACCGCGGAACCAACTAAAAATACCGATTGCCAGGATACCGAGCAGGGTAGACGGGATGGTGATCGACAGCAGATCGAGGAACTCCAGATGTTTTCCGTCAAATGTCACGTTGCCCAGCATCGCTACCAGAGAAACAACGGCGACGGAAACCGGACTGGCGATGATGCCCATTTGCGCGCCGATAGAACTGGCCGCCATTGGACGTTCCGGACGGATATTATTCTTGATCGCCACATCATAGATAATCGGCAAAATGGTGTAGACCACGTGGCCTGTCCCACACAGAATCGTCAGGGTACAGGTGACGAACGGCGCCACAATAGAGACGTATTTGGGGTTGCGACGCAGCAGCTTTTCGGCAATCTGCAGCATCACATCCAGCCCGCCTGACGCCTGCAACGTCGCCGACGCGGCGACTACCGCGATAATGACCAGCATTACGTCAACGGGCGGTTTACCTGGCTGGAGATGGAAAACAAACACCAGAATGACCAGACCAATACCGCCCAACAACCCGAGCGCGATCCCGCCCTTTCGGGCGCCATAAAACAGACATATTAATATTATGAGAAGCTGTATACTAAATAACATTTTTATTTATCCTCGCGATAAACCCAGTCAATTTTGATAAATGGATCACAGCCATCTTCTGATTTGTGTGAATGAGCATCAGGAAATGGCGAATATTCAATGCGCCAGTGGCGACGATTAACGATTAAGCTTTTTACAGAGTTGCTTTAAGTAATTATTTTCTTGCGATGGTGATGTTCAGAGGGGAGTACCCTCTGGCGATGGGCAGGTGGAGTCAGCGAGAGCAGTAAATTATGATTTGTCTGTTTTAAAAACAGGCGTTTATTCTTTAATTTTTGTGTCTCGCCATCAGGTAAATCACGAGATAAAGCGAACAGAATGTGACTTATGTGATCATTGTCACGCCATTTTTTTAAATTATTAGTATGGCGTGTGGAGACGCGTATCTGCTCACCAATATACGTATTGTCCATAGGCGTAGCACAAGCTCCATTGCTACAAACATAATTTTATTTAAGTGTCAGGAAAATTCCGGACAAATCCCTTTTTTAATAAAAATACACACTCTCGGCATGGGATAATACTTAATTAACTTTTGTTAGCGTTTTGAAATTAAAAACAGCGCATAGCGCTGTAATAATAGAAAATAACGTTAACAGGCCTGGGTTGAGTATATTTGATCTGACACAATTTCCCAGGTTTGTTATTAATGTGATAGCGTTTTTATTGGCATTGTTATAATAAATGTTACCAGGATATAACGCTTCACGTCGGCTTTATGCGGTATCCTTACTGACAATATTGTTTCAGTAAAGAGTAATGTTCCGGCTGAACGCGGTAGCGGTAAACCGGCCTGCCGGTCACGCCGTAATGAATACTGGTAAACAAGATATGGCAATTCACCAGCCAGATGAGATATTTACGGCAGGAGACGCGCGAGATATTCACTTCGTTGGCCAACTCGTCGGTAGAAAATTCCTGCTCCTGATGCGCATCAATCCACTGGCATAAGGTGCGTAGCGTTTGCTGCGTCAGCCCTTTTGGCAGCCGACGAGGCTCCTGCTCGCTGGATGAATTACCGTGAATGAGCAGGTCAAGCTCAGACTGTTCGTAATACTGGCGTTTTTCCATCGCCGTTTTCTTACGTAGCCAGCCGGTCAACGCTTCTTCAAAGCGCGTGGCCTGAAAAGGCTTGATCAGATAATCCACCACGCCGTAGTGAAGCGAATCTTTAATGGTGGCGGCGTCAGCGGCAGAAGAAATGACAATAACGTCACTTTTGCAGCCTGCGCTGTGCAGGACAGGCAGCAGATCCAATCCGTTTTCCTGCTGCATGTAGATATCCAGCAGGATTAGGTCAATGTGATTTTCACTGTTGAAGATAAACTCTTTCGCTTTTTCCAGCGTCGAAGCGGTTCCACAACAATGAAAACCGGAGATTTGCGCGACATAGCGGCGATTTAACTCCGCGACCATCGCATCGTCATCGACAATTAATACATTGATCATAGGCTGGTCCTTTTTCCATCCCAGGGTAACTGTACAAAAAATTGTGTGAAGATCCCAGGCTCGGACTCCACGGAAATTACGCCGCCAAGCGCTTCAACCTGCTGTTTAACCAGCGCTAAACCGACGCCGCGTTCGGCGCCTTTCGACGAGACGCCTTTTTCAAAAATCGCCTCGATGCGCTCAGGTTCGATACCCGGACCGTCATCGCTCACTTCGCAATGCAGCCAGCCATGACGGTAGTGTAACGAGACGCTGATTTCGCCGCCGGATTCCTGGCTCAACGCTTCCAGCGCGTTTTCAATCAAATTACCCAGCGCCGTAATCAGCACCGTAACCTGATCTTCATTGTTATTATCCGGTAACTGGCTGTCGCTGCTTATCACCAGGCTGTGCCCGAAATCAGAGGCGCGAGTAATCTTACTGAGCAAAAAGCCAGCGATAATCGGCGACTTTATTTTACCCAGCAGCAAACCGATCTCTTCCTGATAGTTATTGGCCGTCTTGATAATATACGCTTCAAGCTGCTTATAACTCTTCAGGTGCAATAATCCCAGAATCACATGTAATTTGTTCATGAATTCGTGGGATCGTTCACGGAGCGCATCCGCGTAGTTCACCATCCCGTCCAACCGCTGCATCAGTTGGCGAACTTCTGTTTTATCCCTGAAGGTGGATATCGCGCCGATAATTTCGCCGTTGCTGCGCACCGGAACGGTATTCACCAGCAGCAGGCGGCCTTTGACGATGATCTCTTCATCGCGGCGCGGCGTACCGTCACGCAACACTTCGCTAATGTCCACCACCTGCGACCAGGCATGACTCAGGGTGGATAATCTGGCGTCATCCTGCGTTTTTCGATAATCGAGCAGCGCCTGCGCCGCATGGTTAATCAACGTGACTTCGCCGCTATCATCCACGGCGATAACGCCCTCTTTGATTGACTGCAGCATCGCCTGGCGTTGTTCAAACAGGGTTGAGATCTCATAGGGTTCGAGGCCAAACAGGATACGTTTTAGCACCTTGACCAGCGCATACGTGCCTAATAACCCCACCAGAGCGCCGAACAGAATGGACCAGATAATACTGCCGCGGCTATTGTTGATCTGCTGCGTAACGTGACTGAGTTCCAGGCCAATCGCTACCACGCCGATCTGCCGGTGATGTTCATCATAAACCGGTGTGAAAACGCGCAGCGCTTTGGCAAGAAAGCCGCGATTAATGGCAACGTTTTCCTTTCCCTGCAGCGCGAGCAGAATGTCATCGCCTTTGAACGGTTGGCCGATTCGCTGCGTTTCTGGGTGTGAATAACGGATGCCCTGCATGTTGGTCACCACAATAAACAAAAAGCCATTATGCTGGCTCACCGCTTCGGCGAGCGTCTGAATGCCGCTTTCCGCAGGCGGTTTTTTCAGCCCCTCGCGAATTGCCGGAGAGTCCGCCAGCGAGCGAGCCACCGCCAGCGCTTTATCTGCCAGCGCGTCGCGCGTCATGCTGCTGATTTGCGAAAAATAGATCAGATGGACCACAACGAGCACCGAAAACAAAACGGCGCTGACCATCAGAATGACGGTAGTGCCGAGTTTCATGGGGCGTTTGCGTAACGCCCGGCATGGCAGGGAGTGTTTCATAGTGGACCTGAGCGGACGAATCGTAAGGTTATTATCCCTGATGAGGCGTCTAATTCAAAGGCATAGGCGATGTTGCTCCAGTGTTGAAAAGCCCGTCTTGCCTTGCAGGGCGCGCTACCTGCTCATGTCGACTGGCAAACCTCATGTCGTTAATTAATATCGCCGGATACCGTGATGGGTAATTTATTTTCATCAGAATTACATAAAATAATTTTTCATTAATTTTTATAATAACGTATGCGGTATCACATTTTATTTTTACTGACGTTCAGAATGCGTTTGATCACAATCAATCAGCACAAATATTTAATCTATTATGATTAGTTTTCATTACATATTATTAATAATTATGGAAGCAATGTGAGAAATAAAAAATGGAAATAAAAAAATGGCTGAACACAACCATAACCCGACGTGATGCTATTGTCGCTACTGCAAAAGTAGGGGCGGCGGTGACGCTAAGCCAGGCGATTACGCTGCCTTTTGCTACCACTGCCCAGGCGCAGGATACCCCGATACCGAAGGATGCCAACGGCGAAACCGTCAGGCACAGCGCCTGTCTGGTCAACTGTGGCAGTCGATGCCCGCTTAAGGTTATCGTGAAAAATGATCGCATTGTGCGTATTGAGCCGGAAGACGCGAAAGATGACGCGGTATTCGGCGAGCATCAGATTCGTCCCTGCCTGCGTGGGCGTTCCAGTCGCTGGCGCGTCTATAGCCCGGATCGCATTAAGTATCCGATGAAAAGAGTGGGAAAACGCGGCGAAGGAAAATTTAAACGTATTTCATGGGATGAGGCTACGGCCTTTATTGCGGCGGAATTAACGCGTGTTAGCGAACAATATGGCCGGGAAGCTATTTATTATAATTATCAATCCGGGGCATATTATCATACGCAGGGATCGCCCGCATGGAAGCGATTGTTAAATCTCACCGGCGGCTATTTAAATTACCATAATACCTACTCGACCGCGCAAATCGCGACGGCAACGCCCTATATGCATGGTACCTATGTTGGTAGCCATTTTACGCAGATCGCGCATTCCGATCTGGTGGTGCTATTTGGCCTGAATCTCTCAGAAACGCGGATGTCCGGCGGCGGTCAGGTTGAAGAGCTGCGCCGGGCGCTGGAAACCTCGAAAGCCCGAGTCATTATTATCGATCCGCGCTATACCGATTCGGTGATTACCGAACACGCCGAATGGCTACCGATTCGCCCAACCACGGACGCTGCGTTAGTCGCCGGCATAGCGCATACGCTGATTACCGAACAGCTTCTCGACGAGGCGCTGGTAAACCGCTATTGCGTCGGTTATGACCGTAGCACCTTGCCGGACACGGCTGCGCCTAACGCCAGCTATAAAGATTATGTTCTTGGCACGGGCGATGACGGTATCGCGAAAACCCCGGAATGGGCGGCGGATATCACCGGAATTCCGGCAACGCGTATTCGCCAACTGGCGCGCGAAATCGCCTCGGCGCGCGCCTGCTATATTTGCCAGGGCTGGGGGCCGCAGCGTCATGCCAACGGCGAACAAACCGTGCGTGCTATTCAGACGCTGCCAGCGTTAACCGGCCACTTCGGGCGGCCCGGCACCAACAATGGCAACTGGCCTTACGGTACGCCGTATGGCGTGCCATTGTTGCCCGTCGGTAAGAATCCGATCACAACCTCTATTCCTTGCTATCTGTGGACGGACGCCATTCAGCACCCGGAGAAAATGACCGCGACGACAATGGGCGTGAAAGGCGCGGACAGGCTAAAAACCGGAATTAAGCTGTTTTTCAACCAGGCCGGTAATACTTTGCTGAATCAGCACGGCGAAACAAACCGCACCCGTCAAATTCTCGCGGATGAATCGCTGTGTGAAACCATTATCGTGATTGAAAACCATATGACGCCCAGCGCGATGTATGCGGATCTGCTGTTGCCGGAGACCAGCTATCTTGAGGCGGAAGACCTGGTGGACAGCTCCTATGCGGCGGGATCGCATAACTACATGATTGCGATTCAGAAAACCGTTAAACCGATGTGGGAAGTGCGCAGCACGTATGACATCTGCGCGGATATCGCCGGGCATCTTGGACTGCGCGAGCAATATACCGAGGGCCGAACTCAGGCGCAGTGGGCGGAGATGCACTATCAGCAGATCCGTGAAAAACGTCCATACCTACCGGAGTGGAGCGTGGCGAAAGAGATGGGTGTGATTGACCAGCGTATCGCTACCGAGCAGCAGAGCCTTGCGTTTGCCGATTTCCGCGCCGACGCCGAGGCTAATCCACTCTCCACGCCGTCGGGCAAAATTGAAATTTACTCCCAGGCGCTGGCGGATCTGGCGCAAACGTGGACTTTGCCAGAAGGCGAGCGAATTCCCGCATTGCCGGAATTTTGTCCGGCGAAAGAGTCGCACCTTAACAAAGCATTGACGGCGAAGTATCCGTTGCAGTTAAGCGGTTTCCATACCAAAGGGCATACCCACTCGACCTACAGCAATGTGCTGATGCTGCATGAGGCGGTGCCGGATGAAGTCTGGATTAACCCGATTGACGCCAGCGCCCGCCAACTGAAGTCCGGCGATCGGGTGCATGTATTCAATGACCGCGGCGTGGTGGAGCTTCCCTGTAAAGTGACCCAGCGCATTTTACCCGGCGTGGCGGCGATGCCGCAGGGCGCGTGGACGCGGCTTGACGGCAACGGCGTTGATGTCGGCGGCTGTATCAATACGCTGACCAGCCACCATCCTTCGCCGCTGGCGAAAGGCAATCCGCAGCATACCAATCTGGTTGAAATTAAACGCGCTTAAGGAGTGATGTACGATGAAACAGTATGGCTTTTATGTTGACTCCTCGCGCTGTTCAGGCTGTAAAACCTGCCAGGTAAGCTGCAAGGATAATAAAGATCTGGATGTCGGTCCGAAACTGCGCCGCGTCTATGAATATGGCGGCGGAAGCTGGGTGAAAGAGGGGGAAAGCTGGAATCACGACACCTTTACCTACTACCTCTCTATTGCTTGTAACCATTGCGATGAGCCGGTATGTGTCTCCGGCTGTCCGACCGGGGCGATGCATAAACGCAAAGAAGATGGTCTGGTCGTGGTGGATGACAGCGTATGCGTCGGCTGTCGCTATTGTGAAATGCGCTGCCCCTACGGCGCGCCGCAGTTTGATACGCAGGCGAACGTGATGCGTAAATGCGACGGTTGTCTTGACCGACTGGAGAACAATCTGCGCCCTATTTGTGTGGATTCTTGCCCGCAGCGAGCGCTGGATTTCGGCCCTGTCGATGAATTACGGGCAAAATATGGCACGGAGAATCAAATCGCGCCGCTGCCTTCAGCGTCGTTCACCCATCCTAACCTCATTATTAAACCGCATCCGAAAGCGAGACCCACGGGCGATACGGAAGGCGCAATCATGAACATTCGGGAGGTGCGCCATGCATGAGTTACCGCTGGTCTTTTTTACGGTCTTTACCCAGAGCGCGGTCGGCGCATTTATTCTGCTGCTGATTGGCGGCGCAATGGGGCTGGTCGCGCCGCGGCGCAAGGCTATTGGTCTGTTCTCGGTGATGTGCCTGTTTGGGCTTGGCGTCATTGTCGGCACCTTCCACGTCGGGCAACCGCTGCGTGCGCTGAATATGCTGCTGCGCGTCGGACATTCGCCGATGAGTAACGAGATTGTCTTGTCGGCGGCTTTTGCGGCGCTCGGCGGGCTGGGGGCGCTCGGTTTGTTGCTGAACCGGGCGACGCCGCTGTGTAACGCGTTGGTCTGGTTGGCGGCGATAGTCGGAGTAGTCTTCTTATACGCCGTTCCGCAGATTTACCAACTGCCGACGGTGGCGACCTGGCGTTCATCTTACACCACGGCAATGATGATATTGACGCCGTTGATTGGCGGCGGCGCGTTGGCGGCATTGTTTGGCGTGCGCCGTCTGGGGCTACTGGTCAGCGTATTGGCGATTTTGGTGAGCTTTTGTCTGCGCCCGGGCTATATGGCGACGCTGATGAGCGCCGATAGCGCTCTGACCGCTGCGCAACATAGCTGGTTTACCGCCCAGGCGATATTGCTGGCGGCGGGTGTGGTCGGGGTGGTGGTCTGCGCGCGCCTGAAATCGAGTGCTACGGTGCTGGCCATGACGGCTGTGGTGGTTATCGCGGCGGAGTTGGCGGGTAGGATTGCGTTTTACAATCTGTGGACGCTGCCAATGTAGTTTTTGCCCGGCTTGTGCCATGTAAGCCTGATCAGCGTAGCGTCATCAGGCGAAATATTTCAGGAGCTATTGCTATGCCTTCCCGTGCTGTTTTGCCGCGTATCCTCGGCGCACTGTTTTACTACTCCCCTGAGAGGCCGGAGGTGAAAGCGTTGTTCGATTGTTTGCCAACGTTGCCTGAGCTTTACCCCTGGCGCGATCGCGGACATATTGAATCACTGTGTGCGTCATGGTCGCTACCGGATGATGATGCGCTTACATGGCAATTTTCTGTGTTGTTTGAAGGCCAGGGAAAGATGCCCGTCCCGCCCTGGGGATCGGTCTATCTGGAAAAAGATAATTTGCTGATGGGGGAAACCACCGCCGATTATCGAGCTTTTTTACAGTCGCAGGGAATGGTATTCACTGACCGTGAACGCGAGCCGGAAGATCAGTTTGGCCTGATGCTATTAGCCTGTAGCGATCTGCTGGCACGAGGCGACAACGTGGCGGCCAACCGGTTACTGGAGGCGCATCTGCTGCCCTGGGGATTCCGCTATCTGGAATTGCTGCAACGCAATACCGTCAGCGCCTTCTATGCCCGGCTTGCCGTCGTAGCGACCTGTTATCTGCAGGATGTTCAGCAGCAACAGGGACTACAGCCTGAGAATAAACGGTTGTTTTTCTGAGGTATTGGTCGGGTTTTGATGGCGTGCCGTAATACTTGTGCCGCCATCGTGCCCGCTGTTGCGTCAGCGGGCACAGTTTACTATTACAGCTCCGGCGTCTTTTTGAAACCGGTCAGCATCAGCACCAGGCTCTGTTTTGAGTCCGCTGGCGTGAAGTCGTAGTGATTTCCCTGACGGTCGCCGCCGATATACCAGGATATTTCCGTTTTCCCTTCCGCCAGCGCTTTGCGCACCGCTTTATCGACATCAACCATGCGATACTCATGTGAATGGTCCAGATATAACACGGCATCGGAACGGTAGTTGATCGCCGGTTTATTGTTCCAGGACACGGTACTGACGTGCCAGTCACTGCTGGTCGGGTAAAAGAAAATTTGATCGGCGCCGTTCGCTTCCGTTTTGCCGCCAAAAAGGCGAATACGGTATTTGAATAGCGAAGCGTCCATATTGGCAGGCAGGGGCGGGATCTTAAATTTCACCAGCGTGAGCGTTTCCGGGTGCTGCGTGCGTCCGCCATTTGTCCAGTCATCCTGTACGTACAAGGTATCGACGCTGGCATGAGGCTTGTCGTCTTCGCTGCTTACCCAGGTATTTTCTTCCGCTTTACTGTAGGCGTAAGGAACCGTAGTGCCGCAATCCAGTCCCTGATTCATACACAGATCCGTCATAAACTGCGCGCCATCTTCCGTCCAGCCATTCATAAAATCGGCATGGGCGGTATAAAGACTTCCCCAGCGCTCTTCCCGGGTTTCGCCATGCATTACCGGGTCCATCGACAATTCCACTTTGGACGTATCCAGCGAGGAGATCTGCGGGAGTACCCAGGCGATGTTCATATTCACCGTCGGGATTTTGACCGGATAGTCTGCGGAACATTTCCCGTGGTCGGCATAGATAGCGTTATTGTGGCTATGGGTCGGTTTCAGGTTGACGCCATCCCAACAGTTGGGGAAAGCGATCCCGATATTAAACTGGACGGCATCGCCCGCTTTACGTAGGCCGCATATTTCGCCTACCTTGTTGGTGTAACCTTTGCCGTTGGCACATAAAAAGGTGATTGCGGAACTGGGGCCAGTACCGTGATGATCGCCTGCCAGTAACTCCAGCCCGGCCGGGAATGGATGGAGCGGATATTGCGCTATATTTGTGGATTGATAATAGGTCTTTTGGTAGGCCGGATTTACGATTTCACCATCAGGTAATTTCATGGACGGCGCCCAGTAAGCGGAGCTGTCGGCTTTATTATCACAGGTGGTATCGGGTTGCGCGCGCAACGTCTGGTAGGTAGAGACCGCGTCGGTGTGGGTGTTGCCAAAAAAGTCATGCCACATCGCCTGATTCGCTTTACCAAACATCATAATCGCGTCATCGCCCAGCGTGTGGTGATAGCCGCACACGACATGTGCCTGAGGACCGGCATGGGCCGGGAATGCGCCAGCGGCAACGAGCGTAGCCAGGCTGACGGTAATAAGGTTGAGTTTCATTTTTTTGCTGCCCGGTTGAATAGAAGTGGAAGCAGCAATAGCAGATCAGATTGCGGTGTTACATCTCATTAATTATCACTTTTTGTCATTTGCCCTGCATACAGGGGCGAATTTGCAGACGTACTATTTAAATAATTAGCCGAAACTACCCTCCTCTTGATTATGTCAATTTACAAAAAGGGTACGTTAGTGATTAAAATCGGGCTTTTTGTGATAACCCTCACTATTTCATTTTGCCTATGCTAATGGCGCTCGCCATAACCGAATAACGATTCTATCGGACATCGGCTTTATTTTTAAGAAATGCGTTACGACATCAGTCGTGACGCGATCTGCTATGGATTTTTTATGAGATTACTAAAACGCGTTATTGTGGTTGTACTCTTGGGCGTGATTTTATTTATGGTCAGGGACGATATACGCTATGTTTATCAACTGATCCTCAAATATGGTGATAAACCCTCGGCGCTGGCACTGAGTAGCTATAAAGCGGTTATTCAGCAAAAACCAGTCGCAGGAGTTAAGAGTAACCTTTCAGGTTTGACCTACTCCGCCGAAGACAGGATGCTTTTCGCCGTTATTAATAATCCCCCTGAACTGGTCTGGTTAACGACAGAAGGGCAGTTGGTAGGGCGGATGCCGCTCCAGGGCATCCACGACCCGGAGTCTATTGCATGGAGTGGGGGCAACCAGTTCCAGATAGGCAGTGAGAAAGATGGCGCGGTCTATAAAACACAGGTGGATATTCAGCGCGGCACCATGCAGATAATCTCCATGGTGAAGCTTGAGGGCTATGACAAAGCAAAAAATAAAGGGATGGAAGGTACGGCATGGGATGCGAAAAATGAGAGATTATATGCCGCAAAAGAAAGAAAACCCATAATGATCAAAGAAGTAGAGATGAGCAAAAATGGTATCACCAGAGCGTTGCCTTCTGCCATCACTGCAAGTGTGAGCGATGTCTCCGGACTTGAATACCATGCTCCAACGGATTCGCTGCTGGTGTTGTCGGACGAGTCAAAAATGATTCTGGAGGTCAGTTCCGAGTGGCGGGTGCGCGATCGATTGTTCCTGACGGCGGAGTGGTCAGGGCTCAGAGACGATATCCCCCAACCAGAAGGGATTGCCATGGATAATGAAAATAATTTGTATATTGTGAGTGAACCAAATCTGTTTTATAAATTTTCGTGTGATATACAGAATGACTAAAATCTATTTTTACTGTCACAGTATGCTAAAACAGAACAAGGTTATTAATACCATGATTTGACGATTGTTTGATTCGTTGATTCATTGTTGGGGATATTTATGTTTTACTTACCTCAGTAACGGATTACTTTGTGGTGTAGCGTAACGGTAATTGTCCTCCTCATATTTGCGGCAGCGTAGTCTGCCGCTTTTTTTTATAAATTAACTCTCCCTGTAATAATTAACAGACAATAAATATTACTCTGTTTTTTTCAGGAGGCCTTCGAAGAGACCTCGCAGGGTGATGTTTAGTTATCAGGCATAATATTCTTCATCAACACTTACCGAATGCCATGTCGCCTCGCTAAGTGAGATCATTTCATCTACGCCGGAACTCTTGTTAACCGGGGTTTCCGTCGGCGATGTACCTGTAAATGTTCCATTGGCGGTGGCGCTATTACCGGCGGGATCGTTGGCCGTAATGGTGTACTGATTTGCCCCCGACAGAATAGCGGATTGCGGAACAGAAACATGCCAGTTACCGGTATCGTTATCAACACTGGCGGAGTAGAGTCGATCGTCAGCCAGCCGATAGACAGCGAAGAATTACCCCATAGCGTTTGCGGAACGAACACTGATTGAACAGCTTTCATTCACTGCTGTTCCCGGAGATTTTATGGGTATTATCGGTACATCAGGTTCAGGTAAATCTTCTTTAATCAAAGCACTATCAAATTCCAGTCATTGCTATACGGGATCAGTTAAATCAAACAACGTAGATATCACACCGATCTCTGAAGATGAGATCCAGAATTGCCTTGCCTACCACTCTGGCAACATTTTAGAAAAAATTACGTAATATCGACTGATATGTAAAACTCATTCAGCATCAAATGGATTAATTCAACATCAGTAGTAATATCCATTTTTTTATAGGCTGATCTCTTTTGTGTTGAAATCGTTTTTATATTTCGATCTAATAAATTTGAGCAACTTTTAACAGATAATCCTGCTGCCACGTAATAAATAACTTTTTTCTCGCTCAACGTTAGATCGAATTTTTTAGCGAGCAACAAAATCCCATCTCTTATATTAATATGCTTTGCTTTGTTCTTATACTGCATTGTCAGATATCTCAATTAACATATTGATGACGAGAGGAAGATAAAAACGCTAAAAATTCCGATGGTGTAGTTTTGAAATGTTTTTTAAAAACGCATGTAAAATAAGAAGCACTATCATAACCACACATATAAGCCACTCGGGTAATATTATATTCACTATTGCGTAGAAGTTTTGTCGCTTTATTCATTCGCGCATTAAGGTAAACTTCGCTGAATGAGGTGTTCTCTTGTTTCAATTTCCTTTTTAATGTGGAACAACTCATATAGAGTGAGTCAGAAATATCCTTGAGCGCCCATTTTCGACTTATGTCGCTTATAATAATATTATAAATGTTTTCGGCTAATGTATTTTGCGATAGTTCTCTGAAGAGAGCAAATGCTTCGGGTTCATAGATGAACTCTGAAAGTAGAAATCTTATTAAATATTCCTTTTTATCTTGGGATAGTTTTTGGCTTTTATTTGAAGAGTGTAAGAGGTTGAATACTCTTGCTACGCCTGTTTCTATTGGCGCTAACAGATGTTTTGTCATCGGTTTTGTTAATGGGGCCGAAAAGTCTGCATGTTCATACAGAAAAAAATTATAAGCATTTTTTATTGACGCTGAATCTAATTCAATTAAATTATAATTTAACTGTTCATGAGTCTCTTCCATAGTGATATGAATAGTTTGATCTTTAGCTAAAAATATTAACATTGGCCCTGATGCCGTAATATACTCCCCGGACGATGTCGTAATTGAAATTTTACCCGTGGTGAGCTTGATGAGTACGGACTGCAGTAAATTTAATCCCTGAAGTGATAAGGATTTCCTCTGCCAGTTTTGTGCTGATTGTAAACATTCAATGCTCCCCACCTGGACAGGTGAGGGATTAAATACTTTTAGCATGATAATTTCCTTTTATTAAATGTGCGTGTAAATCAAAAATTATTCTGAAAAATATTTCAAAAGAAAACTAATATATAGCTATATAATTATTTGCGAACTTAAGGTATCAGGTGGCGATCTTTTCATTTTCTATGGAAAATGCTATTTTATATTGCATTTCTACATATTATAGTATCGTTAAAAAACTATGTCGCGTATAAAAAAAAGATGGAAATTTACAAGAATTGGCTCATGTTATTATCAAATTATCTCTTTAAAATTTGAATTAAGTAATAATTGCCTTTATTCTTTTAGAGAATAGCTCTTTAATTTCATGGAGGTAGTTAGCATGAGGTATAAGATCTGATGTTAATTTGTGATAAGGTTTATCCTGGAGGTAAATATTAACGCTCTCGGCCAGGAAAGGCATACAACGCGGTAAATATATACTGCGGCGGGTAGATGGCGTAGCGATATCCGGAAGTTTGAGGGGGAGGGGAAGCATTCAATCGTATGGTTGGCTTTATGAAAAACGGTGTAACACGTTATTGAGGTTCTTACTGTGCGTATCCGTTAGGTTTATGCTTTCTGGATTGTATAATGTTGCGTGTTTTGGCGCGGCAGTATTGAATCTTTTGCTGCGTCGGCCCCGAGGAGGAATCACTCACAGCGAATGCCAGCGCACAGCCTGGTCCTGAATCTCTAAATGAGTAGAAAACCTTTCGGTTTGATACTCCGGTTCTATTCCTTCTAAATTTATCGTAATGACATTTGCGTTACGCGTGTTGTATACTTAATATCCACAGAAGTACAAGAGGACAACACTATGCCAGCCGCAAACAGTATGGCGATGAAACGCGAAACCCTGAACCTGCGTATCAAACCCGCCGAGCGCGATCTTATTGATCGAGCGGCGAAAGCCAGAGGGAAAAACCGCACAGACTTTGTGCTGGAAGCTGCCCGCGCTGCCGCAGAGGAAGCGCTGATCGAACAACGCATCATTATGGCCGATCCACAGGCTTATCAGGAATTTCTCGCTCGTCTGGATCAGGCTCCTGTACCTAATGCCGCACTGCGTAAAACCATGCAGACCCCTGCGCCGTGGGAGCAGGAAAAATGATCTCCCCCCCTGAGCCGCTTCATGCCGGACATATTCTTACTCCGTTTTGCTGCGGTGTGGATTCTATGGATAACTGGCTGAAACAGCGGGCGATGAAAAATCAGGCCACTGGTGCGTCCCGTACCTTTGTGTGTTGTGGCAGCGATTCGAACGTACTGGCCTATTACTCGCTGGCGTCCAGCGCGGTCACGACGAATACCGCCCCCGGTCGCTTTCGTCGCAATATGCCTGACCCGATCCCGATTGTGGTATTGGGGCGTCTGGCGGTGGATAAATCGCTTCATGGGCAGGGCGTTGGTCGGGCGCTGGTACGCGACGCAGGGCTGCGGGTTATTCAGGTGGCGGAGACTATCGGCATTCGCGGGATGCTGGTTCACGCCCTGTCGGATGAAGCGCGGGAATTTTACCAGCGGGTGGGGTTTGAACCATCGCCGATGGATCCGATGATGTTGATGGTGACGTTGGGGGATTTGGTGGAGAGTGTTTAAACTCCAGAACGTATCCATTAACCTCACAGACACTTCAAGCTACGGATGAAAATTGCCCCTGAAATAAAAAATGAATTCAGTTTTGAACATTTTCCATCAAATTAAGTGGGTTTTCGTCGATATGCAGCGTCAAGTTGTACAAAAAATAGTTACGAAACACACCCTGGTCCTACGTTACTTATAAGAGTTATCGCTTGTTATTATGCAGCAGCGAGGTCAGCACAGAACCAGTAATGAGTTACGTAAACAGAGAGTCTTTATCTCCGGAAGCGGTGCCCGTTCTGTTTGGTTTCGCCATAACCTTGAGAACTTCAAAAAGCGCCTGAAAGCGCTGGAGCGTAGAGCCAGTGACGACGAGGCGTGTGGAGAAATCGAAACGGCGCATCCCGGTTATCTGGGTTCACAGGACATATTCTATGTTGGCAACCTGAAAGGCGTTGGGCGTATTTACCAGCAGACATTCTCGGCCAGACTGTGTGTTCTGTTCTTTTTGACGATCGGATGTCAGAAGATGATGGCTGCCGCCAGACTGACGATGTCTGTCCTGCTGCTCAATATCCCGTCCGGGGGCGTGATGATGCTGTCAGGTCTGCTGCCCGGTGGCCGCTGGTTTACGCAACTTTGTGTCCTGCACCTGACCGTTATCGGAGCCGTGTTATATCTCCCCTGATCATTCCTTTCCTGTCGAAAATTACACTGTCTGTTGTTTAATTATGTATTAACCCGGAGAGACTCTTTAACCTCATATAGTGTACCAGCGATATTACCTGTGATGAAGACAGATATCCGGCCAGCAAGATGGGAGCCAGCCGGTCACCAGTTCTGCCAAGTCCCGCTGATGAATATGTTCCTGCAATAAAGTCAGGGCGGCCATGCTACGGTGGCCGGCGATTTCATCATCCGGAATGACCGTAACGTCTACCAGCGGGAAAGCGCTGCTGTAGAGTTTGCCTGCCAGCGCCGTATCGTCAAATTCGTCCAGCCAGCGGGGGGAGTACGGATACGGGCTGCGTTTCCCCGTATAGAACAACACTGGTATCACCAGTGGCAGTTTTTTATGCCCTGCCTCCAGGTGGCACTGCATGGCGGCCTCCTCCGTGTTATCACGGCTTAACGGCCCGAAGCCATTTATAAAGACTGCGCGCCGACACGCCGGGCCGTTCAGATCCTTCAGCGATGGAATAGCCCCGCTCAGTTACCTGGCGGACAGCTTCTTCCTTAAATTCAGGGGCAAAATGTGGTGTGCCTATAGACTACTTCTGTGCTCAAACCATAGGGCAGATTTGTCTAAAGGCTCGGGGGACACTCCACTTCATACCTGAATGGTGGAAAGCAAAATCACGGCACACAGGCGAAAAAAAAACAGAAAATAGACGCCGGTTTAACCCCCCGGGGGTGGCAGTGTGCTGTTGTTAGTGCTTCAAGGATGTATACATTTAATTAAATATGTTAATTCTTTTTTGACTTTAGGCATTGTTTTTTCATGTTTTTTGCTATGGAAATATTCTGACAAAAAGAACCATAGCGATCTTTTTTTCTGCAATTCTTTTTTGTTTTGGATTTATGTGTTGACTTAATTAATAAAATTAGATTTTTATTCTTTGTTTGTGTTATTTGTTAGTTATTAAGATCGTTAAAATATACTTTTACAGCATTAATGATTGAAACTAGAATGGCGGCCAGATGAAAAGCAATCCGGCGGATAAATGCCATGACTGTGCATTTGGAGAGATAGTTATTTTTTATCGATAGTGACACATAGAATAAGTGGGATACTGTGGTATGGATAATAGTGTCATTCAGCGAAACAGAGTGAGCGATCTCATTAATAATGAGATCTCTTTCAAGAAAAAAAAGCACCATTCTTTTGGTGATATGTCGGAAAATCGTTTCTGGCTGTTGATTGAAATTTCACCCATTCACAGTGAAAAAGTGATTGCCGCGTTAAAAGATCATCTTGTGTTGGGCTACACAAGGCGGGAAGCATGTGAGCGCAATGGAGTGGCGGTTGGATATTTTTCATTAAGTCTGGCGAAAATTATTAGAATTGAAAATGCGGTTACATTACTGACCATGTTTCAGGAATGAACGCCATCAAGGCCTGGGAACTTTTATATTAGATAATCCATCTTGTGTGTGATTTTAATTAATCTCGCGCAATGAATTTCAACCGCATTGGTTTATCCGTGTAGTTGAATGCTTGACGTTTACAGGTGCAAATTAAAGGCTCACTTAAATTACTGAGTTATATTGCTCGTTAATTAATTCTGATGCACTAGGAAATTCATAATGCAAAATAAACAGTCATTGAATATCACGGAGTGTGGCATATTAAACGTTGTGACGCGTTATCAATTCTCAAAGAAAACAATGTTGCTGTTGATGACGTGGTGCATGTTGAGTATGTCTTCTTTGCAAAGTATTGCTGCGGAGAAAATAAAGGTTGAAAAAAATTCTCAGGAGTTTGGTGTTAAGTTGGGAGTTAGTCGACTTATTTATTCACCGGGTTCGATGGGGCAAAGCATATCGGTAAGTAATCCCAGGGATTACCCTATGCTGGTCCAGTCTCGGGTGTATACCGAGGATATGAAAAGCAAAGCCCCCTTTGTGGTGACACCACCTCTATTTCGCCTGGATGGATTGCAACAGAATAATTTACGTATTATCCGTACTGGCGGGGACTTTGCGAAGGATCGCGAGACACTCCAGTGGTTGTGTGTAAAGGGTATTCCTCCGAAAGCGGATGACTTATGGGCTAAAGATAAAGAAGGAAAACCCGCGGTAAATAAGGCTGTTTCATTGAACCTTAAATTATCTGTGGATAATTGTATTAAGTTATTTGTTCGTCCGGAGAGTATTAAGGGCCATCCTGATGATGTGGCATCATCGTTGTCCTGGGTTCGCCATGGTTCGCAGTTGAAAGCGGTAAATGATACGCCGTTTTATATGAATTTGTCATCTTTAAAGGTCGGTAATACTGATATTTCAGATATACACTACGTGCCACCATTTTCGTCATATATATTCGCTTTGCCCAAAGGAACTGCGGGCAAGGTTTATTGGACCGTTGTCACTGACTACGGTGGTGTGAGTAAAGTGTATCAGGCAGATATTAAGTAAATAGTATCGGTTTGTCTGTGGGTTAATTAAGCATCATATACAGCAGAGTGTAATTATTTAGATGTTGTTAATCAGCTAATTTAACGTCCTGAATCAGAACCATTGTTTCGGGAAGGTAATAAAATGGAATATGGCTTGATGAAAAAAATCTTCTCTAAAAAAACATCGGTTGTACGTTTGGTTTATAGTCCTGTAGCCCTGGCTGTTAGCATGGTTTTTATCTGTGGGATGTACAGCTCTGGTGTGGAAGCTAAATATTACACTTTCGATGCTTCTCAGTTAGATAAGGGTGGGAATGTTGATATTTCTTTGCTTGAGCAGGGCGCTCAGTTTCCCGGTACCTATCTGGTGGATGTGATGCTTAATGGTAAACGAGTTGACTCACGTGAGATGGCCTTTCATATCGAGAAAGATGCAAAAGGTAATCCGTTTTTACAGACATGTTTAACACGTAAGCAGTTGATGGATTATGGTATTAAGGTGGATAGTTATCCCGGATTATTTCCGGTCCTCAAGGGGGGGGATGGCAGTGGTGCAACTCGGGGGGCTGACTGTGCGCGGATATCAGCGATCCCCCAGGCCAGCGAAACCTATCAGTTCAACAATCAACAGTTGTTACTGAGTATTCCACAGATTGCGCTGCGTCCTCATTATACAGGTATCGCACCTCAGGCACTTTGGAATGATGGTATCCCTGCATTTTTGATGGATTACCAGGCGAGTTCTTTTCGTTCTAGCTATCGTAGTAATGGAGCAACATTAAACACAAACGGTATGGATGTTCAGTTATTGCCTGGCTTGAATTTTGGGGCGTGGCGTTTACGTAACCTGACCACCTGGCAGAAGCAGAACTCACAGAAGGGAAAATGGCAGACCTCCTATACCTATGCCGAACGTGGGCTGTATAGCCTGAAAAGCCGTTTAACTTTGGGTGACCGATTCACTCCATCCGATGTATTTGACAGCGTTCCGTTTCGCGGTGGGATGATTGGATCTGATGATTCCATGGTGCCCTATAGTCAGCGAGCATTTGCGCCGGTAGTGCAGGGAGTCGCCCAGACACAAGCACGTATTGAAGTTAAACAGAACGGCTATGTGATCTATAACACTACAGTGGCACCAGGCCCCTTTACTTTGTCGGACCTGCCTGGTGTTAATGGAGGTGGTGATTTGCAGGTAACGGTTTTCGAGGCGGATGGAACCCGTCAGATCTTTACCGTGCCCTATACCACGCCAGCGATTGCGTTACGCCAGGGGTACATGAAATACAACGTAATGATGGGGCAATATCGCTCTGCGGATACGTCGGTCGATAAAGTGCCTGTTGGTCAGGCCACAATCATGTACGGTTTACCCTGGAACTTAACGGCTTACAGTGGGGGACAATGGGCCAGTCATTACCAGGCGGGCACGTTGGGATTAGGGGTTTCCCTGGGGGCCTTTGGTGCAGTATCGGTGGACAGTACATTATCCCGCGGACAGAAGCGGAACCAGGATGTAGAGCGTGGGCAGAGCTGGCGTGTTCGTTATAGTAAGTCATTTGAAAGCACCAATACCGGGTTTACGCTGGCCAGTTATCAGTATGCGTCGCCAGGTTATAACACATTATCTGGGGTACTGGACTCTTATCGCTCGGGTGAGGTCTGGTCCTCAAAGGACTACTGGTATCCAGGGGCGGGGTATCAATCTTCCTGGAATAACAATAATTTTGCAGATAAACGAAAGTCACGTACCAGTGTGACGTTGAATCAGCCGTTGGGTGAATGGGGTGCACTTTATTTTAGTGGAAGTAGAGAAGATTACTGGAATCGCTCGCAGAGTCAAAATGAGGTGTCAGCACGTTACTCTGGCCCAATGATACAGGGCATTTCCTGGTCAGTAGACTGGACCCAACGTAAATGGAATTACTCCACCTATCGTGGAAATAACGACAATAAGACTGAGCAGTCTATTAACCTGTGGATTAACGTACCGTTAAATCGTTGGCTGGGAGGCAATACCAGTGTTTCTTACCAGATGCAAAACAGAACAAACCAAGGCACGTTACATAACATGGGATTGAATGGTTATGCCTTTGACCAGCGATTGTACTGGAATGTAAGTGAACAGATAGCACAGGGGGGGACAGGTAGCAACCAGAACAGCAGTGACCTGAACTTACGCTGGAATGGTACCTACGGTGAAATCAGTGGGGGATATGGCTACCGTAAAAACGGTAATCAGGTAAATGCCGGGGTTCAGGGAAGTATGGTTGTCCACCGGGATGGTGTGACGTTTGGGCAACGTCTGGGGAAAACGGCCGCCCTGATTAAAGCACCCGATGCCAGTGGTGTCTCGGTTATGAATGCTGCAGGGGTTAAAACAGATTTTCGTGGTTATACCACCCTGGGGAACCTGGCTCCGTACCAGGAGAATATCATCAGTTTGAATCCGGTAACTCTGCCAGCAAATGTGGCGATACCGCAAACAGATACCAGGGTAGTGCCAACAGAAGGAGCTATTATTCCGGCGAGTTTTGCGACACGGGTTGGTGGGCGTGCACTGATTACACTGACGCAGGTGAATGGTAAGCCTGTTCCCTTCGGGGCTGTAGCCAGCCTTGTGGGCCAGGGGGATACCCGGTGGGATACTGGTATTGTCGGAGATAGTGGTGACGTATATATGAGCGGTTTGCCCGAAAAAGGGCAACTTCAGGTGCTGTGGGGTAACGGGCAGCAGCAACACTGTCGGGCCGACTATCAGTTATTGAAAAGTGACGAAATTGCAGGTGTGTCAAATCTGAAGGCATTGTGCCGGTAAGTGACCAGGAGCTGATAAAATGACTCAGGGTGTAATAAAGAGGGGGATGGTAGCATTCGTTATCTTTGGGGCGGTATATGCTCATGCTAACGATGATGTGGACATCACGCTAAACAGTGCACTGAATTTAAATTCGCAAATCAGAGATGGTCAACTCATTGGCTATGGTCGAATCAGTACTCAGCAGGCGCACAGTGGATACCAGGTGTGGCTGAATGCTGAAAGAAATGGTGAGTCGCCAGATCGGTATGTGTTAACCGGGAAAAGTAACAGACAACATAAATTGTACGTAATAATTGGTCAGAATGGCTGGGTGCCGGATAATAAAGGGGGGGAGGGAATTATAAAACGAACCCGTGAAATGCAGGAGCAATTTGATATTGTGGCAAATGGTCATCAGAGTGTGCCAGTAGATACCTATGTTATTACGGTGCAGGGTCGTTATTTTGAACCGTGAATTTGTCAGGTGGCAGATAAAAACCTGTAAATAATGATGTGAAGTTTATAGTTAGCTCGGGTATGTAAATAGTGCGGAATGCGTCTGTTAATACCAGACGAAAATATCTTTTTTTGAGAAAATCCTTACGCTATGGTGTTTATACTATAACAATGAATCTAATAAAGTTATTTTTAATAATGTCATGTAGATATTGGTGATGAATAAATATGCCATAAATAACTGCTCCTTGAGAGCGTTTATTGCGCCAGCTTCGTTTAATTTTACTGCATCGATATGGGTTCTAATATAATTAAGGAGAGATAATGCGTGCTATATGGAAAGTTTTGTGCTGCTCATGCCAGTATACTGGTGGTTGCGGTAATATATCCCGAAACCCAATCACTGTTTTGTATGAGGTGAATTTAAGAAATAACGAAACAGGCTTATTTTCTGAATATTATCGTATGGTATGGGCAGGCTGGGCACCGAATTTAATGAACACGGGACCACCGGTGTGGTTGACTATCATCGGAAGATAGTATCTGCGGCTTTATTAAGCAAGCTTGTCGACACAGATGTACAATGTTACAAGTGCAGGCCTGTCTGTCCCGGAGGTTAAATGGGTAAGACGATTAATGTATTAAACGTGAATGAGACAGTTGTTCACGGATTAATTGAACTTGCTCGATTATTTATTACTTAAAAAAGGCATTATCAATGAAAAAGACTGCATTATTTTTAGCTCTCTCACTGGGTGGTATTTGTGCGGCTAACGCTGCTACACAGGCGACCTCAACCGTAACCATCTCGGGATCTGCCGTATATAGTATTGAAGCACAGCCTGCAAAGACTTTAGGTACCTATCTTGCGCAGGGGGCTACCGTAGGTGGATTCGTTGTTAGCAATGCGGGTCCGATCGAGGGTAAGGCGGAAGTGAGATTTGCTGATGCAAACATGTGCCGTTCTGAGAGCGCTACAAACCCGTGTTATATTGACCAGACCGATCCAACAAAAACCATTCTTCTCTATGCGGATGGACTGAACTGGGCTGAGGCTACCGGCTTTACTACCCCAGTGATTAAACCTGGTGCTACATCTATTATTAATATGAATGCAACGAAAGAACAAACGTTGACGCCTGGCGTATATGAGTTGACTGCGAACGTTCTGGTATCGACTAATTAATTTTAAGTAACAGCTGAGAGTAATCCATGCAGGGTGGCAGAACCACCCTGCATGTCGTGTGATTGTAAATTTCAGACAATTAAATCCGGTAATCATACAATGAATTTAATGTCAGCCATTGTAACATTTAAATATTATTACAGATGGCTGCCGTATTAATATTTTAATCGGGGCTGTAGAATGCGCCAATATAAGTTGGTTATTTTTCTGTATTTAGTATTAGCAGGAACAGCGTCATATGCGGCGGACAATACAACCTGTGTGGCACTGAACAAAACAGTGACCAGCGACGTGCAGGAAAATACCACGATTGTGGAGTTTTTCTCCTTTTACTGCCCGCCCTGTTATTTCTTTTCTCAGAAGCTCGGGATTGACAACGCTATCCGTGACAGCCTGCCGGCAGGGCAGAAGATGGTCAAATATCATGCCGGTTTTCTGGGGGAGTTGGGGGATGAACTGACCCGGGCATGGTCGGTTGCCATGGTGGCCGGTCTGGAAGAGAGGGTAGAGCCGTTACTGTTTGATGCCGTCATGGTTTCCCGGACGCTGAAAACGCCGGAAGATATCCGGGCGGTGTTTGTGAAGGCCGGGCTTTCTGCAGAGGAGTATGACCGGATGCTAACCAGTCAGGAAGTGGCCAGTATGACGGAAAAACAGAAGCGTCTGTTTAAGGAATATGGCGTGACGGGCACGCCGACGGTGTTTGTCAAAGGCCGGTACCGTGTTGAGAACGGCGCGTTTCAGGCGAACAGCCTGGAAGGGTTTCGTGATGCGTATGTGGCTGCAGTGAAAGGCCTGCTGAATGATCCGGTCACGGTTTGTACACCGGAGAAAAAATGAGCATCTGGCTGGCAGGCCGGTGAACTGGAGGAAGCTAAATAAGTGGAAAATGCCATGTCCCGTCGGAAACGCATACTGCTGACGGGGAACTGTGAATATGAACTGCTGGGGGTGTCACATCTGCTTGCCGGTATGGGGTATGCCGTGGTGCGACCGGAGATGTCACCTCCCGGGGCATATGACCTGGCCCTGGTGGCACTGAGTGCGGAGCCGCTGGTCGGCTGGGGACGGCATCTGCAGGGTATCAGAATGCTGCACGCGTCCAGTCCGGTTCCCATGGTTGTTCTGGTACCTTCGCGGCTGCAGGAAATGCGACTCCTGAGAGGAACTGCGCAGGTTATCAGTGGCCGGGACAGCCTCCTCCGGCTGCGTGACATGCTGCGTCAGGCGCTTAAGGGAAGAGCCGGGCCGGAAAGCTCAGGTGAACTGACTGACTTGCGAAAGCGGACTTTGATATCCCTGTGTACGGCCATAAACAGGAATGCCTCACTGAAGGCGGCATCACGCAAGGATTATTACCTCCGGGCCTGCCTGGTGGAGTATGCAGGGGTGGAGAATCTGCATGTACTGTGCACGAGCGGCCTGTTACCCGGGGTGATTACAGATGAGACCGGACAACGGTTCTGATATGTGAAGACCCGGGGCAGGTATTTCAGCTTCCGGGACACCATTGCTTCCCCGTAGTTACAGGAGAACAAAATGAGTAATGACGCTTGCGACAAAATTCTGTCTTTTATGCAGTCACAGGCAAACGGCAGGATAAATATACCGGTCAGGACCCGGAGTATTGCGGATGCGGCCGGGCTGACAATATACCAGGCCAGGGCTTATCTGGTTACGCTTGAGGACGCCGGCGTGGTGGAGAAAATGAATGCAGGTAAAGGCGTGTCCGGCCGATGGCGGCTGGTCTGACGGATATCCGGTAAAACAGGGGCATGGAGAGAACAAGTGGCCGGAACAGATATTGCGGTAACTGACTGATGAACTTTCTGAAGATGATTTATTACATCTGTATTTCTTTTGTCGTCATGATATCACTGGTGTTTTTTGTATCGGTATTTCTGTTACTGAATATTGAATGAATATAATCCGGGGCTGCATGACAGGCCTTACGGGAATAAAGCTCTTTTTATCCGGACATCTCCATACCGGTAATTCCCCGGAGAATTTTTTTTGCAGAAGGACAACATGCCGGATGACGAAAGACGCGCCGGGTATGGCGGGGGACGCTTTTCGCTCCGGGCGCTGATTTTACTGCTGCTGACCAGCGCTTTTATCTCCGGCTTCCTGACCGGAGCCCTGGCCATGCTCTGGTTTGTCATTGACTGCATGTAATGCGATGAACTGAACATCCGGAACCATGACTCTGAGACGTTTACTTAAACAAAAACCGGCACTGCTGGCTGGCGCTCTTCTGATGGTGGCCGGTGCGGCCACACTGTATTTTCCGGAAACCTGGTACCCGGAGGAAACGCAGTGGCAGCTTGCGACAGAAAAAGACATTCCCGGTATACAGGGCGGTCTCTCCGGCCTGACGTGGAACCCGGACAGCGGAACGCTGTTTGCCGTGACCGACCATCCGTCGTCGGTGGTGGAGCTGGACACGGACGGGAACGTGCTGCGGGTGATACCATCGGATGGCGACCATGATTTTGAGGCCATTGAGTACCTCGGCCGGAACCGCTATGTCCTGTCCCGGGAGCGGGGACGGATGCTCACCACCCACCACATTGGCAGGAACACGTCTGTCCTGCCGCCGGCGTCATACACCCTGACCCTGGATGTGGACAGAAAAAGCGACAATGCCGGTTTTGAAGGCCTTGCCCGTGGACGGGGAGAGAATGCACTGATAGTGGCGCAGGAAAAGAAACCGCTTCGTTTTTTAGAAACGGACCACAGCCATGACTCTCTGTCGGTCAGTGATTCACTGACACACCGGTTGTCCCTGCCGTGGTTCCTGAAGGATATCTCCGGCCTGCATTACGACAGGAAAAACAGGCGGCTGTATGTGCTTTCCCATGAATCAGCCCTGGTAATGGTGTCAGACCCCGAGGGCGGCTGGAGGGTGATGCCGCTGCGCCGGGGACACAGTGGTCTGGAGCGGGACATTCCACAGGCGGAGGGGATAGCTTCTGATGGCCGGAATTCGCTGTGGATAGTCAGTGAGCCAGACCGGTTTTACCGCTTCAGCCGGACAACGACGTCATGACGGTCTGGACGGACTGCAAACGGGTGGTTTGCGAATCGGGGAAACCAAAGGCGTTCTCCACGCCCGGTCGCCCCTACGCAGTTGCACTTCCTTTCATTTGCTGTGGCCAGTTTGCGGGAAGACTTTCACCTTCAGTAATTAAGTTTGGGGTGATCTTCTTTACTCAATAAATTATTTTTGTCGTTCAGCTCCTCACGAACTTTTGCCAGTGACTTCTGAAAAGCCGGGATTGTTTGTAGCCTTGCAAACTCTACTGCTCCCACATAACGGCCGGCATCAACATCGCTTTGCCAGTGAGCACCGCATATCACTCTGCTTTGCCCGAACTCCCATCCTCGTCTGGCGAGCTCCTGCGCGCGTTCCGGTCTGGCCTGGGATAATACTAATGCCAGAAGTGTACCATAAGCAGTATGCCCGGAAGGGTAAGAGCCATCTTTTCGTAAAGTATCCTCATCTTCAGGACGGCAGGTAGAATGATTAAATAAGACAAAGGGACGAGTACGCATATAATATTTTTTTGCCGAAGCAGTAGCGTAGTAGCCGCCCATTTTCAGAAGATTCTGTAACATATTCCAGGTTTCTGGCGTATCTTTGGGATTAATTTTAGCACCCACTACTGGCGAGAATATTCTGGCTATATTTTCCACGCTTACATCTGCATCCTCAGCAGCTTGTTTCCATCGCGGGGAACCCTTTATCGCATAGCCCTTAAAATAAGCCTCCTTATCATAGCGGAAAGCCGGATCATCATTACCTGGCGGTGGTGGTAAGTAGAACTGACTGTTCACTGATTCTTCAGGAGAATGAAAGGGTTGCACTGTTTCTGCTGATGTATATTTAGCTACGATCAGTGGTAGAAAAAATAGTAAATAACGACTTTTCATAAAGACTCACTCCGGATCAGGCAATAATAAACAGATGTAATCCTATAATGATTTATTGCAATGGTTATTCAACATACAGGTAAAAAAGCAGAACGCTGCACTGGTATTATTGTCTGTCCATACCGGACTGACTGCTGCGGACAACAGAACAATACCGGTACTTCCGGCTAACAGCATTTTGTTTAAATTTTCTCCCCGGTTGTTTTTTATCTGCGTGCCTGATTGACACGCATTAGGTTAAAATGTTTCCGTAATAACAAACTATGAATAAGTATTTTAAAGTATGTGCTCTGTTACCCCGGTAACTACCATCAGTCATGATGTGCTGAGTATTAATTTATGATTATGAACAAGAGTCGGAAACAGTATTTAAGAATAAAGAAGCCGACAAAGAAAAAATGCCAAAATTGGCGAAGGGATTATTGTTTTCAGTGATGAAAAAGTTCATGGCGGAGATATTGGATTCACTTGTCGGGGTTAGCGAACCGTCAGATGAAGTGATAGGCGTTATTACTGGTAATAATCTCCCTGTAGCTAAGTAAGCTTTCCTGACAGGCGTGATAAAAGTTCCGCGCGATAAAAAGGCTTGTACCTGGCATTATAAGACTCGCGTCCTGCAGAAACAGGGCAGGGAAGGGCGCGGCGGTTTTAATCAGGTATATCTGTTAAATCACATCCTTCAACTGGAGCAGCCTTTGTTTTAACCTTCCTCTCATCGGGCCGGAATGCTTCGCCTGCGTTGATGTAGCAGAAACCGGAGAAATCACGCCATCCGATTTCTTGCAAATATCAGGCGCAAAAAAACAGACTTGCGCTAACAAGTCTGTTCCTCAAGAGCCTTTCTTTTAACAACAAGTAACAGCGTTACATCGTGTTTTTACCGGCTTGCCTTTGTGTCCGTCAGCATTGCATCTTGCAAATCTGATCAACCGGCTTTGAATAGTGGTGCGGACTCGGAGTCATATTCACGATTAACGTGCTGTTTGTTATTGGTTTTGTTGGTATTTCTTACAAACAGCGCTCCCACGAAGGCCCCCATAAAAAATCGCTTTATTTTTGTGATGGTTATCACGAAAAATCGTTGTTTAAGGGTAGGGCTTCGTTATGTGTCCTGGTCCATATATAACGCCAGAATGAGTTGGTTTAAATTTTCACCAAAAAGTCGCTTCTGAATCGACAAATAGAGTAATTTTTCAACCCGTCGACTTTTCACCCAGAAATCACACACCGCTCCTCACCGTACCATAGCTGTGAACGCTCCAAATCCACGAATTCCCCCTCATCGTCAATAAGCTCCTGAAGGGCGCTTAATCCTTCTTCTGTTTTTCGGGCTGCAATATGCGATTCCAGACTGTCCCACCACAACTCGGCGCAACCATCAAAATCGACGGGCAATGAATTTCTTGTCTGCTGAAGCGCTGATTGCGCGGCACTGTTCGCCAGGGGAACTGTCTGGATGTACTTACGAATACCAAGACGTTCTGAGTGTTTAACCACCAGTGAGGCATGTTGGTTACGCCAGTAATGATCAAATTCTTCTCGCGTTAAATGGGCACGCCTTTTGACGCACATGACTAGTTTTAACATGTTGCTACTCCTGTCATTTCGGGAGTTCAAAGCTTACACTCTGACAGCGGTGTCAGAGTCAAGAGGACGTTATGCAGATTGGAAAACTGGCGGCATTGACTGGCGTTAGCATACGGATGCTTCGGTACTACGAGAGCGCAGGTTTGCTTCATCCTTCGCGAACCGATACGGGCTATCGCAGTTTCTCGTCAGAAGATGTGGATATTGTCAGACGGATACTTATTCTAAATGGTGCAGGCTTCACGTTACCGGTTGTGCGTAGTTTGCTGAACTGCGTACATGCAGGAACCTCACCTTGCGAGGAACTAAAAGCTAAAGTGCGAGAACAACTGGCACAGATAGACCGTCAGTTTGACGCGCTCTCGGAAAGCCGCAATCTTCTCAATAAGTTTCTTAATGACTAGCCCCTGACAATTTACCTTCTAACACCATGTGGGAAATGGATTCTACTCCTCCGATTGAACATTGTTCAAATTCACATTTGATATTGACCCTGGCCCAAAGGGGAAAAGCTGATCGCCGAAGCGCTGGGCGTTGCGCCAGAGAAAATCTGGCCTTCTCGTTATAGCTAGTCAGGCCAGAGATGGGAGCTACGGATTTCCATTCCCAGAAAAGCAAAAACCCAGCCATAGGCTGGGCTTTCTGAATAAGTGGTGCCGGACTCGGAATCGAACATTTGTGCAATCCTATGTTTTGTATAACAAAAATAAACACATATTTATTTTTACCAGCTAATATTTACCAACAAATCATAGATGTTGTCAATTTAAATCAATAAGTTACGTCATTGTTCGTTAGTAGACATCAGTAAACATCGGTTTTTAGATAGTGTAAACATCGTGTTGTCAAATAAAAGAGCACTTTTTGCTAAAATATATAAGCAATTGTTTTTAATTAAGTTATCTTCTTTTATCTCCGTTTCCATCCTAAAAAAATAAAAATGCTAAAAATAAGTGCTGATCGTCATAAGCGATATTCGAATGATACATTACATCAAATAACACAAGGAAAAATATATGAAAGAAAAAACAAAACTTATTCGTATTTCAGAAGTAATCGATCGTACCGGATTCTGTAGAGCTTGGATTTATCGACTGATTAAAAATAATAGTTTTCCAGCTCCCGTAAAAACAGGGGAACGGTCTATCGCATTTATTGAAAGTGAGGTTGATCAGTGGATTGATGAAAAGATTTTTTATTCACGCAATCAAGCTGCGTAAAACTAAATATAAGCCACAGAGTGGCCTATATTTGTTTTTCTAGTAATGCTAAGTATCTACGATAATATGCAATCGCACTATATTCGCTTGTATTCATTTTTTCAGCCACTTCTTTCCACTTTAGACCGGATGATCTTAAATTAAATGCAAGACAGCGTTTTTCTTCTGCTTCTTTTAAATAGTCTTCACGAGGAAGGGATATATAGTTTTTCACAGTAGAAACAGATACACCAAACTTTTCTGCCATTGCTTTTTGTGTCATTGGTCTTTTCATTCTTTTCTTTATAATCATAAATCCTCCAAAAAGTTTATTAATGATTTTGCTTTTCTTGTTTTTTTGGCTCTTGCTGATTGGATTGAAGAAAATCTTTCAGCCGTAAAATTTCTCCACGTCCATTTACAAATACTGTTATTGATCTGTTTTATTTCGCTGTATGTCAATGGATTGTTATGATTACTGTAATCATTCAGCATTGTAGCTTTTGAAAACATATCAAGATAAAAGTCATTATATGTTTTATTTGCTTTATATTTCAAAACTTCTTTATAAGCTATTATTCTCAGATCTTCAAATAAATTAACGTTGCGACCTAAACCATATATTTCACTTCTGCTTTTAATGTTTTTCGTCGTAAGAACATCAGGCACAAACTCAGACAAGTAAGTTAAATCATAGGTTTCACTCTCAGCCCACGTTGTACGCCATTCAGCTTCATTTAACGGGTTTTTTATTAAAATATCAGCATAAGCCTTATCAGCATCTAATCTTTCTGTAAAACCACATTGAACAACGGACGCAAGTTTTAAAGGTTTTATTCTTGCTGAGTCTGTTTTAAGAACTGGGCTTTTTAAAGCATACAACAAGTGTGCATGGCCATTTCTGGTATTCTGTATGATTATATTAGGTTTTGGCAAATCAGCTAGATCCCAAGCAATAGCGCCGTATTCGTGGTCTACATCGAATACAAGACCGTTAACGAAAGAGCGATTATTAAATCCAATATATTTCTTTAGTAATGCCTTTTCTTTAGGGTTTCGATACACACCATCATTAAAATCATCTGTGCTTAATACGTATTTTTGAATTTGACTTTTAAACTTATCTTCATTATATATATCTTGTTTTAAATACATTTAGCTTCCCTTAATAAATTAAACGCTCCTTTTTATAAGTTTCTCTGACTGGTAAAATAGGGGCTTTATTTTTTCTTTCACAACCAACATAGTTAGTCATACCTTGTATTTTTATATTTATTTTTAATATACAAAATAAATAATATATTTTAAGACTTTGTCAAGTAGATATTAGCCATATCAGATAGTATGTATTATTTGGTTATAAATATTACTCAGTGAAGCTATATTTATAGTCTAAAGGTGCCTTATTATTTTATGGCACTAATAAAATAAAACCATGCCTATAAGATATTAAAATATTTTCCGTGCCTTATAGCCCATCATAGACCTCTGCCGTTGTTTCCCATCGTCAGAATTCGAATCGGTAACAGATGATGATCGATATAAAAGATAGATAGCTAGATATTGATAGGTTTTAGTAATCAAAAGGCATTCAATCGATCGGTATTTAATTGGTTAAAACGATCGATTGTTTATTTGTGATAGTTTAAATCTATCGCTATGTGCTTTTCGATCGGTACAAACGATATGACTGGGCATGAAAATAATTGAATTCTAAGACGTTTACAGGTCGATCGTAGATCTGTGCCATTGGTGAGGAAAGGGTATGCGTAAATTTATGTTAGCGGCAGGTCTTGCCACCCTGCTAACGGGGTGCGGTGATGATGGGGTTTACGGCAACTATATCAATCAACAGTATGGTGTCAGGCTTGATATTCAGAAAGATGTGATCAAGTTTCGTGATGGTGTTTTTACCGTTAAAAGCTGGGATGAAAGCAAGAAACCTATCTATATCGCCAAAACACAAAACAAAGATCTTGGCTCTTGGACTTTTAAAATCGAAAAAGTCAAAGATGGCGTAGTCTATCAAGGTGCTTTTTTTAAAAGGAACTGAAAAATGGAAAACAACACAATCAAATGCCCTTTTTGTCTAAAAGAAAGTCAAAGAGGTGTTCAGGTATGCACGGGCTGCCAAGCGTCAGTTCTGTATGGAACATATCCCGGTTGGTATGCTTTCGTGGTTATATTATTGACCTTCGGCCTGTCGATACTGATCGGAATGTCTACAGGTATGGCAGGAGCTACTATTAGTTTACCAATAATAGCTATTGTCGGTTTCGTCGCAGGTAAGGCGATTTTCTCAGATAACATTATCTTCAGAAGAAGAATGTAAACCTGTCTTGCAAGGTGATGGCTCGCAGTGCGAACCATCACCTATCTAAATTTTTCCCTCCATAGCGTCATCAAGATCTAAATCGGAACCCACTTTGTGGGACCCCACGATTTAGCACTTGACGATTTTCCCCCGCTGCAAATTTTACTCAAAGCTACTTATTGCGCACAGCTACCAGAAGACAATATATTATTTACCCTATCTTTTATTTGCATTTTATTTTCCGTGTGGTGTATTTATTTATGTAGCCGCTATTGACTAGATCTTATTATCGGTTATTTATTTAAATACAGGTGTAGTTCAGCTTTGTTTTTTTGTTTTTCGGAAACTGAGGCAAGGTGTAATAGCGTATCCGCTATTTACCCAATCCTTCGGATTGCCCTATCTCGCTTTGCTCGTAGGGTTGAAAAAGATCTACCCTTCCGCCTGACCCTATCAAGGGTTGGCGGTAAACCATACAGTTTAATATTATAGGAGTATTTAAAATGAATGATGATTTAAATTTTATAAATAACATAGATGGGAAAATTTTATTTGAGCATTATCAATATTTAACTAATGCCATACTGGGTGATGATGACACAAAAAAAGAGTTTGTGAAATATGAATATTATGACTTGGATTATTTAAGGTATTATCTTGAAGCGAGTATCTATTTTTTAGGTGAGGCAAGAGATGAAGCAAATAGAGATGTTGAAATAAAAGATTTAAACGAAGTAGTGGAGATAATAAATAAATTATCAAATAGGGCTAAGGTTGCTTTAGCTGAAAATATTATATTATGGTTTGAAGATATTTCATTAGTAGGTTCTTATAATACACTATTTAGATTTTTAGTCAGGGAGAAAATAATATGATGATTATGTCTGTAGCAATGGTAATACTTTGTATTATGTTGGGAGGTTTTATGATCCGTAGCTGCACAGGAAAAACAAACTCTTCAAGCGAAGCAAAGCAAGCAATATCGGATGTTAGAAAAATGATAGATAAAAAATCACTGATTAAATACAAAAGGAACAATAGAATATGATTGATGATGACATAGAAAAACAAATGAGTTTAAAATGAAGTTTGAGGTATTAGCAAGATTTTTTTATTACATAGAACAAGATAAAGATATACCTTTTAGTGAAATAAATAGTGATGAGCAAAGGTTGTGCTATTTTGTAGCTCATAGATATATACAAGAAAATAAAGCTGATGACCTTCTAAAATCGTTGATTGATGAAAATGATGAAGACTATATAAAAGCTATAAGAGATTATATGTTTACAGGTGGAAAATAAAATATGGATACAGACAGAAAAAGAGGTCGTATAGAATTAAATCACGAAGAACGCAGAGATATATCTATACAGTTTAGAGTAAACAAAGTAGAGTTTGAATATTTAAAAGAACTTGTTGAGGCGTCCGGCCTTGAGAGGGGGCATTACATTAGAAAAGAGATTTTAAACTCTGAACCTATTGTTAAAAGAAAAATGCCTGAAGTAAATCAAAAAACATATATGCAACTTTCAGCAGTTGCCAATAACATAAACCAAGCAACAAAGAAACTAAATAGCAATGAGTATTTTGATAAAAACGAGGTTGATAAATTCAACTTTAATATAAAGCAGGTTGGTAGAAGGATAATAGAAATAAATAAAGACTTGGGGTATATATGAAAGGGAATGTGGCTAAAACGGGAAGATCATTTAAAAATAGAGTTGATTACATATTAAAAGATGAGCACGGTTTTATTTGTAGCAATATGTCAGCAGATAAAAATAACGTTAGTAATTTAACTGATGAGTTTAAAACTGTAAGCAGCTTTAGACAAGATATAAAAAAAACAGACTTTCATGCATTTTTATCTCTTCCAAAAGGTGAAAAATTAACAGATGAAAAATGGCAGGAGATAGCAAAAGACTATTTGAAAGAAATGAATATTGATATAGAAAAACATCAATATATTTGTGTGCGTCATAAAGATACAGATCAAGACCATATTCATATTGTAGCAAATAGGGTTGGTTTAGACGGTTCGGTATGGCTTGGGCAGCACTCAGCATTTAACACAATAGCAGCTTGTGAACGTTTAGAAGTAAAGCACGACCTGACTATCACACAAGGACTAAAAGGCTCTAAATCAGAGGTATCAGCACCAACCAAGAACGAGATCGAGCAAGCCCTCCGTACAGGTGAAAAACCAGCTCGTATCGTGCTACAGAACGCATTACAGGCGGCTATGTTGGGTAAACCAGATCTGCAGACGTTTATAGACAGAATGCAGGCCGTAGGCATTGAACCTTGGTTCAATGTTGCCAGCACTGGCAACGTAGCGGGTTGTTCTTTCAGTGTGGGAGATGTGGCATTTAAAGGCTCACAGTTGGGTAAAAAATACAGTTGGAACACAATTAAAACGAAGGTGAAATATGACAAAAATAGAGATGATGAACTCGTTAGAAGATTCTCAGCAAGAAAAGATGATGAACCAAATAGTATTGGACGATCATTTGTTGAATCAAATATCAATGACAGTAGAGCCATTGACAGAATCGATGATGATATTATCAGAATCAGTCAGCACAGCATTAAACCAGACGCAAAAGACATTAACCAGAGTGAACAACTCATTAGAAGCAACAAATACAGCTTTAAACTCAGCGAAAAATATAATAGACCAACAAGCCGTAAAGTTAGAAGAACAACACAGAAAACTGCACAAATACTCAACAGAGTTAAAAAACAATACAATAAAGAACCAATCAAGCCTTATAATCAAGGTAGCTTCAATAGTGGGAGTTCTAAATTTAGCAGCAGTTCTATCAGTAGGATACTTGATCATGCAGAAACAGCCACAACTGCCACCAATAAATTTAGACTCAAAGGCCGTGGCAAAATCAACAGCAGAGCAACTAAGATCGAAGAGATAAGGGAAAAGTTAAATATAAAGAAACCAGTTATTCAGCCAAAGAATAAAGAGAAAGTGATTAAAGAAGAAATAAAGAAAAAGCCATCCTACGTAGTTCAATACGAAAACAGGTTTAAGACTAAATTAAAATATAAAATTCAGCAATATGAAGAAAATAAAAAAGAAAAGGCAAAAAATTCAAATGTTGAAAAATTTAAAAATAATTTATTTTTAAATTAAAATGTATCAATGTGATGTGTTTTAATATTTTTTTCTAAAGCAATAATTGTTGTTTTTTCCTAATTCATTAACTTAAATATAACACTATCTTATATAAACTAAAATTAGTATGATGTGATCTTTGCCTGAATAAAATACTCTTGATTGGCAAGTGAAAAAATGCTTAAATAATTTTTTGAAAAAACAATCATAATCAAGGTGTTGAGGTAGAGAAATGAAGATTTTCTTGGCTCATGCAAAAGAAGATGAAGAAACGACAGAAGTAATATACGATAAGTTAAAAAATGACGGCTTTAATCCTTGGATGGATATAAAAGATATTCCAGCAGGTGTTGATTGGGACTATGAAATTCAGAAAAATTTTAATAATTCAAATCTTATTGTTCTAATACTAAGTAAAATCAGTATACAAAAAAATGGTTATATTAGACGTGAGATCAATGATGCTATTGAAAAATTAAAATACTACAAACCAGATGATATATTTGTAATTCCTTTGTTGATTGATGATTCTCAAGTTCCATCCTATATTTCCAATAAAATACAGTTTATCGATTTCAAGAGGAATGATGGTTGGGAAATATTCGATAGATCTTTAAGATTAGCAGCTTCACAGCAAAATTTAGAAATAGTGCAAGGTATTCAATTTGGTTTATTTACCTTTAAAACTAATATTTTAAAAGAAGAGTATAAACAAATCCCGGGGCATGATATAGAAATTAGCTACCCAGTGATTAATAATTCTAAAAATTCTAAGTCATCAGATACATTATCAAAGTATTTTGAAGGCCGAGCTGTACGTATCTTATTTAACAACAGAACATCCCCTTGGCCTCTAGAATTTGATTGGAATAAAGAATATAAGAGTACCTATACGGATTCTTATTATGAGAGTTATAATATAGCATTTTGTAATGACTCAGTGATAAGTATATTGCATACTATAAATTGGTATGGTGCAGGAGCTGCTCATCCAAATACAGCTTTTGAAGTTAGTAACTTTGTTATTACAGACAATGACTATTCATATAAATTTAGCATATATGATTTATTTAACAACGAGGACTCACAAGAAGCAATATCAAAGATTAAACGCAAACTTATTGAAGATGCACCACGAGTATATTGGGAAAGGACTGGAGAAAAAGCAGAACAATCAGATATGGATTGGTTTACTACAGGGGTTGAAAATAGTGATTTATCTAATTTCACATTAAATCAATCAGGGTTTACTTTCCACTTTCCTCCTTATGAACTTCACTGTTATGCATTAGGATCTTGGGAGTTTTTTATATCTTTCTTCGAAGTGATAGATCATTTAAAAAAAGATTCTATTTATCAACTGATAAAGGGAGAGTAATTTTATATAAAGAATAAAAAGTGTAAGATCAGGTATCAACACTTAAACATCAAGATGTTTTAGACTGCGATAAAAGAGGCTTTAAGCCTCTTTTATTGTTTTCGGTGATCAGTTAATTTATTCTGGCAAAATCAAACGGCATAATATGATTCTCTTTATTTGCATCTAAATAATCAGCCCACCATTGGATCATTAAACGACGCTGCGTAATATGCTTAGCTTTATGAGTATAAGCCGCACGAACGTTGTTTTGCTCTTTATGACTCATTTGCCTTTCTATAGCGTCTTCTGTCCATATACCGGACTCAACCAGACTACTACAAGCCATTGTGCGGAAACCGTGGCCGCAAATTTGAGTTTTAGTATCATAGCCCATTTGACGCAAAGCCTTATTTATGGTGTTTTCACTCATCGGTTTTTTATAATCGTGGCAACCAATAAAAATTAATCCTTCCCCGTCAGATATATCATAACTGATCTCTTTCAGCTCTTTTAATACATCAATAGCCTGATTGCTCAACGGTATATAATGCGGCATACGCATTTTAGAACCACGTTCTGAAAATCTGACATTTTTTATTTCTTCCCTCTCTGGCGGAATAATCCAGAGTTGGTTTTTAAGATCTATTTCAGGCCATCTGGCAAAGCGTAGTTCACTTGAACGTATGAATACTAATAAAGTGAGTTTTAAAGCTAATACAGTTAATCTACTCCCATTATAAGCATCAATACGAGCAAGTAGATCCGGTATCTGCTCAAGTTCAAGAGCCGGGTAATGATTGCGTTTAGGGGTTGTCAGTGTTCCGTCTAAATAATCGGCAGGATTTTGAGTAATCAGATCTTCTTGAACAGCATAACGCATAATAGCTGTAATACGCTGTTTCAGTCGTGAAGCTGTTTCATTTTGACCTTTAGCCTCAATTTTACGAAGAGGAAGCAGCAGATCGCGGGTTTTTAGCGTTTTAACATCTCGTGAGCCTATGGCAGTGAAAAGATGGTTAATGAGACTGTTTAAAACTCGTTCGCTATGCTTAGGTATCCATCGCTCACTAACAGCCATTTTTTTGTGCCATTCCCGCGCTACAGCTTCAAACGTGAAATCTCCGCGCTCCTCAGCTTTTGCAGCCTTTTTTTGCTGTAGTGGGTCAATACCATTAGCTAACAGAGATTTCATCTCCAAGAGGCTTGTACGAGCTTCTGAGAGCGATACAGAAGGGTAGGTGCCAATCGAGAACACTTTCTGCTTACCATCATAGCGATAAGCCGCTTGCCAGTATTTGGAACCATTTGGATGCACCAGCAGATACAGCCCCTTTCCATCCGATAGCTTGATCTGCTTGTCGGAAGGCTTGGCGTTTTTTACAGCAATATCAGTTAAACGCATAGCAAGCCTCCTGTGCAAATGTTGGTAAAAATCCCATCGAACTGAGATTACCAACATTTTTACCAACAAATAGGGGGCGCTGCCAGTAGATTTTAACGGACAGTAGTAGACAACTGGAAGGGGATAACTTGTTGACTTTATAAAGCAAAACGGACGTTAGTAGACGTCCGTTTCTAAATGATTGGTGCCCGGACTCGGAATCGAACCAAGGACACGGGGATTTTCAATCCCCTGCTCTACCGACTGAGCTATCCGGGCAACGGGGCGCATTAAACCGTAAAGGGGCGCGGTCGTCAACGGCTTTACACGAAAAAAGTGATAAAAGCGCGCTGACTGCCTGCTTTTCAGGCAAAATGCATAAAATCAGTACCCGTCAGGTGAGCGCGCCACCCTGACGGCACTGTGCAAAACGCAGAATATCTTCCGCCAACCGCTGAGCGGTATCTACATCAGCCTGACTGCGGTTGACCAGCATTCGGCTGAGACAACCTTCCAGCACCAGCTCCATCTGCCTTGCAACCATCGCCGGATCGTCAATTTCCAGCGTGGTCAGTAGCTCATGGGTAAAATCATGTGCCGCGCGTTTTTGTTGATTAGCCAGTTGGTGAATCGGATGGGTTGGATCGGGATAAAACGTACAGGCGGCAATGAACAGACAACCAGGATAACGGTTATTACTGACACATTCCGAAAGCGCGCTGTAGCGTGCCAGTAGCTTTTGTTCAGCAGAAAGCGTCTCATCAAGAAGAAGCTGGCGTCGCCAGATATCTACCTGCTGACTCAGATAACGTAGCGCGTCATATAAAATGGCTTCTTTATCTGGCCAGAAACGCTGTAATGTGTCGAGTGGGCGATTTACGCGCTCCGCCACCATTTCCAGCGTAGTATCGGCTATCCCTTGCGTCTCCAGTAATTTCAGGGCTTCTCCCAGAATATCTTCACGTTGCACGGTATTCTCCTCCGTCTTTGCTTTTGCAAGTGTCGCTCACGGTTGGCGATCGTGCAAATGCGCGCTAAAGGTGGCGGCGTCCATAAAGCCGGTGACTCGCGATTGCGGCTGTTCCTGGCCTTGGGCATTAAAGAACAGAATGGTGGGCAGCCCGAGGACTTGCAGATGCTTTAACAGCGCGACATCCTGCGCATTATTAGCGGTGACGTTAGCCTGCAAGAGCACCGTGTCGCCGAGCGCCTGCTGGACCCGCGGATCGCTGAAGGTATACTTTTCAAACTCTTTACAGGCCACGCACCAATCGGCGTAGAAATCCAGCATAACGGGTTTGCCTTTGGCCTGCGCCAGCGCCTGATTGAGTTCGTCCACGGTAGAAATAGCCGTGAAATTGAGGTGCGCTGGAGCTTGCGCGGATGGCGATCCGAACGCCCAATCCTGTAGAGGCCGCACGCTAATGAGCGCTGCCGCCAGCAGGATAATCTGTACGATACGCATCCACGCTCGTCTGGCCTGAAGGCTGGTGATAAAGGCCCAACCAAAGAAAGCGACGCCCAGCAGTGACCACAGACGTAAACCCCAAGCCTCGCCAATAATCCGCTCCAGTAAAAAGACCGGTAACGCGAGGATCACGAAACCAAAAGCGGTTTTAACATGCGCCATCCACGGGCCGCTTTTCGGTAGCAGGCGGTTGCCAAACACGGTGACCAGCATTAGCGGCAGACCCATACCTAATGCATACAAATACAGCGTACCGCCGCCCAGCCACATGTTGCCGCTCTGAGCGATATAAAGCAGGATCGCGCTTAATGGCGCTGTGGTACAGGGCGAGCAAATTAATCCGGCAATCGCCCCCATAACAAAAACACCGCCGGGCGAGCCGCCTTGCTGACGATTACTCATTAATGTCAGCCGGGTTTGCAGTGAGGAGGGGAGCTGTAGTGTGAACAGGCCAAACATCGACAACGCAAGCAGGGTGAACACGATGGCAAGGCCGATTAACACATAAGGGTGCTGCAGCGCCGCCTGAAACTGTAATCCCGCTGCGGCGACGACCAGACCCAGTGCGGTATAGGTCAGCGCCATCCCTTGTACATAGATAAAGGCCAGCAGCAGTGCGCGCCCCGTCGACAAACGTTGCCTTCCCCCCAGGACAATACCGGAAATCAGCGGATACATGGGTAAAACGCAGGGCGTAAAGGCGATGCCTATGCCGATCAGCAGTGCCCAGAGCGCGGAAAAAGGTAGCTGGGCGGCGGGTTTTGACGTCTCACTCGTCTGGGTGACAGCAGGCGTCGGCGTGGCGTCTATTGCCGCGCCGACTTCACTTAGCGGCACCGTTTTCGTTTCCGGCGGATAACAGAATCCCGCATCGGCGCACCCCTGGTACGTTATCGTTAATGTCGCGCCAGCCGCCGCCTGGTTAACCGTTACCGGAACGTTTAGCCGCTTACGGTAGATTTCGCTTTTTCCGTAGAACTCATCTTCATGCCAGACGCCTGCCGGGAGTTGGACTGCGGCGATATCCGCTTTCGTCGGCGTGATACTGATTTGTTTACGGTAAAGGTAGTAACCCTCTTTTACCTGCCAGGAGAGGGTAAGATCGTGTTGATTTTGCTGAAAATCAAAAACAAACGCCCGGTCGGCAGGGACGAACTGCGAGCGACCCGGCGCGTCGAATAATCCGGCGAAGGCGGATGTGCTGCACAGCAGCAGGATCAGCGTAAAGATGCGTTGAGCCATGAGAGGTAATCAGTATCTCCGTGAGTAACAGGTAAAACCAGAAGTTCAGGCGTTTGATACGGGTGATGAGACTTCAGGCAGTCGATAAGCGCTTGCTGATGTGAAACGGTGGTTTTTAAGATCATTTGAACTTCATACTCCTGCTCCAGTTTGCCTTCCCAGTAGTACAGCGATGTCGCGCCGGGGAGGAGGGTGGCGCAGGCAGCCAGTTTTTCCGCCAGCACTTTGGCGGCCAGATCCTGGGCGGTAGCTTCATCCGGGGCGGTACAAAGCACCACAACGGCCTCGGGGATGGAAATATCCTGACTCTTAACATCAAGCATAAACACCTCGAAAGAACAAAAAGACCCGCAAGTGAACGGTCACTATACAACGGACGAGGGCAGGATGTTAGTCAAAGGGCGGGAGAATGCGGGGCGTGATACGCCCCGCGGGTGAAACACTTACAGCATAAAGCTGCCCAGCAGGAAGCCGAAGCAGACAGCCAGAACGACGCCCAGGGTGCCTGGGATGAAGAACGGGTGGTTAAAGACGAATTTACCGATACGGGTTGTACCGGTGTCATCCATCTGTACCGCCGCAACCAGAGTCGGGTAGGTCGGCAAAATGAACAGGCCGGAAACGGCGGCGAAGGAAGCGACTGCCGTCAGCGGAGAGACGTTCAGCGCCAGCGCCATCGGCATCAGCGCTTTCGCCGTTGCCGCCTGAGAGTAGAGCAGCGCGGAAGCAAAGAAGAAGATGACGGCCAGCAGCCACGGATGGCCCTGGATGACGCTACCCGCAGTGTCTTTGATCCAGTCGATGTTAGCGGATACGAAGGTATCGCCCAGCCACGCCACGCCCAGAATACAGATACAGGCGCTCATCCCTGCTTTAAAGGTACTGGAGTTGAGGATGGCGTCAGTTTCCACTTTACACAGGATGGTGGTCAGCGTTGCGACGCTCAACATGATGATCAAAATAGCGTTGGTGGTGTTCATCAGCGGTTTCTCAACCAGGCCGAGGCTCGGACTGTTGACAATCGCATAAACAACCACGCAAATAACGCCCAGCAGGAACAGCCAGACGGAATTTTTTGCCATCGGTTTGATTTCAATCTGCTTTTCACCACGCAGTTCAATCAGCCCTTCTTCCAGACGCTTGCGGTAAATCGGGTCGTCCGACAGTTTGGAGTTGAACAGCATCGTGACCAGGAAGGACATCACCAGCACCGCCAGCAGCGTAGAGGGGATAACCACGGACAGCAGGTGAATGTAGCTAATGCCATGACCTTCCATAACAGAAGACATATACACCACGGCCGCAGAAATCGGCGAGGCGGTAATCGCAATCTGCGCGGATACCACGGCGGTCGAGAGCGGACGGCAAGGTTTGATTCCCTGCTCCTTCGCGACTTCAGCAATAACCGGCAGCGTTGCCAGGGAAATGTTCCCGGTACCAGCAAAAATAGTCAGGAAATAGGTCACAATCGGTGCGAGGATAGTGATGTATTTCGGGTTCTTACGCAGCAGTTTTTCCGTCTGGTTTACCAAATAATCCAGACCGCCCGCGACCTGCATAGCAGAGATCGCGGCGATAACCGCCATGATGATGGAAATGACATCGAATGGAATTGTCCCTGGCTTCACGCCGATGGCGGCAAGTACCAGAACACCCAGCCCACCTGCGAATCCAATACCGATGCCCCCAAGTCTGGCGCCCAAAAAGATTGCCAGCAAAACAATGATAAGTTCGACAACTATCATATTAGCCTTCCTTGTTGTTTAACAAGTTGATATTAAATTGTTGTTATTTGGTAACTTCTTGTAAGAAAAAAGGCACGTCATCGTGACGTGCCTCTTTGGTACTACCCTGTACGATTACTGTTCGCTTTCATCAGTATAACGTTTAGCTTTATAAGCCGGGTGCATCAAGTTCTGTACGGAGAAAATATCGTCCAGCTCGGCTTCCGTTAACAGGCCGCGCTCCAGCACAACTTCACGTACGCTCTTACCGGTTTCAGCACAGATTTTACCGACGATGTCGCCGTTGTGGTGGCCGATGAACGGGTTGAGGTAAGTGACGATACCGATGGAGTTATAAACGTACCCTTCGCACACTTCTTTATTCGCGGTAATGCCGTTAACGCATTTTTCCAGCAGGTTGTAGCACGCGTTGCTCAGAATGTGGATGGATTCGAACATCGCCTGACCGATAACCGGCTCCATAACGTTCAACTGCAACTGACCGGCTTCCGCCGCCATCGTAACGGTGGTGTCGTTACCGATGACTTTAAAGCATACCTGGTTTACGACTTCCGGTACTACCGGGTTCACTTTGGCTGGCATGATGGAAGAGCCCGCCTGCAGTTCCGGCAGGTTGATCTCGTTCAGGCCGGCACGAGGACCAGAAGAGAGCAAGCGCAGGTCGTTACAGATTTTGGACATCTTCACTGCCAGACGTTTCAGCGCGCTGTGAACCATAACATACGCGCCACAGTCAGATGTCGCCTCAATCAGATCTTCCGCCGGAACACAGGCGAAACCAGTGACTTCAGCCAGTTTTTTCACCGCCAGCGGAGAGTATTCTTTCGGCGTGTTCAGACCGGTACCGATTGCCGTTGCGCCAAGGTTGACTTCCAGCAGCAGCTCAGCAGTACGCTCGATGCTTTTCACTTCTTCTTTCAGCAGGATGCTGAACGCACGGAATTCTTGACCAAGCGTCATCGGTACGGCGTCCTGCAACTGGGTACGACCCATTTTCAGGATGTCCTGGAATTCAACCGCTTTACGTTCGAAACCTTCACGCAACTGGTTGATGGCATCGATCAGTTTGACGATAGAGGCGTAAACCGCTACACGGAAGCCTGTCGGATAGGCGTCGTTAGTGGATTGACATTTATTCACGTGGTCGTTCGGGTTCAGGTACTGATATTCACCTTTCTGATGACCCATCAGTTCCAGCCCGATGTTGGCCAGCACTTCGTTGGTATTCATGTTGACGGAAGTGCCCGCGCCGCCCTGGTAGACATCTACCGGGAACTGGTCCATGCACTTACCGTTGTTAAGGACTTCATCACATGCGGCAATGATGGCATTCGCCACACTCTTAGGAATGGTTTGCAGCTCTTTGTTGGCCAGCGCCGCCGCTTTTTTTACCATAACCATGCCACGCACAAATTCAGGGATGTCGCTGATTTTGTTATTGCTAATGTAGAAGTTTTCAATCGCTCTCAGAGTGTGAACACCATAGTAGGCTTCAGCTGGAACTTCCCTGGTACCCAACAGATCTTCTTCGATACGAATGTTGTTTGACATGTGAACCTTCTTTTTCAAGCTGCCAATGATTTTTACTTTAAAACACACAGGATATATGTGATTTCGAATGTTTTCTGACCGACGATTATCCCCTCCATCGGCCTGATAAACGAGATCATATGCTGGTTCAGAATTCCTACCGTAATCTGGATCACTTAAAGTGTGGGAATTTACCCCTTATTTATTATTTTGTGAAATAGGTCACCGCTTTAGTATTACTACCTAAAATAGGTGTACAAACCACTTGAAATTTTGCTACGCACCACCATATCGAATCGATGCGAATCGCAACCCCATTCAAATGGTCGTCGCAGACGGCCATGACTTACAGGAGAGTCCTTTGCGCTGGATACCCTTTTTAGCTGTCTTTCTCTATGTTTACATTGAGATTTCTATCTTTATCCAGGTCGCCCATGTGCTTGGCGTCCTGATGACGTTAATCCTGGTGATTTTTACGTCTGTTATCGGTATGTCGCTGGTACGTAACCAGGGTTTTAAAAACTTTTTGCTGATGCAACAAAAAATGGCGGCCGGTGAGAGCCCGGCGGCAGAAATGATTAAGAGTGTATCGCTGATCATCGCTGGCTTACTGCTCCTGTTGCCGGGATTTTTCACCGATTTTCTCGGCCTTCTCCTTTTGTTACCGCCAGTGCAAAAACATTTGACGCTGAAGTTGCTGCCGCATTTACGTTTTTCCCGGATGCCGGGCGGCGGGTTTAGCGCAGGTACTGGCGGTGGCGAAACATTTGACGGCGAGTATCAGCGTAAAGATGACGATCGCGATCGTATTGAACATAAAGACGATCGTCGGGATTAAAGGTAGAGACGTTGGTCGGATAAGTCGCGTAAGGCGTTATCCGGCCAGCGGATGCGTCTTACGCCATGCGTTTTCGCTTCGGTAAAAACAGCCATAATGCAGCCAGCATGATAATGGCATATAAGCTTTTCCACCCCAGCATTGCCAGCAATAACAGGCACAGTAGACAACCCGTCACCGCCAGTGCATAGCAACGCCCTTTCAACAGTCGACAGCCCGCCAGCATACAAAGCAGATAGAGCATAATAAAAATACCGTTAGCATAGACGATCAGCGCATTGAGGTTAATCTTCAGGGCGTAGACGACCAGGGAACTCACGCAACAACAGGCCAGAATAACGTTTAACGCGTGCAAGGGAAGGCGCCCGGGAGAGAGTTGAGCCAGATAGTGATCGGGCTGATATTGCATTTGCGTCCATACCAGACGCGCAAAACTCTGAGCATACACATTCAGGCTGGCAAAGCAGGTGAGATAACCAATAATGCAGGCTACCCACAACGCCTGGATACCGAAGAGATGAACAATAATAAGCGGTAGCGAGGCTGTTGCCGCTATCTTGTCGCTATAGACGCCAAAATGCAGCACCACGGCGGTACAGGTCCAATAAATGGCGCCAGCCAGCATCAGGCCAATGATCAATGCGCGCGGAAAATCACGTTCAGGATTTTTAAATTCAGACGACAAATGCGTAAAAGCCTCAATTCCCACAAATCCCCAGAACATGATCGCCAGGGCGGTACACAGGCGGGAAAAGGTGATTTCGTTTGCGGCTGGGAAGGTGATATCTGCAGGTTTAATCGCGCCTTTCCACAGAATGGCGGCAATAAGCGCGATAATTAATCCAGCGATAATGGCTTGCAGGTTGGCGCTGGAGCTGGCGCCGCGCGATCCCATAAACCATAGCAAACCTAGAGTACCCAGCTCCCCAAATAAGAGCTGTTCGCTTTGCCAGCCAAACAGCGCCTGGCCGAAACCCACCGCAATATGCAAGGCTGCGGGAAAACTAACAGGAATGACTGATAAAAACAGCCAACTGATCACCCGTTGCAGACGCGGGCCAAATGCTATCCCGACAAAATGCGCTACGCCGCCAGCGTGTGGAAAATGGCGCCCCAGCACAGCAAAGACAATCGCAATAGGGAAAATCAAAATAATGAGCAGCGGCCATGCCCAAAGGCTGATGTCGCCTGCCGCCAGTGCAGCCAGCTCCGGAAGCGCAAAAACGCCAGTCCCTAATAATGATGTGGTTAACAAGATAACGCCCTGAACCAACCCAAGCTCTTTTTTTAGTTCATTCATCAGCTCATTATCCGGCGGCATTGTAACGTCAGGTGACGACAGACATTTTTAAGCGTATCACACACGCCTTTTCTTATAGCAGGATGTTCTAAACCTTGGGTAAACGTGAGATAAGTAGCGTTTTTACCGCTTTTTTCGCTCAGAAGAATTTTTTTTCATCTCCCCCCTTGAAGGGGCAAAACCCCATCCCCATCTCTCTGGTCACCAGCCGGGAAACCGTTTACGGGCCGGCGTCACCCATAACTGATAATGACTTTCTCAAAGGAGAGCTATCAATGAGTATTCGTCCGTTACATGATCGTGTGATCGTCAAACGTAAAGAAGTTGAGTCCAAATCTGCTGGCGGCATCGTACTGACCGGTTCCGCAGCGGGTAAATCAACTCGTGGCGAAATCATCGCTGTCGGTAAGGGTCGCATCCTGGACAACGGTACTGTACAGCCGCTGGACGTGAAAGTTGGCGACATCGTTATTTTTAACGATGGCTACGGTGTGAAATCTGAAAAGATCGACAATGAAGAAGTGTTGATCATGTCTGAAAGCGACATTCTGGCAATTGTTGAAGCGTAATCCGCGAACGACACTGAACATACGAATTTAAGGGAAAGAGAAAATGGCAGCTAAAGACGTAAAATTCGGTAACGACGCTCGTGTGAAAATGCTGCGCGGCGTAAACGTACTGGCAGATGCAGTGAAAGTAACCCTCGGTCCGAAAGGCCGTAACGTGGTTCTGGATAAATCTTTCGGTGCGCCGACTATCACTAAAGATGGTGTTTCCGTAGCGCGTGAAATCGAACTGGAAGACAAGTTTGAAAACATGGGCGCGCAGATGGTGAAAGAAGTTGCCTCTAAAGCGAACGACGCTGCAGGCGACGGTACCACCACCGCGACCGTACTGGCGCAGTCCATCATTACCGAAGGCCTGAAAGCCGTTGCTGCGGGCATGAACCCGATGGACCTGAAACGTGGTATCGACAAAGCGGTTGCTGCGGCGGTTGAAGAGCTGAAGGCGCTGTCCGTACCGTGCTCCGACTCTAAAGCGATTGCTCAGGTAGGTACTATCTCCGCTAACTCCGACGAAACCGTAGGTAAACTGATCGCGGAAGCGATGGATAAAGTCGGTAAAGAAGGCGTCATCACCGTTGAAGACGGTACCGGTCTGCAGGACGAACTGGACGTGGTTGAAGGTATGCAGTTTGACCGCGGCTACCTGTCTCCTTACTTCATCAACAAGCCGGAAACTGGCGCAGTAGAGCTGGAAAGCCCGTTCATCCTGCTGGCTGATAAGAAAATCTCTAACATCCGCGAAATGCTGCCGGTTCTGGAAGCCGTTGCAAAAGCAGGCAAACCGCTGCTGATCATCGCTGAAGATGTTGAAGGCGAAGCGCTGGCTACCCTGGTTGTTAACACTATGCGTGGCATCGTGAAAGTGGCTGCTGTTAAGGCACCGGGCTTCGGCGATCGTCGTAAGGCGATGCTGCAGGATATCGCTACCCTGACCGGCGGTACCGTAATCTCTGAAGAGATCGGTATGGAGCTGGAAAAAGCAACCCTGGAAGACCTGGGTCAGGCGAAACGCGTTGTGATCAACAAAGACACCACCACCATCATCGATGGCGTGGGTGAAGAAGCTGCCATCCAGGGCCGTGTTGCTCAGATCCGTCAGCAGATTGAAGAAGCGACCTCCGACTACGATCGTGAAAAACTGCAGGAGCGCGTAGCGAAACTGGCAGGCGGCGTTGCGGTAATCAAAGTTGGCGCTGCGACCGAAGTTGAAATGAAAGAGAAGAAAGCCCGCGTTGAAGATGCCCTGCACGCGACCCGTGCTGCGGTAGAAGAAGGCGTGGTTGCTGGTGGTGGCGTTGCGCTGATCCGCGTTGCTTCTAAAATTGCTGACCTGAAAGGCCAGAACGAAGACCAGAACGTGGGTATCAAAGTTGCGCTGCGCGCAATGGAAGCTCCGCTGCGTCAGATCGTGCTGAACTGCGGCGAAGAGCCATCTGTTGTCGCTAACACCGTTAAAGGCGGCGACGGTAACTACGGTTACAACGCAGCAACTGAAGAATACGGCAACATGATCGATATGGGTATCCTGGACCCAACCAAAGTTACCCGTTCTGCGCTGCAGTACGCGGCTTCTGTGGCTGGTCTGATGATCACTACCGAGTGCATGGTGACCGACCTGCCGAAAAGCGATGCTCCTGATTTAGGCGCTGCTGGCGGCATGGGTGGTATGGGTGGTATGGGCGGCATGATGTAATGCGACGAGAGTCGCATTCCTCTGCGTAACTGGCTGAATAAAATAGAGAATTTTTCTCTTGCAGTTAGCTTGCGTGCCCGGTGAGCGGGGCTTGCCCCGCTCCCAAAACCCTTTAGCGTAGCATAAGGTGGAGTCGCTTCGGCGGTGGAATACGCTCCCGTAGTTTGGGTTACCTTTCAGTGATGAGCAGTAACGCGCCCATTACTTTCACTCAGTTATCTGCGGCAGTTTACTCTGCGCAGAATGCCCGTCAGGGCAGGCATCGGCTAATCCCATACCGATGTTACATCCTTAACGATTATGGCGCGGTTTGCCATACATCATCACTTCATCCTTTCATGGATTCATGAACAGGACGGGATCGTTTTGCTCGCGATCTTTACAAGAGGAATGCAGCGCAAGCTGTACGGGTGATTGTTCTGTCGCTATTTCTTGAGCAGAAATAGTGAAGAAGAACCCGTTGTTCAGCCAACGGTAGCCTAGGGATAGTGCGTCACTGGCAACGGTGGGGTGCGGAGCTTCCTGACAACGTACTCCCGCGCAAGCGGCGGTTGATATCCGTGAGGAAATTAACTGGATTGGTCTAACGACATGACCATGAGAGGCCAGGCTGTATCGTAAGGTTAACGTACGTGAACTGCTGTTAAACACCGTCAGCCGCATTGAGCGTAAGTCGTTGATACGCTTTGACCAAAAGGTGGGTGGACAGGTTATCTCTTTTACATCTGGGGATACGCTGATATGAGCGCCACCGGTGGATAGGCAGAACCTAACCGATACGTGTCATCTGTACGGAACTCGGTAAGCCCGTATATTCGCCTCGTTGAGGCAGGGGAGCCGTAAGGCGAACTGTTGGGTATGCGGGTAAGGGAGGTTGGAAAAAGCAAACGCTGCGCTGTAATGGCGTGGATAGAGGCATGAAACAGGGCCTCACCGGAAACGGGGCAGACTTCCAACTGGTCTTAAATCGTAATAAGGCTTGTAAAGCTTATTGAATGTAAAACCCCGAGGGGCGAAACGTGATTTCTCCCTCGGGGGGAATCCACGTTCGTCCTCAGGGTGCTCTCGACAGAGCATTCAGGAGGATAGCAAGGTGAATACCGAAACGCGAGTTGAATCGCAGGCGGTATCTGCGTCTTCCCGCCCGGAAAGGTGGCACGCCATTAACTGGCGTAAAACCTCAGAAGCGGTGAGAAAGCTACAGGTACGCATTGCGAAGGCAGCGCTTCAGCAGGAGTGGCGGCGGGTAAAAGCGCTGCAACGAATGCTGACCCGTTCGCTGGCGGCTAAGGCATTAGCGGTCAGGCGAGTCACGGAAAACCGGGGCAAGGATACCCCCGGAGTGGATGGAAAGTTATGGAGTACCCCGAAAACCAAATGGGAGGCCATCTTCGATATGAAGAGAACCGGATATCACCCTAAACCGCTACGGCGGGTGTATATCCCGAAGTCGAACGGCAAGTTGCGTCCGCTCGGGATACCGACCATGAGAGACAGAGCCATGCAGGCGTTGTATCTGCTGGCGCTGGAACCCGTGTCGGAAACAACAGCCGACCGCAACAGTTATGGTTTTCGTCCGATGCGTTCAACGGCGGATGCTATTGAACAGTGCTTTGTGGTGCTCAGTCGGGGCAACTCGGCGCAGTGGGTGCTGGAGGGCGACATCAAAGGGTGTTTCGATAACATCAGTCATGACTGGTTACTGGCGCATATCCCGATGGATAAGCAGGTGCTGGGTAAATGGCTGAAGGCAGGCTACATGGAGTCCGGTCATTACCATACAACCGGTGCGGGTACGCCTCAGGGCGGTATTATCTCACCGATACTGGCCAATATGGCGCTCGACGGGCTGGAAGCGGTGCTTGAATCCCGATTTGGGGTGAAGAATACCAAAGCCAGCTACAAGACCAAGGTCAACTATGTGCGTTATGCAGACGACTTTATCATCACCGGTATCTCGCAAGAGTTGCTGGAGAATGAAGTCAAACCTCTCGTTGAAGCCTTTATGGCGGAGCGGGGGCTGCAACTGTCGCCGGAGAAAACGGTGATAACGCACATTGAGCAGGGTTTTGACTTCCTCGGCCAGAACGTGCGCAAGTATCGCGGGAAAATGCTGATAAAGCCTTCCCGTAAGAACCTGCGAACGTTTCTGGCGAAAGTGAGGGACATTGTGAAGCGTCATCCGACGCAGCCGCAGGACTGGCTGATACATCAGCTCAACCCGGTATTGCGGGGCTGGGCGAACTATCACCGGCATGTGGTGGCGAAAGAAACGTTCAGCTATGTGGATTACCGTGTCTGGAAGCTGCTCTGGCGCTGGTGTTGCAGGCGGCATAAAAACCGCTACAAACGCTGGGTGAAGGCTAAATACTTTCATACGGTGAATAACCGGCGTTGGGTGTTTCAATGGCGGGAGGATAAGGAAAATCCGGTAACACTGGTCTGGGCAAAAGACACCGTTATTAAACGACACACTAAGATAAAGGCGGAAGCTAACCCTTATCTGCCTGAATGGGAACTGTACTTCGAGCAGCGCCTTGAGCGTCACTGGAAGGAAACCATGCAGGGCAGGAAGAAGTTGCTGGCGCTCTGGCTCAGGCAGGAGAAACGCTGCCCGCTCTGTAACCAGTTAATTACGATGGAAACAGGCTGGCACGTTCACCATAAGCACCAGAAGCATCTGGGCGGCGGTGACGAGCTTGAGAATCTGGTGATGCTGCATCCGGGCTGCCACATCCAGTTACACGTGAACGAGGAAAAAGATGTGCAACCGGTTCAACCCGTCGGTTGAACTTATTAAGGCTTGAGCCGTATGCGGGGAAACTCGCTCGTACGGTTCTTAGGGGGCGGCGGCGCAGTAATGCGCTGCTGCTACCCGACATTGCCCACACCCTGCATCCTTCAGGCTGCAGATGCGTTGGCTAACCCCAGTCACTTACTCAAGTAAGTGACTGGGGATTAACAAACTGGCCGCCTTCCTGCAACCAGAATGATTTGGGTGCTTATCTCCCAGAATTGAGAAACCCCCGGGCAGAAATGACCGGGGGTTTTTCTTTTAGTCATCTTTTTAGTATAAGATTCAGATACGGACAAAACGTCCAGCTCATTGATTATGGGGAATAACATGCACGTGAAATATTTAGCAGGGATCGTTGGCGCCGCGCTGCTGATGGCGGGTTGTAGCTCCAGCAACGAACTCACCGCTGCCGGCCAAAATGTACGCTTTGTCGAAGATAAGCCGGGCGCGGAATGCCAGCTTATTGGTACGGCAACCGGTAAACAGAGTAACTGGTTTTCAGGCCAGCACGGCGAAGAGGGTGGCTCAATGCGTGGCGCAGCGAACGATCTGCGTAATCAGGCGGCCGCGATGGGTGGAAACGTGCTGTATGGCGTAAGTAGTCCGTCGCAGGGCATGTTGTCCAGTTTTGTCCCGACGGCCAGCGAGATGAACGGCCAGGTTTATAAATGTCCGAATTGATATGTCTGAATCGTAACGCCCTCTGAAAGATTCAGAGGGCGATATGGTTAGCGTTTTTCCTGCGATGACGCCATGCGTAGATTATGCAACGCGCGCATGCATTGATCTTGCGTCAGACGCGCTGCTTTACCGGTTCCAAGCGTTCTGACAAAAACCTTACACGGTTTTCCTTCCAGCTTTTTAAGACGCGGGCTGAAATTCAGCAAGCGGCGTGATATCGCTTCAGCTTCTTTAGAGCCTGACTGACTACGGGTCTTAATGATGGTGCCGCAATCATGCGATTGTCCTGCCTCATCCGTATAACGATAAACGAGCGCTAAATAATGGTTATACAGATTATGTTTCCAGTCAGGCTGGTTATAGGTATCGAATTCGATATTACCGTTTTCCAGGCAGTCAGCATCGTATAATGGTAAAAAGTCCAGCATTGAAGAAATACGCAATGCGAGCTCACGCATTTCGGCATTATTAATGGCGTGAATAATAGCCATCACCAGAACTTCAACCTGCCACTCACCGACCTGTAAATCAAGATGGCTACCATTGTGCAGCTTTAACGTAAAGGTTAATACTTTTTCTGTATTATCGCTCAACGCTAAAGATTCAACACGCTGATTAACATCGGCGTTTTCCAGCTCTTCACGGAGTATTGCCGGAATATTCTCATGCATTTTAAGCACATGACTGCTTTTAGCTTTCTGGCGTTTTTCCTGCTCTTGTTCCGGCAGCGAGTGTTGTAAATAAAGCCGGTGTTCAAGGCCGATCAACAAGTCTCGCAGCGCGAGCACAGGAAAGAAAAGCAGTGTTTCTTTATTTCTCAGTGACTTCACCTTAAGCGCCAGCGCGATAAACTTATCATTGTGACGAATAACGCCGGTATTTAGTCCCTTAATCGTTAAGGCCATGTCAATTCTCCACAAATATAAAATAATTAAATGTTTTACTGCAATGTATTTGATATATAAATTGTTTATGCCGTCCTATAAAAAGGAGAACCAGTATAATTCGAAAATGCAGTACACGCTAAGCGAGTCCTAAAACGGACTTTATTGAAAAGAGAGGACCGGAAAGGTGTATTTAACGAAGGTTAGTTTATCCTCGCCAAAGGGTGAGGAGAATCGCGGGGGAGTCTCCTCGTAATATTGCGCGGTAATATTTTTCGTCGTCCCTGACGCGCCCGCGAGGATTAGCACTGCCGAAGCTGTAAATCCAGCGGTGTTTTGCTCGGTTCGCCGCCGATTTCACGCGCCAGTCTTGGCACCATATAGCCGGATACCAGCGTGAGCAGTTCGCGCATGATTTGCCGGGCTTCGTCATCGGTGACCATAAAATGCGCGGCGCCCTGCACTTTATCCAGCACATGCAGGTAATAGGGCATCACGCCGGCGTCAAATAGCGCGTTGCTCAGATTCGCCAGCGTTCGCGCGTTATCATTCACGCCACGCAGCAGGACACTCTGGTTGAGAAGCGTGACGCCCACGTGGCGCAGTTTCTTCATCGCCAGGCAGAACGCCTCGTCCACTTCATTAGCGTGGTTGATATGGTTCACCAACAAAATTTGCAGACGTGACTGGTCAAAGCGGGCGACCAGTTCGTCAGTAATGCGTGCCGGGATGACGATAGGCAACCGACTGTGGATGCGTAGCCGCTTGACGTGCTTAATGGCTTCCAGTTGCGTGAGCAGCCAGTCCAGCTCATGATCTTTCGCCATCAGCGGATCGCCGCCGGAAAAGATGATCTCATCCAGTTCCGGGTGTGCGGCGATATACTCCAGCGCGACTGTCCAGTTACGCTTATTGCCTTGATTCTCCGCATACGGGAAGTGACGACGGAAACAGTAGCGGCAATTTACCGCACATCCGCCTTTTACCAGCAATAGCGCCCGGTTTTGGTATTTATGCAATAATCCTGGCACCACGCTGTGTTGCTCTTCCAGCGGGTCGGTGGAGAAACCGGGGGCGACAATAAATTCATCCCGGGACGTCAGCACTTGACGTAAAAGAGGATCGTCAGGGTTGCCCTTCTCCATGCGCGCAATAAAAGCGCGCGGCACGCGGAGGGCAAACAAGCGCCTGGCGTCCTGTCCTGCCCGGAGGTTTTCATCAGCTTCAATCTGTAAAAGATGCAGCAGTTCGTCGGGATTGGTCACAACATCGGCAAGTTGCGCTAACCAATCTTCTCGCAATGGGGTATTTAGGGTTACAATATGCGCCATTTTGTGGCTTAGCTACCAGTTAACAATTTCAGAGGGCCTTATGGCGACTTACTATAGCAACGATTTTCGTTCCGGTCTTAAAATCATGTTGGATGGCGAACCTTATGCGGTTGAATCCAGTGAATTCGTGAAACCGGGTAAAGGCCAGGCGTTTGCCCGCGTTAAGCTGCGCCGTCTGCTGACCGGCACGCGCGTTGAGAAAACCTTCAAATCGACCGATTCCGCAGAAGGCGCGGATGTAGTCGATATGAACCTGACTTACCTGTACAACGACGGTGAGTTCTGGCATTTCATGAACAACGAAACCTTCGAACAGCTGTCTGCAGATGCCAAGGCTATCGGCGACAACGCAAAATGGCTGTTGGATCAGGCGGAATGCATCGTAACCCTGTGGAACGGTCAGCCTATCTCTGTCACTCCGCCGAACTTTGTTGAACTGGAAATTGTTGATACCGACCCAGGTCTGAAGGGCGATACCGCAGGTACTGGCGGCAAACCAGCCACGCTGTCTACTGGCGCAGTGGTTAAAGTTCCGCTGTTCGTGCAGATTGGCGAAGTGATCAAAGTCGATACCCGTTCCGGCGAATACGTATCCCGCGTAAAATAATTTACGTTATCGGGAAAAATGGTGCAGCGTATGCTGCGCCATCCTATTTTTCGCGCCTCAATGATGAAACGCTTTATCTGCCTTGTCGCGCTGGTTCTTCTTACCGGCACATTATTAACGGCATGTAATACCGCCCGCGGCTTCGGCGAAGATATTCAGCATCTTGGCCACGCCATCTCCCGCGCAGCCAGCTAATCGCTTCTCGTCTTCCTAAAATTAGTCGATCGCCCGTCATTTTCTGGGATGTTGTCTATTATTAAGTTGCTATACACAAACAACATTGGCTAGAAAAGGAAGACATTATGGTTAAAAAGACAATTGCAGCGATCTTTTCTGTTTTGGTACTTTCCACTGTATTAACTGCTTGTAATACCACGCGCGGCGTGGGCGAGGACATCTCGGACGGTGGTAGTGCGATCTCTGGCGCTGCAACCAGAGCTCAGCAGTAATCATCAACGGTACGGCATGGCGTCGTACCGTTAATCGATTTTCTCCGGAAGCATAAGAAAGGGAGAATACCGATTATCCATATGAAGTTTCATACGGATATTACGCTTATAGGTGTAAACCGTTTTCCCGTGAATGCCAAGCGCATACGCAATCTCTTTATTGCTGGTGCCTTCCGTCCACATCGCGAGCACTTTTTCCTCCTGCGGAGAGAGCAATGGCGTGGCGCTTTCCGGCGCTTCCTGCAGTGGATGAGTATATAGCGCTCCTTTAATTCGTTGTGCAAGCTCATGTAAAGGCGTGTGTTTAGATAACACCGCATGACTGGCATATTGCGGTCTGTACGGCATATTCCCTGACTGTAATAATACCAACGGCGTCATCCTGCAGGCGGCAAAAAATGCATTGATAGGCTGTTCGGGTAAGGCATCGTTGAGAAAACCATATAAATCAGCGATAACCAGATGGGGCTTCCATTGCAGAATATGTTCTTTCGCCAGTATAAGGTTATTCATCCCGGATACCAGCAGTGAAGAACTGAGCACATCAGTGTGATTAAGCCAGGCCTCCATGCCCGTACGGGTAAAGTGGCATCGGTCTATCACTAAAATTTTCAACATAGTTTTTTGCACCCGGAAGTAGATAAAGCACTTTCTTTCCCAGAAGGCGTTCCATCATAGAGAACTCCTGTGGGCGCTAAATGCGAAAACTACGCGGCTTAAAAGGGCCAATTCCCGCCTTTAGACGGAAAAAAATAAAAAGGTTGAAATTCATTTTCTCTCAGGCAAAAATGGCTTTTCATCCGTATACGTTACAGGACGACCTGTAAACGCTATTCTCACCGGGGACGGCCCCATTAATTATCTGGAGCCTGCTATGTCCTGGATCATTCTATTAATCGCTGGTTTACTTGAAGTGGTATGGGCTGTCGGCCTGAAGTATACCCACGGTTTTTCTCGTCTGACCCCCAGTATTATCACCATTACGGCCATGGTTATCAGTATGGCGTTACTTTCCTGGGCAATGAAAACACTGCCCGTTGGAACGGCGTACGCCATCTGGACCGGCATCGGCGCCGTCGGGGCGGCAATCACCGGTATCCTTCTGCTGGGCGAGTCTGCCTCACCGGCGCGTTTGCTCAGTCTTGGCTTGATCGTCGCGGGTATCATTGGGCTAAAACTCAGTGCGCATTAATTCGTCGCTGATATTGCTACGAACCTGATTGTTTTACCCAAATTAATTTATTGACGTCAAACCCCTCCCGGGTCGCGACGGCCAGCATTTGCTGTTTTATTTCCTCAGAAAGCGTTGGCGTGCGAGAGAGTATCCACAGATAGTCGCGATCCGGGCCGCACACCAGCGCATGACGGTATTCCCGGTCAAGCGCAATCACGTTATAGCCGCCGTAGAACGGGCCGAAAAAAGAGACCTTGAGCGCGGCGCGGTTTGGACTACCGGTAAAATACGCTTTGCCTTCTGTTTTTTGCCACATTCCCCGATCCGGGTTATAGCCTTTATTGATGACATTAATCCCGCCATCGTCACGCAGACTATAGGTGGCCGTGACTTGTTCCAGTCCACGTTCAAATCGATGATCGAGGCGTGCGATCTCATACCAGGTGCCGAGGTAACGTTTGGCATCAAAGTTATTTACCACGGTAACGCCTTTAGGCGGGGTAGGTGAACTACAGGCGACAACCAAAAATGCCGCAGTAACCGCAGCAACGACGGGCAGCAAGCGCATAAAATTTTCCTTCCAGTGTTTTTTCTAAGTGTAGAACCTGGCGGGAAAATGAGAGGCAGGAAAAGAAAAAACGCCCTCTTATCGGGTAGATAAGAGGGCGTCGTGGCAACTTAGAGAGTGATAACGCCAATCGCCGTCACAACGGTCAGGATTGCCGCCAGACCGTAGAAGACCCATTTGCCCGCGGGCACGTGGATTTTCAGGTCATGCATCGCGTGGTGCATACGGTGTAGGCCACACCATAGCGGCAGCACGATCATCAGGAACAGAAAAACGCGACCAATAAAGCTTTGGGCGAACGTCAGTACGCGCTCAAAACTCAGGGCATCGCCCGGAAATAGCCCCAGCGGCAGCATGATGCCAACCAGTAGCACGATCACCGGCGCGATGATCGCGCCCCACATACCGCCTGCGCCAAACAGTCCCCAGAATACGGGTTCATCAGAACGTTTTGGGTTTGGATTAATCATCCGGGACTCCTTACCAGAACAGGGCAACATACAGAATGACTACGGTGACTACCGCAGTGACCACCCAAAGCCCTTTGATGATTGGCTCTGGCCCCATTTTTTCGTCTTTTACAATGATATTGGCCGCCTTCGGCGCCAGTTCAAACCAGGTTTTGGTGTGCAGCAGCGCGGCCGCCAGGGTGATCAGGTTTAAGATCACTACCACCGGGTTTTGTAAAAAGCCGACGAATCCCATCCAGGATTCCGCGCCGTGTTTGAGCGCAAACAGACCGAAAATCAGTTCAATACTGAACCAGACTGCCGGCACCGCTGTGCCTTCGCGCAGCATATAAAAGCGATAAAACGGCAGTTTTTTCCACCAGGTGGACGTCATCGGCCGCACATAGGGTTTGCGTTTAGTCGTCATGTTGCACTCCTTAGCGTGGTTTCAGGGTGGCGATAAGAAAGTCTTTCGAGCTTTCCACTTTACCCTGCTGAATGGCCGCAGCCGGATCGACATGTTTTGGACAGACTTCGGAGCAGTAGCCCACGAAAGTACAGGTCCATACGCCGTTCGGACTGTTCAACTGCGCCATACGCTCCTTCTTACCGTGATCGCGGCTATCTTCGTTATAGCGATGCGCCAGCGTAATCGCAGCCGGTCCGATAAATTCAGGATTCAGACCGAACTGCGGGCACGCGGCGTAGCACAGACCACAGTTGATGCAACCGGAGAACTGGTGATACTTCGCCATTTGCGCCGGGGTCTGGACATTCGGCCCCTGATCTGGCGTGCGAGAGTTGCCAATAATGTACGGTTTGATCGCTTCCAGGCTTTCGATAAAGTGCGTCATATCGACAACCAGATCGCGCTCAATCGGGAAGTTCGCCAGCGCTTCCACCTTCATACCGTTGGTGTAATCGCGCAGGAAGGTTTTACACGCCAGTTTAGGGACGTTGTTGACCATCATGCCGCAAGAGCCGCAGATCGCCATACGGCAGGACCAGCGGTAGCTCAGGTCTGGCGACAGGTTATCTTTGATGTAGCCCAACGCGTCCAGTAGCGATGTTGTTTCATCATAAGGAACTTCATAGAAAGCACTGTGCGGCGCGGTATCGGTTTCCGGGTTATAGCGCACCACCTCAACTTTCAGGTTTTTCATCTCAGCCATTCGCCTTCTCCTTCTTATCGGCTGCTTCCGCTTCACCGCCGTAAACACGTTTGGCTGGCGGCAGGGTGGTGATTTTCACGTCGCTGTATTCCAGACGGGTCGTGCCATCAGCATCGCGGAAGGCGAGGGTGTGCTTGAGGAAGTTCACATCGTCGCGCTCGGTACAGCCTTCATCCAGACGCTGATGCGCGCCGCGGGACTCTTTACGCGCCAGCGCAGAGTGCGCCATACATTCCGCTACGTTCAGACCATGACCCAGTTCGATGGTATACAGCAGGTCAGTGTTGAACACGCTGGAGGTATCGGAGATACGTACGCGCTTGAAACGTTCCTGAAGCTCGGCCAGTTTATCAACGGTTTTCTGCATCAGTTCCGGGGTACGGTAAATACCGCAACCTTCTTCCATAGACAGACCCATCTCATCGCGGATCTTCGACCAGTTTTCGTTGCCTTCCTGGTTCACCAGATTTTTCAGACGCTGTTCAATATCGGCAACCTGGGCGTCGAGCGCGGCGCTATTTGCGGCGCCTGCCGTAGCAGCGCGTTCCATTGCTTGTTCGCCAGCCAGACGACCAAACACCACCAGTTCCGCCAGTGAGTTGGAACCGAGGCGGTTCGCGCCATGCAGGCCAACAGAGGAGCATTCGCCAACGGCAAACAGCCCTTTGACACGGCTTTCACAGTTCTGGTCGGTTTCAATGCCGCCCATGGTGTAGTGCGCGGTCGGACGTACTGGAATCGGTTCTTTAACCGGATCGACGCCGACATAGGCTTTCGCCAGTTCGCAAATGAACGGCAGACGTTCATGCAGTTTCTTCTCGCCGAGATGACGCAGGTCGAGGTGAACCACATCGCCGCGCGGCGTGGAGATGGTGTTGCCTTTACGCCATTCGTGCCAGAAAGCCTGGGATACTTTGTCGCGCGGCCCCAGTTCCATATATTTGTTTTTCGGCTCGCCCAGCGGCGTTTCGGGGCCCATGCCGTAGTCTTGCAGGTAACGGTAGCCATTTTTATTGACCAGAATACCGCCTTCACCGCGGCAACCTTCGGTCATCAGAATACCGGAACCTGGCAGGCCAGTCGGGTGATACTGAACGAATTCCATATCACGCAGCGGAACGCCGTGGCTCAGCGCCATGCCCATCCCGTCGCCGGTGACGATGCCGCCGTTGGTGTTATAGCGGTATACGCGGCCTGCGCCGCCTGTCGCCATGACCACGGCGTTGGCGCGGATTTGCACCAGCGTGCCTTCCATCATGTTCATTGCCACCAGGCCGCGCGCATGGTTGTCATCAACCAGAATATCCAGCACAAAATGTTCGTCAAAGCGCTGGATTTGTGGGAACTGCAGGGAAGTCTGGAACAGGGTATGCAGCATATGGAAGCCGGTTTTATCCGCGGCGAACCAGGTACGCTCGATTTTCATACCACCGAAGCGACGCACGTTAACGCTACCGTCCGGACGGCGGCTCCACGGGCAGCCCCATTGCTCCAGCTGCGTCATCTCAGTGGGACAATGGTGGACAAAGTAATCCACGACATCCTGCTCACACAGCCAGTCTCCGCCTGCTACCGTATCGTGAAAATGGTAGTCAAAGCTGTCATGATCCTGGGCGACAGCGGCTGAACCCCCTTCGGCAGCGACGGTGTGGCTGCGCATCGGGTACACTTTTGAGATCAGTGCGATTTTAGCATTGGGATTCGCCTGTGCGGCAGCAATTGCAGCACGTAATCCCGCGCCACCGGCGCCTATAATGGCAAGATCGGCTTGAAAGGTTTGCACGACATTCCTCCAGATTATTGTAATTTCACCCTCGCGCAGCCAGATAAAGCCTCTGGGTTCTGCGAAGTATGAATGCGTTTCCACTGCTCCTTTATGGGTACAACAGTATAGTCTCAGGGATGTGAGGGAAATTTGACGTGTTCGATTTTTTTAGCGTATCAGAGGGATGAATTATCATTGATTTTGATTAATTTAATTACTAAACCATCTGAAATCACTTTTTTTACCCTCCAGAAGGCGCCCGATACGCCTGCGCAAAATTTGTTTCGCCCGCGCGTTGCGAGTAGACTTCGTGACCTTGTCTTAAACTGGAGAAAGAATCATGAGCGAAACGGCAACCTGGCAGCCGAGCGCGTCCATCCCCAATTTATTAAAACGTGCGGCGATTATGGCGGAAATCCGTCGTTTCTTTGCCGATCGTGGAGTGCTTGAGGTTGAGACGCCCTGCATGAGTCAGGCGACGGTCACAGACATTCATCTGTTCCCGTTCGAAACGCGTTTCGTCGGACCTGGCCATTCCCAGGGGATGAACCTCTATTTAATGACCAGTCCGGAATACCATATGAAACGCCTGCTGGCGGCAGGGTGCGGCCCGGTTTTCCAGCTATGCCGCAGTTTCCGTAATGAAGAGATGGGACGACATCATAATCCGGAATTCACTATGCTGGAGTGGTATCGCCCGCATTACGATATGTACCGCCTGATGAATGAAGTGGATGATTTGCTTCAGCAAGTGCTGGATTGTCAACCCGCGGAAAGTCTCTCCTATCAACAGGCGTTTCAGCGCCATCTGGAGATTGACCCGTTATCAGCAGATAAAACGCAGCTGCGTGAGGCGGCGGCAAAGCTTGATTTAAGCAATATCGCCGATACGGAAGAAGACCGTGATACGTTGCTGCAACTGCTGTTCACGATGGGGGTTGAGCCGCATATAGGTAAAGAAAAGCCGACCTTTATTTATCACTTTCCGGCAAGTCAGGCATCGCTGGCACAAATCAGTACCGAGGATCATCGCGTCGCCGAGCGCTTTGAGGTGTACTACAAAGGTATTGAGCTGGCGAATGGTTTCCACGAACTGACGGACGCACGTGAGCAACAACAGCGCTTTGAACAGGACAATCGTAAGCGCGCCGCGCGCGGTCTGCCGCCGCAGCCGATTGACCAAAATCTACTGGATGCGCTGGCCGCCGGTCTACCGGATTGTTCCGGCGTGGCGCTGGGTGTTGATCGTCTGGTGATGCTGGCGCTGGGAGCAGAAAGCCTGGCGGACGTGATTGCTTTTACGGTCGATCGGGCGTAAATCTGAAATTCACTCTTTCGCGAGATAAAATGGCGCAATAAGCGCCATTTTGTAGCATATTTTTTCAATTATCCTCTGTTTGCCACAACATAAGGCTGGAACTTTGATGCCATTTAGGTATCAATCCTGTGTTGATTTTTTTATCGCTGACCTTCGTAAAAAAGAAGGCGGCGTCAATCGGTGAGCGGCGTCTGGCAAACGCGCTCGAGCGTAAGGGATGGTTGAATGACCCACACGATAAAAAAGATGAGCCTTATTGGGCTTATCCTGATGATTTTTACTTCTGTTTTTGGTTTTGCGAATAGCCCGTCGGCGTTTTATTTAATGGGGTATAGCGCAATCGCATGGTATATATTTTCTGCCTTGCTGTTTTTTATTCCATTCGCCTTAATGATGGCTGAAATGGGTTCCGCTTATCGCAAAGAAGAGGGCGGGATCTATTCGTGGATGAATAATAGCGTGGGGCCACGTTACGCGTTTATTGGCACGTTTATGTGGTTTTCATCGTATGTCATATGGATGGTAAGTACGGCGGCAAAAATTTGGGTACCGTTTTCTACTTTTGTTTTTGGCGCCGATATGACGCAGCACTGGCGTATTGCGGGGCTTGAGCCTACGCAGGTTGTCGGGCTGCTCGCCGTTGGCTGGATGATTCTGGTGACGTGTGTCGCCGCCAGAGGGATCAATAAAATTGCGCGAATTACGGCGGTCGGAGGTATTGCCGTAATGTGTCTTAATTTAGTTTTATTGTTAGTGAGTGTCGCTATTTTGTTATTAAATGGTGGGCATTTTGCACAAGAAATTAATTTTACCTCGTCACCGAATCCGGGTTATCACTCCGGCCTGGCAATGTTGTCATTTGTGGTATTTGCTATTTTTGCGTACGGCGGTATTGAGGCTGTCGGCGGACTGGTGGATAAAACCGAAAAACCGGAAAAGAATTTTGCGAAAGGCATTGTCTTCGCGGCCATTGTGATTTCAATTGGTTATTCTTTGGCGATCTTTTTATGGGGCGTCAGCACTAACTGGCAACAGATATTAAGTAATAGCGCCGTTAACTTAGGGAATATCACCTACATTTTGATGTCGAGTTTAGGCACGACATTAGGTAACGCGTTAAACCTTTCTCCGGAAGCTGCGATGACGGTGGGCGTCTGGTTTGCGCGTATCACCGGCCTTTCTATGTTTCTGGCTTATACCGGCGCGTTTTTTACGTTGAGCTATTCACCGCTGAAAGCCATTATTCAGGGGACGCCAAAAGCGTTGTGGCCCGCGCCGATGACGACACTGAACGCTAACGGTATGCCGGCGACCGCTATGTGGCTACAGTGCGTGCTGGTGAGTCTGTTTATTTTGCTGGTCTCTTTTGGCGGTGACACCGCATCGGCGTTTTATAACAAACTCACGCTGATGGCGAACGTCTCAATGACCTTGCCATACCTGTTCCTTGCGCTGGCATTTCCCTTCTTTAAAGCGCGTCAGGATCTGGAGCGGCCATTTGTTCTCTTTAAAACCAAAGCCTCTACCCTGGTCGCGACGGGTGTTGTGGTGCTGGTGGTGACGTTTGCCAACGTCTTTACCATCATCCAGCCGGTGATTGAAGCTGGGGATTGGGACAGCGCCTTGTGGATGATCGGCGGCCCGATCTTCTTCTCGCTGCTGGCGATGGCGATTTATCAGAATTACAGCAGCCGCATGAGCGCTGATCCGGAGTGGGCGGCGGAGTAAAGGCCGTAGGCCGGATAAGACCCCACGGGTCGCATCCGGCGTTTATTGCCCGATGGAGAACGTTATGAATGATAGTTCGAGAGACCCGATTATCACGGAAGATGAGGTTAGGGCACTCAATTTTACTCCGGAAGATATCCTTGAAATAGAAAAGGTTATTCTTTCTTCCGTTCATGTTGCACGTCGAAAGGTTGCGATGGTAGTAGGAATGACTATTGGCACGTTAAGGGATCGCGATGAGGATAAGTGGAAACATGTGTCGGATATTTATTGCGCGTATGTTATAAGATGCCTCGTATTTCGCGGAGAACTGGTGGGTTACGGCGATTTATTCCGAATGCGCTATAGCGAAATTAACCTGCCTGCTGCCGATCTGGACGCATAATAAGTCCGAAAATGTCTGTGAGCTGCGATGAAATGCCCGATGGCGCAAGCTTATCGGGCCTACAGATTAATTGCCGGCCCGTAGGCCGGATAAGACCCGACGGGTCGCATCCGGCATTTCTTGCCTGGATCATGCGCTACAAACTGCCCGCCGGGCGGCTGGTTTTACCCGCTGACGTTAACGTTCTCCCCGTTTGTTTACCTCCGAGACTCTCCAGACGCATCTGGAACGGCGGGAACGGCATATCAATACCGTGCTCGCGGAAGCCCGCCAGAATCAATTGGTGGATCTCATGGCGTAATGGCATACGGTGTCCCATTTCCGCGGCATAGATACGCAGTTCGAAAATTTGAATACCCTGCTGGAGATCCACCAGAAAGATTTCAGGCGGCGGGTTGTCCAGCACCAAAGAACAGCGCTGCGCCGCCGTCAGCAGAATTTGCGTCACCTCTTCGCTATTGGCATCCGCTGGCGCCGGGATGGTTAACACCACGCGCGTAACGGAGTCAGACAGCGACCAGTTGATAAACTGTTCGGTGATAAAGGCTTTATTCGGCACGATAATCTCTTTACGATCCCAGTCGCTGATGGTGGTGGCGCGGGTATTGATTTTGGTCACGCTGCCGGTGAGATCGCGAATGGTCACCGTATCGCCGATACGAATCGGCTTTTCAAACAAAATAATCAGGCCGGAGATAAAGTTAGCGAAAATTTCTTGCAGGCCAAAACCAAGCCCAACGCCGAGCGCGGCCACCAGCCATTGTAGCTTCGACCACTCAATGCCGATCATCGAGAAACCGACCAGTCCGCCAATCAGCATTAACAGATATTTGGTGATGGTCGTGATGGCGTAACCGGTACCAGGCGTTAAATCGAGATGCTGTAATAACGCCAGTTCCAGCAGCGCAGGCAGATTACGCACCAACTGCGTGGTGATAATAAAGACCAGAATCGCAATGAGCACCGCCCCGAGGGTAATCGGCTCCAGGCTTTCCACGCCTTGCACCGTAGAGGTGACATCCCACAGCGAAATATTCTCCAGGAAGCCGAATGCCGAGTGGATTTCCGACCACAGTACAATTACCGATAGCAAGGCGATAAGCATCAGAATTGAGCGGACCAGACGCAGCGACTGAGCGCTAATAGCGTCAAGATCGATTTCACTTTCATCGATGTCGACCGCGCCTTCCAGGCTGGAGGAGTGCGCCGGTTCTTCTTCGCCGCGCGCGCGCTGCGCCAGCATTTCCGCCCGACGATGTTTGGCGCGGTCAAAAGCCAGTCGGCGTCGTTGGATCAGCATCCAGCGGCGAATGACGTGATAAATGACCAGCAACAGGAACCAGATAGCGACCGAGGTTTCCAGTCTCGCCAGTAGCGCCTGCGCCGTGGCCAGATAACCCACCGCCGCCGCCAGAATCGCGATAAGCGGCGCGCCCATCAGCATATTCCACAGCAGGCTGTTGACCATGTTGTCGCCGTTGCCTTCTTTATCAAGATAGAGCGGGATGCCCGCTTTTTTCAGACTCAGCGTGACCAGCGCCAGCGCGCCGCATATCAGGATGAAGCAAAGGCGGCCCAACGAGCCGGAAAACTCCCGATCGTTAAGATTATCAAACATGATCACTGCCATAATGAGCGGCACGATCAGCCCAATGCTCATCAGGTAGTAGCGCATCGCTTTCGCTACCCGGTTTCGCGGCCAGCCGAAATGCGCCACAAACAGGCCATTAGGGCGGGCAAAAGCGGCGCAAATCATGACTACCCACAACAGCGGTACTGTCGCCGTCACGCCATCGCCGATGGCGACGGCCAGCGGATACGGCCAGGCTTCCTGCAGACCATAGCCGAGCGTCGCCCACAAGACCGGCAGCGGCGAGGCGACCAGAATCGACCAGAACACCGTTCGCAGCGTCAGCGAGAAGTGATCCTGGGTGACTTTCCCGACGCGCGAGGCCGAGCGCTCAAGGAACCGGTTGAAGTGTTGGCGTGAATAGAGGCTAAACCCGACCAGCGCCAGCGCGCCGAATAACGGCAGCAGCGTCTCTTTGCTGGTCAGCATCATGATGCTGGCTTTACCTAACTGATTAAACGTATCTAATGAGATAAGCCGACGTAAATCCTGAACCAAATCAACAGGCCAGGAGAGCGATAGCGGGCTAACGTCAGCGGTCCAGAACAGATAACGGTGGGTCGCTTCATTAACCTCTTTAAGCGCATCCTCCAGTTGGCTGTTGGAGACTTTCAGTTTGGTCAGCTCCAGGATCAGCGTATCGCCGCCCTGTAACAACGAGTTGAGCAGCTCGCGCTGAGTGCGAAGCTGGGCGTCAAGGATCTGGTTTTGCTCGGCGGTCAGCGGCTGTCCATTGGCCTGACGTATTTGCCGTAGCTGCGGCTGCTTATTGAGTAACTCTTCATAGCGCATACGGTGGACGCGTAGCTGCGCCATTTCCGTATCAAGCTGCTGCGGCTTAGGCATCTCTGGCAGACGGGCGACCTGCGCGCGCAGCGCTTCGCCAAGCATGTTGGACACGCCAAGCCATTGCGACTGCTCCCGCAGCGTATTGAGCGCCTGGCGCACCTGTAACGTTTGGCTGGTGGCCTGTCGCTGCTGCGAGGCGACCAGATCCATCCGCTGCGCTTGTTGATTGAGCGCCTGTGACAGCTCGCGGTTGACTTTAAATTGTTCGACGATGCCTTCCGGCAAACCGGCGCTGTTTTCCGCCAGCAGCTCAGTGCTTTCCAGCGCGCGTTCCGCTTCACGTTGACGCAGGCTATTGAGCTGATTGCGCAGCGCCTGAAGATACGCATCCAGTTGCTGACTCTGTTTTTCCGCCAGCTCGGAACGCAGACGAGCCAGTTCCTGCCGGTTGTTGGCGGACAGTTGCGCCAACTCCAGTTCGTCGACTAACGCTTTTAGTTTGGCGGACTCCGCCTGCATACTGAGACTTTGCGCCTGGCTAAGCGCGGCACTTCCGCCTGCGGCGCCGAGTCGTCGCTCAATCTCATTAAGCTGGCGGCGGGCGTCGTTTTGCTGTTGGGGAAGCTGGCTGAGCGAGTCGGCGATCTCCCTGACGCGCTCCTGCTCCTGTTGCGCCTCGCGGGTTTTATCCAGTAGCTGGCTGCTAACCTGCAAGATCTCCTGATTTAACGCTTCGGTGGACATCTCTGGCGGTACGCTGCGAGGTTCATCGCGCAGATTATTCAACTGGGCGCGCAAGGTGGCGGATAGCTTAGGGAAATTATCAATAACGTGTTGATATTGTTTCGCGCGCTCAAGCGAGCCTTTTCGCTCTTCAAGCGCGTTTAACGCAGTCTGGAGCGCCTCAACGGCTTCCGGCTGAGCGGGCTTCGCCGCTTTTGCCTGCTCCAGTTCCTGCGTGATTTGTTTGGCGTCGGGGGCCGTTGCGGCGAACGCCCCCGTGCTGAGGCACCAGGCCATCAGAAAAGCGATAATCAGGCGCACGTCAGCATTCTCTCTTGATTAGGTGTCGTCTTTTTTATTGTCAACCAGCGGGCTGGCGTCGTGTTCGGCTTTAATTTCTTCTGCCGGCAGCGGAGCAGGTTCTACCTCCGGCGCGACGAATGTTTCGGTCGACGTCGCCAGCGGTTGGCCAATTTTGGTAACGGACAGGCTTGCCAGCGACTCGATCAGATTCACTTTCCCCGGCGCAAATAAGTTGATGACCGTGGAACCCAGTTTAAAGCGTCCCATCTCCTGGCCTTTCAACAAGGCGACAGACCCTTCATATTCGCCTTCTGGCCAGGTCCAGCGCTTGATGATGCCTTCGCGCGGCGGGGTAATGGTCCCCGCCCAGACGGTTTCGATACTGCCGACAATAGTTGCGCCGACCAGAATCTGCGCCATAGGGCCGAACTCGGTATCAAACAGGCAGATAACGCGCTCGTTGCGGGCAAACAGGTTGGGGACGTTTTGCGCGGTCAGATGGTTAACGGAGAACAGATCGCCCGGTACGTAGATCATTTCACGCAGGATGCCGTTGCATGGCATATGCACGCGATGGTAGTCGCGAGGGGAGAGGTAAGTGGTCACAAACGTGCCGTTGCGGAACTTATCCGCCATCAGGTAGTTACCCGCCAGCAACGCCTCAAGGCTGTAATTATGGCCTTTGGCCTGTAAAATTTTATCTTCTTCGATACGACCCAACTGGCTTATCACGCCGTCAGCAGGCATCACCAGGATGTTAGGATCGGTATTGAGCGGACGCACGTCATCACGCAGCGGACGAACAAAGAAATCATTGAACGTACGATAGCTGGCGGTATCCGGTTTTTGCGCCTCGGTCATATCGACTTTGTAATACTTTACGAAGAGATCGATAACCAGTTTTGTCAGCCATCCTGCTCGTTTGCTTGCGCCCCAGCCCGCCAGGCGAGTGAGCCATAGTTTCGGCAGAATGTATTGTAGCGAAAGTTTAAATGAGTTTAACAAGGTAGCCTCCAGGCCATTGTTGTTCCTGAACCGGCAGTTATACCGGTATCCTGAAAAAAGTGGACGATTCTAACGACGCCTAGCGTATCTGTCAGTCGTCCGTATCAGAAAAGTTTTTACGCGTTTTTAACTGCGCCATACTTTCAAGAATTCGGTGATAATTTTCGAAACGGGTTTCCGCAATAGCGCCGTTCTCTACCGCTTCGCGAATGGCGCAGCCTGGATCGGCGTCATGCTTGCAGTCCCGGTATTTGCAATGTCCCAAATAGTCATGAAATTCGACAAAGCCCTGGGTGATTTGTTCCGGCTCCAGATGCCATAAGCCGAACTCGCGCACGCCGGGAGAATCAATGACATCGCCGCCATGCGGGAAATGATACAGACGAGCAGCGGTAGTGGTATGTTGACCCAGACCGGAGACATTCGACACATCGTTCGTCAGAATCTCGTTCTGTAAGCCGAGCAGAGCATTTAGCAGGCTGGATTTTCCGACGCCGGACTGCCCGGCAAAAATACTGATGCGACCGGTTAACGCTTCTTCCAGCGGTTTCAGACCATCCTGCGTATGGCTGGAGACCATCAGCACGCGATAGCCGATATTGCGGTAGATATCCATCTGCTCATTAACGAAGTCCATACCTTCGTCGTCCAGCAGATCAATTTTATTGAGTACGATAAGCGGCTCAACCTGTAGGGTTTCACAGCCGACCAGATAGCGATCGATGATATTCAGCGACAGCTCCGGCAAAATCGCGGAGACGATAACGATTTGGTCAATGTTGGCGGCAATAGGCTTCACGCCGTCGTAGAAGTCCGGGCGCGTCAATACCGAGGTGCGCTCATGCACCGCTTCAACGATGCCTTTTACGTTGACGCCCTCTGCGGCGGCTTTGCCCGGACGCCAGACGACGCGATCGCCCGTCACCAGCGAACGGATAGTGCGGCGGATATTGCAGCGGTGAACCTCGCCGTCAGCAGACTCCACATCGGCATGCATACCAAAACGGCTAATGACGATACCTTCTGCAGGCTCGCCAAACAGGTTGTCATCGTAGTCGGCTTTCTCCGCGGACGTTTTTAAACGACGCTGGTGATTGGCGTTCACACGGCGCTGCTGGCCTTTGGAGAGTTTATTTTTGCTCAATCGTACTGGCTCCTGGTCGCCCATAGTGGGCAAAACATCTATGATACACGCAATTGTAGATGAATATAGTCACAGTGAATGTGACCTCTGAAGGGTGGAAAATAGCATGAGTGCCGATGAAAACAACCTGATTTGGATCGATCTGGAGATGACAGGTCTGGACCCCGAGCGCGATCGCATTATTGAGATAGCCACACTGGTGACGGATGCCAGCCTGAACATTCTGGCGGAAGGGCCGACGATTGCGGTACATCAATCCGATGCGCAACTGGCGTTAATGGATGACTGGAACGTGCGCACCCATACCGGTAGCGGCCTGGTAGATCGCGTTAAGGCAAGTACGATGGGCGAACGAGACGCTGAACTGGCGACGATTGAATTTTTGAAAACGTGGGTGCCTGCGGGTAAGTCGCCGATTTGCGGTAACAGCATCGGTCAGGATCGTCGTTTTCTGTTTAAATATATGCCGGAACTGGAGGCCTACTTCCACTATCGCTATCTGGATGTCAGTACGCTCAAGGAACTGGCGCGCCGCTGGAAGCCGGAGATTCTGGCCGGCTTTACCAAGCAGGGCACGCACCAGGCGATGGATGATATTCGCGAGTCGGTGGCGGAGCTGGCTTACTACCGCGAGCATTTCATTAAGCTGTGAGGCGTAACATGCCGGATGGCAACGCCAGAGCGTCTCATCCGGCAGCTCTCCCGCCACTGAATTACTGCGTAAACCATTTCTCCTGCATTTGTGCATATTCCGGCGATGCTTTCACCTTGTCGAGCGCGGCATTAATTTCTTGCAATAGCGCGTCGTTGCCTTTGCGTACCGCAATGCCTAACCCTTTTCCGTAGTAGTCAGGATCGCTGGCGCGTTCATCCATGATGGCGTAATCCGGATTGTTTTTTAGCCATTTACCAATTGCGGCGACATCGCCAAACACGCCCTCAAGACGGTTGTTTTTCAGATCGGTAAAGGCGTTTAGATAGCTGTCATAGGCGACAGGCGTGATAGCTTGTTGTTTATCCTGCAAATAGCGCTGATGCGTTGTACCGTTTTCCAGACCGACTTTTTTGCCTTTCAGATCGGCAAAAGTGTGATAAGCCCCTTTACGCGTGACGACTACCGCCGATAGACCTTCGTAATAGGGTTGGCTAAAGGAGACCTGCTGCTCACGTTTGGGCGTCATATCCATACCGGCGATCACCGCATCAAACTTTTTGAAGCGTAGGCTGGGGATCAGACTATCAAAGCTCTGGTTAGTGAATGAGCACTCCGCTTGCATCTCTTTGCAGACCGCGTTGGCGACATCAATATCGAAACCAACAATTTTATTATCGGCATCGACAAACTCATAGGGCGCATAGGTGGCGGAGGTGCCAAAATGTAATGTTCTGGCGGAAACGGAAGCGGCGTGAACGGAGAGGCTGGCTAACAGCATGACAATAAGTTTTTTTTTCATCTTGATCCCTGATATCAATTGGATGTTGTGGTCACCGTGCTATTCTTTTTTTGGCGCAGGGTGCTATTCTGATTCTGTGCCTTTAGGCGTGGCGTGAAAAGTTTTTTGTTGCATAGCGCACGCTTTGCTCGTTTTTTGTCTTGTTTGGTGATTTAATCAGCATTCAAACAAAAATCGCGAAAAAATGCGTTCAGGGGCTTGCAGCTAAATGGATTTCTCGTATAATGCGCCTCCCGTAACGACGCAGAAATGCGAATTACGACAGCAACAAATTTGCGGGAATAGCTCAGTTGGTAGAGCACGACCTTGCCAAGGTCGGGGTCGCGAGTTCGAGTCTCGTTTCCCGCTCCAAAATTTGAAAGTACTTGTTAAGTACAGACCACCAATCGCAGGATTTCGAATTGCGACAAGGCGGCAACTGAATGAGTCCTCAGGAGCTTACTGAAGTAAGTGATTGAGGCGAGTGAAGGCAGCCAACGCAGTAGCGGTTCGAAAGACGAAGATTATGCGGGAATAGCTCAGTTGGTAGAGCACGACCTTGCCAAGGTCGGGGTCGCGAGTTCGAGTCTCGTTTCCCGCTCCAAAATTTGAAAGTGCTTGTTAAGCACAGACCACCAATCGCAGGATTTCGAATTGCGACAAGGCGGCAACTGAATGAGTCTTCAGGAGCTTACTGAAGTAAGTGACTCAGGCGAGTGAAGGCAGCCAACGCAGTAGCGGTTCGAAAGACGAAGATTATGCGGGAATAGCTCAGTTGGTAGAGCACGACCTTGCCAAGGTCGGGGTCGCGAGTTCGAGTCTCGTTTCCCGCTCCAATTCTTATCTACAGTAAAATTATCCACAACGAATATCGCGTTGGGGCACGTTTTGTTCCGCTTTCGTCAGATCCTTGTAAACAGACTTATCCACAGGGCGGCCCATTACTCCTGGAATGCAAAAAATTATACCTGACGCGTAGAATTTCTATAATTTACTGAAAAATATAGAAAAAATAAGATTTCAAAACGTTAGCTTTATTGACTATTCCTTTTTTCCCTCTTGAATCGCAATGTGTTTTTATTTTTATACACAGCCTGTGAATAATTCAGGCATCGCGCACCAGCCCTTTTTCAATCACCCTGACCAGACGCTGTTTTTTCGGTAGCTGCACTTCAATGATGCAGGCGTTGCGCTTTTCAATTTGTTGCGCAATCGCCCATTCGATATGCTCATCGAGAAGTGGATGCTCACCCTTGCGGCTTTCCAGCGCCGTAATGACGGCATTACTCCACGGCGCATTCCCCAGCGCGACGGCAACATTGCGCAGCCAGCGTAAATGACCAATGCGCCGAATCGCAGAACCTTCAGTGACTTTCAGAAACTGCGCTTCGCTCCAGCTAAACAACTCAAGCAAATCTGGATTATGCAGCGCCTTGCGTGGGCTAAAATCTGCTTCGTCGGTCAACTGAGAGTAACGATTCCACGGACAGATAAGCTGGCAGTCATCGCAGCCGTAAATACGGTTGCCTATCAGTGGGCGAAATGCTTCCGGAATAGCGCCTTCCAGCTCAATGGTGAGATAAGAAATACAGCGCCGCGCGTCCACCGTATACGGTTCGACGATCGCCCCGGTCGGGCAAATGGTCATACAGGCGACGCATTTGCCGCAACCTTCCTCGACCGGCTGGTCGACCGGCAGCGGTAAATCAATCAGCAGTTCCCCCAGGAAAAAGAATGAGCCCGCCTCCCGATTAAGGATAAGTGAGTGCTTACCCGTCCAGCCAAGTCCGGCTTTTTCCGCTAATGGGCGTTCAAGAATAGGCGCAGAGTCGACAAACGGTCTAAAATTCAGCGAACCGCAGTACTGCTGGATCTGCTCGCCCAGTTTTTTAAGGCGGCTGCGTAATAGCTTGTGATAATCACGCCCCAGCGCATATCGGCTAACGTAGCCCAGCGTGGGATCCTTCAACGTACTGGCAAACGCGGCGTTGGCGGGCAGATAGTTCATGCGCACGCTGATGACACGTAGCGTACCGGGTAAGAGTTCATGAGGCCGGGCGCGCATCATACCGTGGCGCGCCATCCATGCCATCTCGCCGTGGTATTGTTTGTCCAGCCACGCCTGCAGCGCAGGTTCGGATGCGCGCAGATCGGTATCAGTAATACCGACCTGCTGAAAGCCCAGCTCCAGCCCCCACTGCTTAATATTTTGCGCTAACTGATTGAGATCGAGGGGCTTTGACATGATGGACCATAACATGAAGAAAAACCCTGTAAGTATACCACACTCCATTTGGCCCGCCGATGACATCAAACGGCTGGAACGCGATGCGGCGGATGCCTTCGGACTCACACTCTATGAATTGATGCTGCGCGCTGGCGACGCGGCATTTCGGGTAGCCCGTGACAGTTATCCTGACACCCGACACTGGCTGGTGTTGTGTGGTCATGGCAACAACGGCGGCGATGGTTACGTCGTGGCGCGACTAGCGCAAGCGGCGGGCATTAGCGTAACGTTGCTGGCGCAGGAGAGCGACAAACCGTTACCTGAAGAAGCGGCGCAGGAGAGCGACAAACCGTTACCTGAAGAAGCGGCGCAGGCGCGCGATGCCTGGCTGAATGCTGGCGGCATTATCCATGCTGCCGATATTATCTGGCCGGAAGCGACGGATCTGATTATCGACGCGCTGCTTGGCACCGGCATAGCCCAGGCGCCGCGCGACCCGGTAGCCGGTCTGATTGAACAGGCGAACGCTCATCCTGCGCCGGTTGTCGCCGTCGATATCCCGTCAGGTCTGCTGGCGCAAACGGGCGCCACGCCTGGCGCGGTGATAAGCGCCGCGCATACGGTCACGTTTATCGCCCTGAAACCAGGCCTGCTGACCGGCAAAGCGCGTGACGTTACCGGCATATTGCATTATGACGCGTTGGGACTGGAAGGCTGGCTGGCGAGCCAGACGCCGCCGCTCCGGCGTTTTGACGCGACGCAGTTGGGGCAATGGCTAACGCCGCGTCGACCGACCTCGCATAAGGGCGATCATGGTCGTCTGGCGATTATCGGCGGCGACCAGGGAACAGCGGGCGCAATTCGGATGGCTGGCGAGGCGGCGCTGCGTACGGGGGCTGGGTTGGTCAGAGTACTGACTCGCGGTGAAAACATCGCGCCGTTGCTGACGGCCCGCCCGGAACTGATGGTACATGAACTCACGCCTCAGTCGCTGGAAGAGAGCCTGACCTGGGCTGACGTTGTGGTGATCGGCCCGGGGCTTGGGCAGCAGGAATGGGGCAAAAAAGCCTTACAGAAAGTAGAAAACGTCCGTAAACCTATGCTGTGGGATGCGGATGCGTTGAACCTACTGGCAATCAATCCTGATAAACGTCACAATCGCGTGATTACGCCGCATCCGGGAGAGGCTGCCCGCCTGTTAGGATGTTCTGTGGCAGAAATTGAAAGTGATCGCTTACTTTCAGCACAGCGTCTGGTAAAACGGTACGGAGGCGTGGTCGTGTTAAAAGGCGCAGGAACGATTATCGCCGCTGAACACCACCCTCTGGCTATCATTGACGCTGGTAATGCAGGGATGGCGAGCGGCGGGATGGGCGATGTCCTGTCCGGCATCATCGGCGCATTGCTCGGACAGAAGTTTACCCCGTATGATGCGGCATGTGTGGGATGTGTGGCTCACGGCGCGGCGGCGGACTTACTGGCAGCGCGTTATGGCGCTCGCGGCATGTTGGCGACCGATCTTTTTACTACGCTGCGGCGTATTGTTAACCCTGATGTGATTGACGTAAACCATGATGAATCGAGTAATTCCGCTACCTGACGAACAGGCGACGCTAGAGCTGGGTCAACGGGTAGCCAACGCCTGCGATGGCGCGACCGTTATTTATCTGTATGGCGATTTAGGTGCCGGTAAAACGACGTTTAGCCGGGGATTTTTACAGGCGTTAGGCCATAACGGTAATGTAAAAAGCCCCACCTATACGCTGGTAGAGCCTTATGCGCTTGATAACATGATGGTATATCACTTCGACTTATACCGTCTTGCGGACCCGGAGGAGCTGGAGTTTATGGGCATTCGCGATTATTTCGCCAACGACGCCATTTGTCTGGTGGAGTGGCCGCAACAAGGTAAAGGCGTTCTCCCCGACCCGGACGTCGAAATCCATATTGATTACCAGGCGCAGGGGCGTGAGGCTCGCGTAAGCGCGGTATCCTCATCGGGTCATTCGTTACTGGCGCGTTTAGCCGATTAGCTATAAAGGTGGCGGGATGATTTATCGCATCAAAAATGCCGTAATAGCAGTCTTAATCCTGCTGTGCGCGCAGGCGGGCGCCGCCAGTCTCTCTGATATTCAGGTGTCCAACGGCGAGCAGCAGGCGCGCATTACGCTGAGTTTTATCGGCGAGCCGGAATATGCTTACTCACAGGACGGTAAACGGACCGTGGCGCTGGATATCAGGCAGACCGGCGTGATTCAGGGGCTGCCGCTTCAGTTTAGCGGTAACAATCTGGTGAAAACGATCCGTGCCGGAACGCCGAAAGATGCGCAATCTTTACGGTTGCTTGTCGATCTGACGGAAAATGGTAAAACCGAGGCGGTGAAGCGGCAAAACGGCGGCAACTATACGGTCATTTTCACCATTAATGCCGATGTTCCGCCGCCGCCACCGCCTGTCGTCGCGAAACGGGTTGAAAGCGCGCCCCGCCCGACGGAGCCTGCCCGTAATCCGTTTAAATCTTCTGATGATCGCCTGACCGGCGTAACCAGCAGCAATACCGTTACGCGGCCTGCGGCGCGCGCGTCAGCAGGCGCTGGCGATAAAGTGGTGATTGCTATTGATGCCGGGCATGGAGGCCAGGATCCCGGTGCGATAGGCCCGGGCGGTACGCGCGAGAAAAATGTCACCATCGCCATCGCGCGTAAGTTACGCACATTGCTGAATAACGATCCGATGTTTAAAGGCGTACTGACGCGTGACGGCGACTATTTTATTTCGGTGATGGGGCGGTCTGACGTGGCGCGTAAGCAAAACGCCAACTTCCTTGTCTCTATTCATGCGGATGCCGCGCCAAATCGCGACGCCACCGGCGCCTCCGTCTGGGTATTGTCCAATCGTCGCGCGAACAGCGAAATGGCAAACTGGCTTGAGCAGCATGAGAAGCAATCCGAACTGTTAGGCGGCGCTGGCGATGTGCTGGCGAACAGTCAGTCAGATCCTTACCTGAGCCAGGCGGTACTGGATTTGCAATTCGGTCATTCGCAGCGGGTAGGGTATGATGTGGCGACGAACGTGCTAAGCCAACTGGATGGTGTGGGGTCGCTGCATAAACGTCGCCCGGAACACGCGAGCCTGGGCGTGCTGCGTTCGCCGGATATCCCGTCCATTTTGGTGGAGACGGGCTTTATCAGTAATCACGGCGAAGAGCGATTGCTGGCGAGCGACCGCTATCAGCAGCAGATTGCTGACGCTATATACCGGGGGTTGCGTAAGTACTTTGCAGCGCATCCGATCCAGTCTGCGCCGCAGGGCGGCCCAGGCCAGACGGCCAGTACCAACCAGCCTGGCGCCATAACCGCCGCGAATTAAGGAGATTTCATGCCGATTCAGGTTCTGCCGCCGCAGCTTGCGAACCAAATCGCCGCTGGCGAAGTGGTGGAACGCCCTGCGTCGGTTGTTAAAGAGCTGGTAGAGAATAGTCTGGATGCAGGCGCTACCCGCGTTGATATCGATATCGAGCGTGGCGGCGCGAAGCTTATTCGTATTCGTGACAATGGCTGCGGCATTAAAAAAGAGGAGCTGGCGCTGGCGCTGGCCCGTCATGCCACCAGTAAAATCGCCTCGCTTGACGATCTGGAAGCGATTATCAGTCTGGGATTTCGCGGCGAAGCGCTGGCCAGTATCAGTTCGGTCTCGCGTTTGACGCTAACGTCGCGCACGGCGGAGCAGGCGGAAGCCTGGCAGGCGTATGCGGAAGGGCGTGACATGGACGTAACGGTAAAACCCGCCGCGCACCCGGTCGGCACCACCCTGGAAGTTCTGGATCTCTTTTATAATACGCCCGCCCGGCGCAAATTCATGCGTACCGAAAAAACGGAATTTAATCACATTGATGAGATCATCCGTCGTATTGCATTGGCCCGTTTTGACGTCACGCTTAACCTGTCGCACAACGGCAAATTGGTACGGCAGTATCGCGCTGTCGCAAAGGACGGGCAAAAAGAGCGCCGGTTAGGCGCCATCTGCGGCACGCCGTTTCTCGAACAGGCACTGGCGATCGAGTGGCAGCATGGCGATCTGACCCTGCGCGGCTGGGTCGCCGATCCGAATCACACCACCACGGCGTTAACGGAGATCCAGTACTGTTATGTGAATGGCCGCATGATGCGCGACCGCTTGATCAACCATGCCATTCGCCAGGCCTGTGAAGATAAACTGGGCGCGGACCAACAGCCTGCGTTTGTGCTGTATCTGGAGATTGACCCGCATCAGGTGGATGTCAATGTTCATCCCGCCAAGCACGAAGTGCGTTTTCATCAATCCCGGCTGGTGCACGACTTCATCTATCAAGGGGTGCTGAGCGTTCTGCAACAGCAGACGGAAACGGCGCTGCCGCTTGAGGAGATTGCGCCAGCGCCGCGGCATGTCCCGGAAAACCGTATCGCCGCCGGGCGCAACCATTTTGCTGTACCCGCCGAGCCAACTGCGGCGCGCGAGCCCGCGACACCGCGTTATTCCGGCGGCGCATCGGGCGGCAACGGCGGGCGTCAGTCCGCAGGTGGTTGGCCGCACGCGCAGCCAGGTTATCAGAAGCAGCAGGGCGAGGTTTATCGCGCGCTTTTACAGACGCCGACGACGAGCCCCGCGCCGGAGCCGGTTACGCCTGCGCTTGACGGACATAGCCAGAGTTTCGGTCGCGTACTGACAATAGTCGGCGGTGACTGCGCATTGCTGGAACACGCGGGGACTATCCAGCTCTTGTCGCTACCGGTTGCGGAGCGTTGGCTGCGTCAGGCGCAGCTTACACCGGGTCAAAGTCCGGTTTGCGCGCAGCCGTTGCTGATTCCGCTGCGTTTAAAAGTGAGCGCCGATGAAAAAGCCGCGCTGCAAAAAGCCCAATCTTTGTTGGGAGAATTGGGTATTGAATTTCAGTCAGATGCGCAGCATGTGACCATTCGGGCGGTGCCTTTACCCTTACGACAACAAAATTTACAAATCTTGATTCCTGAACTGATAGGCTACCTGGCGCAACAGACCACATTTGCAACGGCCAATATTGCACAATGGATAGCGCGTAATGTGCAGAGTGAACATCCGCAGTGGTCGATGGCGCAGGCCATATCGCTGCTGGCGGATGTTGAGCGGCTATGTCCGCAGCTGGTAAAAGCGCCGCCGGGTGGCCTGTTACAACCTGTTGATTTACATTCGGCGATGAACGCCCTGAAGCATGAATGATGTAAGCAAGGCGAGCCTGCCTAAGGCGATATTTTTGATGGGGCCGACGGCCTCCGGCAAAACGGCGCTGGCGATAGAACTGCGTAAAGTTTTGCCAGTAGAGTTGATAAGCGTTGATTCCGCCCTCATTTATCGGGGAATGGATATTGGCACGGCTAAGCCGAATGCCGATGAGCTGAAAGCGGCGCCGCATCGACTGCTGGATATACGCGACCCGTCGCAGGCGTATTCGGCGGCGGATTTTCGCCGCGACGCGTTAGAGCAAATGGCGGAGATCACCGCTGCGGGGCGTATCCCGCTGTTAGTGGGCGGTACCATGCTGTATTTTAAGGCATTGCTGGAAGGCTTATCGCCGCTGCCTTCAGCAGATCCGGAAGTCAGATCCCGGATAGAGCAGCAAGCAGCGGAGCTTGGATGGGAGGCGTTGCATCAGCAACTTCAGGAGATAGATCCGGTTGCCGCCGCGCGAATTCATCCAAATGATCCGCAAAGACTTTCCCGGGCACTGGAAGTTTTTTTCATTTCGGGTAAAACTTTAACGGAGCTAACGCAAACGTCAGGAGACGCGCTACCGTACCAGGTGCATCAGTTCGCTATCGCCCCGGCGAGCCGTGAACTGCTCCATCAGCGCATTGAACTGCGTTTTCATCAGATGTTGGCTTCAGGTTTTGAAGCAGAAGTCCGGGCGCTTTTTGCCCGAGGAGATTTGCATACGGACTTGCCTTCCATCCGTTGTGTGGGATACCGCCAGATGTGGTCATACATTGAGGGCGAAATCTCATATGATGAAATGGTTTATAGAGGTGTTTGCGCCACGAGACAGTTGGCGAAGCGCCAGATGACCTGGTTGCGCGGTTGGGAAGGGGTGCGCTGGCTTGACAGTGAGAATCCCGATCGGGCGCGAAAAGAAGTATTACAGGTTGTTGGTGCTATCGCAGACTGAATGTGTACAATTGAGACGTATCGTGCGCAATTTTTCAGAATCGAAAGGTTCAAAGTACAAATAAGCATATAAGGAAAAGAGAATGGCTAAGGGGCAATCTTTACAAGATCCGTTCCTGAACGCATTGCGTCGGGAACGTGTTCCAGTTTCTATTTATTTGGTGAATGGTATTAAGCTGCAAGGTCAAATCGAGTCCTTTGATCAGTTCGTGATCCTGTTGAAAAACACGGTCAGCCAGATGGTTTATAAGCACGCGATTTCTACTGTTGTCCCGTCTCGCCCGGTTTCCCATCACAGCAACAATGCCGGTGGCGGCGCCAGCAATAACTACCATCACGGTAGCAACGCGCAGGGTTCTACTGCGCAACAGGACAGCGAAGAGACTGAATAAGTTCACGCGCTGTTTATCCATGTCGGGGGCGTCGGATAATCGCCCCCGCTGGTTATTAAGAGGGTTTACGCTTGTTTGACCGTTATGATGCCGGTGAGCAGGCGGTACTGGTACACATCTATTTTTCGCAAGACAAAGATATGGAAGACCTCCAGGAGTTTGAATCTCTGGTCTCTTCCGCCGGTGTCGAAGCAATGCAGGTGATTACCGGTAGCCGTAAAGCACCGCACCCGAAGTACTTTGTAGGTGAAGGTAAGGCAGTTGAAATTGCGGAAGCCGTGAAAGCGACTGGCGCAGCGGTCGTATTGTTTGATCATGCATTGAGTCCAGCCCAGGAGCGAAACCTGGAGCGTTTGTGCGAGTGCCGGGTTATCGATCGCACCGGTCTTATCTTAGATATTTTTGCCCAACGTGCGCGTACCCATGAAGGTAAGTTGCAGGTTGAGCTGGCGCAGCTACGCCATCTGGCTACGCGTCTGGTGCGTGGCTGGACCCACCTTGAACGTCAGAAAGGCGGGATTGGTTTGCGCGGTCCGGGTGAAACCCAGCTCGAAACCGACCGTCGTTTACTGCGTAATCGCATTGTGCAGATTCAGTCGCGCCTGGAGAAAGTTGAGAAGCAACGTGAGCAGGGGCGGCAGTCGCGCATCAAGGCCGACGTTCCGACGGTATCGCTGGTGGGCTATACCAACGCCGGAAAATCCACCCTTTTTAATCAGATCACTGAAGCGCGGGTCTATGCGGCAGATCAGCTATTTGCGACGCTGGACCCCACGTTACGTCGTATCGATGTAGCGGATGTCGGTGAAACCGTTCTGGCGGATACGGTAGGCTTTATCCGCCATTTACCGCACGATCTGGTGGCTGCCTTTAAAGCTACCCTGCAGGAGACGCGTCAGGCGACGCTGCTGCTGCATGTGGTTGATGCGGCGGATGTTCGTGTGCAGGAAAACATCGAGGCGGTAAACACCGTTCTCGAAGAGATTGACGCTCACGAAATCCCCACCTTAATGGTGATGAACAAAATCGATATGCTGGACGACTTTGAACCGCGTATCGACAGAGATGAAGAGAATAAACCCATCCGCGTTTGGCTTTCAGCGCAAAGCGGCGTGGGAATACCACAGCTTTTTCAGGCTTTGACGGAGCGTCTTTCCGGCGAGGTGGCGCAGCATACGCTGCGTTTGCCGCCGCAGGAAGGGCGTCTGAGAAGCCGGTTTTATCAGCTTCAGGCAATAGAAAAAGAGTGGATGGAGGAAGACGGTAGCGTCAGTCTGCAGGTACGAATGCCGATTGTCGACTGGCGTCGCCTCTGTAAACAAGAACCGGCGTTGATCGAATACGTGATCTAGACGCGAAGTCATTCAGGTCGTATTGAGGCGGTAGCTGAGAGAATTTCAGGAGCTCACAACGAAGTGACCTGGGGTAAAAAAGCCGCCACTCAAGACGCAGCCTGAAAGATGATGTCTGTAACGGCGGTTCGTCTGAAGCATGGAGTAATTTCGCCTTATCCTCTGAGGTCGAAAGACAACGGGGATCACCGCATAACAAATATGGAGCACAAACATGGCGTGGAATCAGCCCGGTAATAACGGACAGGACCGCGACCCGTGGGGAAGCAGCAAACCTGGCAGCAACTCTGGGGGAAATGGAAACAAAGGTGGCCGCGATCAGGGACCTCCCGATCTGGATGATATCTTCCGTAAGCTGAGTAAAAAACTCGGTGGTTTTGGGGGCGGTAAAGGCACCGGTTCCGGCGGCGGTAGCTCATCGCAAGGCCCGCGTCCGCAACTGGGAGGCCGTATTGTCGCCATCGCCGCGGCGGCAGTAGTCATTATCTGGGCGGCCAGTGGTTTTTATACCATTAAAGAAGCCGAGCGCGGCGTTGTGACGCGTTTTGGTAAATTCAGCCATCTGGTAGAGCCAGGTCTGAACTGGAAGCCGACATTTATTGACGACGTTACGCCGGTGAACGTCGAAGCGGTGCGCGAACTGGCGGCGTCAGGCGTGATGCTGACGTCTGATGAAAACGTCGTGCGCGTTGAAATGAACGTGCAATACCGCGTCACCGATCCGCAGAAATATCTGTTTAGCGTGACCAGCCCGGACGATAGCCTGCGTCAGGCCACCGACAGCGCGCTGCGTGGCGTCATTGGTAAATACACGATGGATCGCATCCTGACCGAAGGCCGTACCGTTATTCGTAGCGATACCCAACGCGAGCTGGAAGAGACTATCAAACCGTACAACATGGGGATTACCCTGCTGGACGTGAACTTCCAGGCTGCGCGCCCGCCGGAAGAGGTGAAAGCCGCCTTTGACGACGCGATTGCCGCACGTGAAAACGAGCAGCAGTACATTCGTGAAGCGGAGGCGTATACCAACGAAGTTCAGCCGCGCGCCAACGGTCAGGCGCAGCGTATTCTGGAAGAGGCACGCGCCTATAAAACCCAGACTATCCTGGAAGCGCAGGGTGAAGTCGCCCGGTTTGCGAAGATTTTGCCGGAATATAAAGCCGCGCCGCAGATTACACGCGAGCGTCTGTATATTGAAACGATGGAAAAAGTGCTGAGCCATACCCGTAAAGTACTGGTTAACGACAAGAGCGGTAATTTAATGGTGCTGCCGTTAGATCAGATGCTGAAAGGCGGGAATGCGCCGGCGGCAAAGAGCGACAATAGCGCCAGCAACCTGCTGCGCCTGCCGCCGTCCACAAAGTCTAACGCCAGCGGAGCAAGCAACACGTCGTCCTCAAATCAGGGCGATATTATGGACCAACGCCGCGCGAATGCGCAGCGTAACGACTACCAGCGTCAGGGGGAATAACGATGCGTAAGTCAGTTATTGCGATTATCATCATCGTGCTGGTAGTGCTCTACATGTCCGTCTTTGTGGTCAAAGAGGGCGAGCGCGGCATTACGCTGCGTTTTGGTAAAGTTCTGCGTGACGATGAGAACAAACCGCTGGTTTACGCGCCGGGTCTGCACTTTAAGATCCCGTTTATTGAATCAGTGAAAATGCTTGATGCGCGTATCCAGACGATGGATAACCAGGCCGATCGCTTTGTGACTAAAGAGAAGAAAGACCTGATTGTCGACTCCTACATCAAATGGCGTATCAGCGACTTTAGCCGTTACTATCTGGCGACCGGCGGCGGCGATATTTCGCAAGCCGAAGTGCTGTTAAAACGTAAGTTCTCGGACCGTTTGCGTTCTGAGATTGGTCGCCTGGACGTAAAAGACATCGTGACCGATTCTCGTGGTCGTCTGACTCTGGAGGTGCGCGACGCGCTGAACTCCGGTTCAGCCGGTACCGATGATGAAGTAGCGACCCCGGCGGCGGATGATGCGATTGCCGAAGCGGCGGAACGCGTCACGGCGGAAACCAAAGGTAAAGTACCGGTCATCAACCCGAACAGTATGGCGGCGTTGGGTATCGAAGTGGTCGATGTGCGTATTAAGCAAATCAACCTGCCGACCGAGGTTTCTGAGGCGATTTACAACCGTATGCGCGCCGAGCGTGAAGCGGTCGCGCGTCGTCATCGTTCACAAGGTCAGGAAGAAGCGGAAAAACTGCGTGCGGCTGCTGACTATGAGGTGACGAAAACTCTGGCGGAAGCCGAGCGTCAGGGGCGTATCATGCGTGGTGAAGGTGATGCTGAAGCCGCGAAGCTGTTTGCCGACGCGTTCAGTCAGGACCCTGATTTCTACGCGTTCATTCGTAGTCTGCGCGCTTACGAGAAGAGCTTCGAAGGTAATCAGGACGTGATGGTACTGAGCCCGGACAGCGATTTCTTCCGCTACATGAAGACACCGAGTTCGACGACACGCTAAAATAGCGTCAGCGGTTTTAGACCAGCAAAACCACCGCATCCAAAGGATGCCGGTGGTTTTCTTTTATAAGGGCGATAAATGAATTCAACAATCTGGTTGGCGCTTGCTCTGGTATTAGTCCTCGAAGGGCTGGGACCGATGCTGTATCCCGGCGCATGGAAAAAAATGGTTTCGGCACTGGCGCAACTGCCGGAAAATGTTTTACGCCGTTTTGGCGGCGGACTTGTGGTTGCGGGAGTTGTGGTCTACTACATGTTGAGGAAAACGATTGGCTGAACAAAAAGTGGTCGGATTTGCCGCAGATTGAGTGCAAAAAGTGCTGTATATCTGAAAAAGCGATGGTAGAATCCATTTTTAAGCAAACGGTGATTTTGAAAAATGGGTAACAACGTCGTCGTACTGGGCACCCAATGGGGTGACGAAGGTAAAGGAAAGATCGTCGATCTTCTGACTGAACGGGCTAAATATGTTGTACGCTACCAGGGCGGTCACAACGCAGGCCATACTCTCGTAATCAACGGTGAAAAAACCGTTCTCCATCTTATTCCATCAGGTATTCTTCGCGAGAATGTAACCAGCATCATCGGTAACGGTGTTGTGCTGTCTCCGGCCGCGCTGATGAAAGAGATGAAAGAACTGGAAGACCGTGGCATCCCCGTTCGTGAGCGTCTGCTGCTGTCTGAAGCCTGTCCGCTGATCCTTGATTATCACGTTGCGCTGGATAACGCGCGTGAGAAAGCGCGTGGCGCGAAAGCGATCGGCACCACCGGTCGTGGAATCGGGCCTGCTTATGAAGATAAAGTGGCACGTCGCGGTCTGCGTGTTGGTGACCTTTTCGACAAAGAAACCTTCGCTGAAAAACTGAAAGAAGTGATGGAATATCACAACTTCCAGTTGGTTAACTACTACAAAGCTGAAGCGGTTGATTACCAGAAAGTTCTGGATGATACGATGGCTGTTGCCGACATCCTGACTTCTATGGTTGTTGACGTTTCGGACCTGCTCGACCAGGCGCGTCAGCGTGGCGATTTCGTCATGTTTGAAGGTGCGCAGGGTACCCTGCTGGATATCGACCACGGTACTTATCCGTACGTAACTTCTTCTAACACCACTGCAGGTGGCGTGGCGACCGGTTCCGGCCTGGGCCCGCGTTATGTTGATTACGTTCTGGGTATCCTCAAAGCTTACTCCACTCGTGTAGGTGCAGGTCCGTTCCCGACTGAGCTGTTTGATGAAACCGGCGAGTTCCTCTGCAAGCAGGGTAACGAATACGGCGCCACTACCGGCCGTCGTCGTCGTACCGGCTGGCTGGACACCGTTGCCGTTCGTCGTGCGGTACAGCTGAACTCCCTGTCTGGCTTCTGCCTGACCAAACTGGACGTGCTGGATGGCCTGAAAGAGGTGAAACTCTGCGTGGCTTACTGTATGCCGGATGGTCGCGAAGTGACTACCACTCCGTTGGCAGCTGACGACTGGAAAGGTGTAGAGCCGATTTACGAAACCATGCCGGGCTGGTCTGAATCCACCTTCGGCGTGAAAGATCGTAGCGGTCTGCCGCAGGCGGCACTGAACTACATCAAGCGTATTGAAGAACTGACCGGCGTGCCGATTGATATTATTTCTACCGGCCCCGATCGTACTGAGACGATGATTCTGCGCGACCCGTTCGACGCGTAATTGATGGATGATGCCCGGTAACGCTACGCTTACCGGGTCTATGATGAGTACGCATTTGTTGGCCGGATAAGATGCTTTGCATCACCCTTCGGCTCAAATGCGTCATTGTTCCCCGCTTTTTTCCTTCCTGAACCGAAATAAATTAGCAGCCTGACAGGTGGCTGGTTTATCATCAATACAGATAAGTTATATCCCGTTTTCCCTTTTCCTGAGGTTGATGTGCAGTTAACGAGTTTCACCGATTACGGCTTACGTGCGCTAATCTATATGGCGTCGTTACCAGATGGACGAATGACCAGCATTTCTGAGGTGACAGAAGTCTACGGCGTGTCCCGTAATCATATGGTCAAAATTATCAATCAGCTTAGCCGGGCGGGCTTTGTCACCGCCGTTCGGGGAAAAAATGGCGGTATCCGCCTGGGTAAACCGGCTAATACTATTTGTATTGGCGATGTGGTGCGTGAGCTGGAACCCTTATCACTGGTCAACTGTAGCAGCGAATTTTGCCACATCACCCCTGCCTGTCGTCTGAAACAGGCGCTTTCTAAGGCCGTGCAGAGTTTTCTCAAGGAGCTGGATAACTACACGCTTGCCGATTTGGTTGAAGAGAATCAACCGCTTTATAAATTATTACTGGTGGAGTGAAGTAAACTTCATTAGAGATGACAATGGAGGAACCTCAATGTCACAAGATCCTTTCCAGGAACGCGAAGCAGAAAAATACGCGAATCCTATCCCGAGCCGGGAATTTATCCTCGAACATTTAACGAAACGTGAAAAACCGGCCAGTCGCGAAGAACTGGCCGTAGAACTGAATATTGAAGGCGAAGAGCAGCTTGAAGCCTTGCGTCGCCGCCTGCGCGCGATGGAACGCGACGGACAACTGGTCTTTACCCGCCGCCAGTGCTATGCGCTGCCGGAACGCCTCGACCTGCTGAAAGGCACCGTGATCGGTCATCGTGACGGTTACGGTTTCTTACGTGTCGAAGGCCGCAAAGACGATCTGTATCTTTCCAGCGAGCAGATGAAAACCTGTATTCATGGCGATCAGGTGCTGGCGCAGCCGCTGGGCGCCGATCGTAAAGGTCGCCGCGAAGCGCGTATCGTCCGTGTACTGGTACCGAAAACCAGTCAGATAGTCGGGCGTTATTTCACCGATGCGGGCGTCGGCTTTGTGGTGCCGGACGACAGCCGTCTCAGCTTCGACATTCTTATCCCGCCAGAAGACGTCATGGGCGCGCGGATGGGGTTCGTGGTCGTGGTTGAACTGACCCAACGTCCAACTCGCCGTACTAAAGCGGTAGGGAAAATCGTCGAAGTGCTGGGCGACAATATGGGCACCGGTATGGCGGTTGATATGGCGCTGCGTACCCATGAAATACCTTACATCTGGCCGCAGGCGGTAGAGCAGCAGGTCGCCGGGCTGAAAGAAGAGGTGCCGGAAGAGGCGAAAGTCGGTCGTGTCGATCTGCGCGATTTGCCGCTGGTCACTATTGATGGCGAAGATGCCCGTGACTTTGACGACGCGGTTTACTGTGAGAAAAAACGCGGCGGCGGCTGGCGTTTGTGGGTCGCTATTGCTGATGTGAGCTATTATGTACGGCCGCCAACGCCGTTGGATCGCGAGGCGCGCAATCGCGGCACGTCGGTTTACTTCCCGTCACAGGTTGTCCCAATGTTGCCGGAGGTGCTCTCCAACGGCCTGTGTTCGCTAAACCCGCAGGTTGACAGGCTGTGTATGGTCTGTGAAATGACCATCTCGGCGAAAGGTCGGCTGACCGGCTACAAATTCTATGAAGCGGTGATGAGCTCCCATGCGCGTCTGACCTATACCAAAGTCTGGCATATGCTGCAGGGCGATCAGGATCTGCGTGAACAATATGCGCCGCTGGTGAAGCATATTGAAGAGCTGCACAACCTCTACAAAGTGCTGGATAAAGCGCGTGAAGAGCGCGGGGGGATCTCGTTTGAGAGCGAAGAGGCGAAGTTTATCTTTAACGCCGAACGTCGCATTGAGCGTATCGAACAGACCCAGCGTAATGACGCGCATAAGCTTATCGAAGAGTGCATGATCATGGCGAATATCTCGGCGGCGCGCTTTGTCGAAAAAGCTAAAGAGCCGGCGCTATTCCGTATTCATGATAAGCCCACCACCGAAGCGATCACCTCATTCCGCTCCGTACTGGCGGAGCTGGGGTTGGAGCTGCCGGGCGGAAACAAACCGGAACCGCGCGATTATGCCGAACTGCTTGAATCGATTGCCGACCGGCCGGACGCCGAAATGCTGCAAACTATGCTGCTGCGTTCAATGAAGCAGGCGATTTACGATCCGGAAAACCGCGGGCACTTTGGCCTGGCGTTGCAGTCTTATGCGCACTTTACCTCGCCGATTCGCCGCTATCCGGATCTTTCTTTGCACCGCGCCATTAAGTACCTGCTGGCGAAAGAGCAAGGGAACAAGGGCAACACCACAGAAACGGGCGGTTATCACTACTCGATGGAAGAGATGTTGCAGCTCGGTCAGCACTGTTCGATGGCGGAACGCCGCGCTGATGAAGCGACGCGTGATGTCTCCGACTGGCTGAAATGTGACTTTATGCTGGATCAGGTAGGCAACGTCTTTAAGGGCGTGATTGCCAGCGTCACCGGTTTCGGCTTCTTTGTCCGTCTTGATGAACTGTTTATCGATGGGCTGGTACACGTTTCCTCACTGGATAACGATTACTATCGCTTCGATCAGGTAGGGCAACGTCTGATTGGCGAGTCCGGCGGGCAGACATATCGCCTGGGCGACCGGGTCGAGGTACGCGTCGAAGCGGTGAATATGGACGAACGGAAAATTGACTTTAGCCTGATCTCCAGCGAGCGCGCACCGCGTAACGTCGGCAAAACGGCGCGTGAAAAAGCGAAAAAAGGTGAAAGTAAAAACGCCGGTAAACGTCGTCAGGTAGGTAAAAAAGTTAACTTCGAGCCTGATAGCGCCTTCCGCGGCGAGAAAAAAGCGAAGCCGAAAGCAGCGAAGAAAGACGCGAGAAAAGCAAAAAAGCCATCGGCTAAAACGCAGAAAATAGCCGCAGCGACCAAAGCGAAGCGTGCGGCGAAGAAAAAAGCGGCAGAGTGAGCAATACCCTCTTCAAACAGAAGAGGGTGAATTATCTGTAGGCCGGGCAAGCGTAGCGCCCCCGGCAAAACGTAAACAACGAGTACATTAATGAGCGAAATGATTTACGGCATCCACGCAGTGCAGGCCCTGCTGGAGCGCGCCCCTGAACGTTTTCAGGAAGTCTTTATTTTAAAAGGCCGTGAAGATAAACGTCTGTTGCCGCTGATTCACGCCCTTGAGTCCCAGGGCGTGGTTATCCAGCTGGCAAACCGCCAATATCTCGACGAGAAAAGCGACGGTGCCGTGCATCAGGGTATTATCGCTCGCGTGAAACCAGGCCGGCAGTATCAGGAAAACGATCTGCCGGATCTGATCGCATTACACGAACGCCCCTTTTTGTTGATCCTCGATGGCGTCACCGATCCGCATAATCTTGGCGCCTGTCTGCGCAGCGCCGATGCCGCTGGCGTACATGCGGTAATCGTGCCGAAAGACCGCTCCGCGCAACTTAACGCGACGGCGAAGAAAGTCGCCTGCGGCGCAGCGGAAAGCGTGCCGTTGATCCGCGTCACCAACCTGGCGCGCACGATGCGCATGTTGCAGGAAGAGAATATCTGGATTGTCGGGACGGCGGGCGAGGCTGACCATACGCTGTATCAGAGCAAAATGCCTGGCCGCATGGCGCTGGTCATGGGCGCAGAAGGTGAAGGTATGCGTCGTCTGACCCGTGAGCACTGCGATGAGCTGATCAGCATTCCTATGGCTGGTAGCGTGTCGTCGCTGAATGTCTCTGTGGCGACCGGGATTTGTCTGTTTGAAGCCGTTCGCCAGCGAACCTGACGCTAATAGTATTTTTTAAGAAAATAACCATCCATAATCGGATGGTTTTTTTTTATCTTTGGCTGGTAATATAAAAAGCAAAACCTACCCTGTAACTCCCTTTATTTATAAAAAAGAGATAGAGATAATAATATGGTATGGACTCCACGGACGCTGGCGGATGCGTTAAACAACATCGCCGAATTAGATATTGATATAGAAAATAATGAGTCTTCATTAATAATAAAAATGAATGATTATGGCGATTTACCACTGGCGGTTTTATTTACCTCGCAACAAATAGTTATCGAGACTTATATCTGTCCGGTAAATACGATTAGAGATACCGCGGAATTTAATCTTTTCTTACTGAGAAATCAGAAGGTTTTACCGCTGTCTTCGGTCGGTATTACTCAGGTAAAACAGGAGGAATATTATGTCGCTTTTGGCGCGCTGTCGTTAAATTCGTCGCTTGCCGACGTGACGCTGGAAATCACCACGCTTGTAGAAAATGCGTTGGATATCGCTGAAATAACACAAGTCTATTCACAGGAATAATACAGGCGGCTTACATGGGAATTTTAAAAAGTTTGTTCACGTTAGGTAAATCATTCGTTGCTCAGGCAGAAGACGCCATTGATGAAGCGCAGGGTGTACGTATGCTGGAGCAGCATATTCGCGACGCAAAAGCCGAGCTGGATAAAGCGGGTAAATCCAGAGTGGATTTATTGGCGCGGGTGAAGTTAAGCCATGACAAGCTGAATGATTTACGTGAGCGTAAAGCCAGCCTTGAAACACGGGCGTTGGCGGCAATGAGTAAGAATGTCGACGCCGCTTTACTCAACGAAGTGGCGGAAGAAATAGCCCGTCTGGAAAATGCCATTCTTGCCGAAGAACAGGTGCTGACTAATCTGGAAGCCTCTCGCGATGCGGTGGAGAAGGCCGTAACGGCGACAGGCCAGCGGATTGCGCAGTTTGAGCAGCAACTTGAAGTGGTTAAGGCGACAGAAGCCATGCAGCGCGCGCAGCAGGCGGTGACGACCTCGACCGTCGGAGCCGCGTCGAATGTGTCTACGGCGGCGGAGTCGCTTAAACGTTTACAAACGCGTCAGGCTGAACGCCAGGCCCGGCTGGATGCCGCCGCGCAGCTGGAAAAAGTCGCCGATGGACGCGACCTGGATGAAAAACTGGCGCAGGCGGGTATTGGCGCAACCAATAAAAGCAATGCTCAGGATGTGTTGGCGCGTTTACAGCGTCAACAAGGCGAATAATGCTCTTTACGTGGATTGTCAAAACCTGCCAGCGTCATTTGTCCAGACTGACCTGGCCTGTTTATCGGGCAGTATCTGCTTTGTTATCGGTAGCGCGCTACCGTGCTGAGCTTCGTCGCTTTCATACGAGACGGCACATGAATGCGCGATCTCAAATGGCATTATGCCCAACGACAATCGCATTCTGGCTGAAGAGGTCGCATGGCAAGAGATAGAGGTTCCCCTATGATGCAATTTTTTCAGCGTTTGCTCGGTAAAACAAGCGCGCCAGCGCCGATTCGCGGACCATTAGGATTACATCTTAACGCCGGTTTCACGCTGGATACGCTGGCATTCCGGCTACTGGAGTCGTCGTTGCTGGTGGAGCTACCGGGTGAAAAATACACTGTCGCGGCAGCGAGTCGCATAGATTTAGGCGGCGGCAGTCAGATTTTTCGCTACTACACCTCTGGCGATGAGTTTCTACAAATTAACACCACTGGCGGCACGGATGTTGACGACATTGATGACATCAAACTTTTTGTATATGAGGAAAGTTTCGGTATTAGCGAGGAACGTCACTGGCGTTCAGCCATTGCGCCAGCGGCAATAGGGCCGATGACGCTCAACTGGCAAGAACGGCGCTGGCAGCGTTTTTTTAACCATGAAGAGCCGGGCAATATTGAACCTGTCTACATGCTGGAAAAGGTTGAAAATCAGCAGGCAGAGAAATGGGACGTTCACAATTTTACGATGGGCTTCCAGCGCCAGGTGACGGATGACGCCTGGGAGTATCTTCTATTGAACGGGGAAGAATCATTTAACGAGCGCGGTGAGCCTGAATGGGTGTTTTCACGCGCCCTCGGCGTGGATATCCCGCTCACTTCACTGACGGTTATTGGTTAAGCACATACAGGGAAATTATGCATATACTGGACGCATTACTGGCTTTCTGCGCCTATTTTTTTATTGGCGCGGCAATGGTCATTGTATTTCTTTTTATTTACTCAAAGATAACGCCGCATAATGAATGGCAGCTGATAAAAAATAACAATACTGCGGCATCGCTGGCCTTTAGCGGTACGTTGCTGGGCTATGTCATCCCCTTATCCAGCGCGGCGATAAACTCGGTCAGTATCCCGGACTATTTTGCCTGGGGCGGCATTGCGCTGGTGATTCAACTGCTGATTTATGGTTGCGTAAGGTTATACATGCCTACGCTGAGCGAAAAAATTATTCATCACAACGTGGCGGCGGGGCTATTTATGGGAACCGCAGCGCTGGCTGGCGGTATTTTTAACGCTGCCTGTATGACATGGTAACGGAAGATCATGGCAAAAAAACGAAAATCCAGAAGCACATCCGGCGTAGGCCATTCGGCAATAAGACGAATAGCCGAACCGGTCAATCCCTTTGAGCGGCAACGAAATCGCTACACGCCAAAATGCCTGACGCTGGCGATTATGGGTGGAGCGGCCTTTTTTCTCCTGAAAGGGTGCGGTGATGGCGGCAATAGTGACAACGACGGCGATGGGACGTTTTACGCCACGGTGAACGACTGTATTGACGATGGCAATAGCGCCAGCGTTTGCGCTGACGGCTGGAATAATGCGAAAACAGAATTTTACGCTAATGTGCCTAAGCAATTGACGCAGGAGCGCTGTCAGTCGCAGTTTGGCGATTGCTACTTTGATATCACCGAGCGGAGCTGGGTTCCGGTATTAAGCGGCTTTTTACTCAGCCGCGCGATTCGTCAGAACCGTGATGAACAATACATCTATAGCAGCGGCGGTTCATCTTATGTCTCCCGTCCCGTCTGGCGCACCACATCCGGCGATTATGCGTGGCGCAGCGGCACAGGGAAAAGCGATACCGTGACCAGCCCTGGTTATATCACACGGAAAGCGTCCACCGTCTCCCGCGGCGGCTATGGCCGTTCTTCCAGCGCCCGCGGGCACTGGGGAGGCTAACCATGCTACGACATAACGTACCGGTACGCCGGGATCTGGATAAGATCGCCTGCGATCACGGTTTTGACTTTCATGTTATCGATAACGAAATTTACTGGGATGAAAGCCGGGCCTACCGTTTTACATTACGGCAAATTGAAGAACAGATCGAAAAACCGACCGCAGAGCTTCATCAGATGTGTCTGGAGGTTGTCGAGCGGGCCGTCCGGGATGAGCAGATCATGCAGCAGCTGGCGATCCCGCCATTGTACTGGGATGTCATCGCCGAAAGTTGGCGCAGTCGCGATCCTTCGCTTTACGGGCGGATGGATTTCGTCTGGTGCGGCAAAGATCCGGTTAAATTGCTGGAATACAACGCGGATACGCCGACGTCGCTCTATGAGTCCTCCTACTTTCAATGGCTATGGCTGGAGGATGCTCGTCGTAGCGGCGCCATCCCGCGTGATGCCGATCAATACAACGCGATACAGGAGCGGCTGATCGCCCGCTTCAGCGAGCTGTACAGTCGGGAACCGCTCTACTTTTGCTGTTGTGAAGATACCGACGAAGATCGCACGACGGTGCTGTACCTTCAGGATTGCGCGCAGCAGGCGGGCCAGGAAACGCGATTTATCTATATTGAAGAACTGGGGCTTGGCGTAGGCGGCGTGCTGACCGATCTGGACGATAACGTGATTCGCCGCGCCTTTAAGCTCTACCCGCTGGAGTGGATGATGCGCGACGACAACGGCCCGCTGTTGCGAAAACGTCGTGAGCAATGGATTGAGCCATTGTGGAAAAGTATTCTGAGTAACAAAGGGCTGTTGCCGTTATTGTGGCGCTTTTTCCCTGGCCATCCGAATCTGCTGCCGGCCTGGTTTGAGGGCGAAAAATCGCTCGCAGCGCCAGGTGAAAGCAGCGTGCGGAAGCCGATTTATTCACGTGAAGGCGGCAACGTCACGATTTTTGACGAGCGGCAAAATGTTATCGATCATGCCGACGGCGACTACGCTGACGAGCCGATGATTTACCAGGCGTTTCAGCCTTTGCCGCGCTTTGGCGATAGCTATACGCTGATTGGCAGTTGGATCATTGACGATGAAGCCTCCGGGATGGGGATTCGCGAGGACAATACGCTAATTACCAAAGACACTTCCCGTTTCGTCCCACATTATATTGCCGGTTAATCATACTTTTGTGATCTTGCTCCGGCGTCAATGGCGCAGTCATGACCATACTTGACTTCAGCGCCATTGAAGGAGGGAGACACCATGTCCTGGCAAACACATACCGTTTTTAATCAACCAGCTCCGCTCAATAACAGTAACTTATTCCTGTCTGATGGCGCGCTGTGTGAAGCGGTTTCCCGGGAAGGCGCGGGATGGGATAGCGATCTTCTCGCCAGCATTGGCCAACAACTGGGAACGGCAGAATCACTGGAACTGGGGCGTCTGGCGAACGCGCATCCTCCTGAGTTGCTACGTTACGATCCCCAGGGACAGCGTCTGGATGACGTTCGCTTTCATCCAGCCTGGCACCTGTTGATGCAGGGGCTTTGCGCTAATCGGGTACATAACCTGGCCTGGGAGGAAGAGGCAAGGGCGGGAAGTTTTGTCGCCCGGGCGGCGCGTTTTGTATTACATGCTCAGGTAGAAGCGGGAACACTCTGTCCTGTCACGATGACCTTTGCCGCGACACCGTTGCTATTGCAGATGCTTCCCGCCACTTTCCATGACTGGCTGGCGCCGCTGCGCAGCGATCGCTACGATTCGCATTTGCTGCCGGGCGGGCAAAAACGGGGCCTGCTTATCGGCATGGGAATGACGGAAAAGCAGGGCGGATCTGACGTACTCAGTAATACGACCCACGCGGAGCGGCTGGCGGATGATTCATATCGGCTGGTGGGACATAAATGGTTTTTCTCTGTGCCGCAAAGTGATGCGCACCTCGTGCTGGCGCAGGCAAAAGGAGGACTATCCTGTTTCTTTGTGCCGCGTTTCCTGCCAGACGGGCAACGGAACTCTGTTCGTCTTGAGCGCCTGAAAGATAAACTCGGTAATCGATCTAATGCCAGCGCCGAAGTCGAGTTTCAGGATGCCGTCGGCTGGCGGCTGGGAGAAGAGGGCGAAGGGATTCGGCATATCTTAAAGATGGGCGGTATGACGCGTCTTGATTGCGCGCTCGGGAGTCATGGCTTAATGCGGCGCGCATTTTCAGTCGCCATTTACCATGCTCATCAGCGTCAGGCTTTTGGTAAGCCGCTGATCGAACAACCGTTGATGCGACAAACCTTAAGTCGTATGGCGCTATGCCTGGAGGGGCAGACGGCGCTTTTGTTTCGGCTGGCGCGCGCCTGGGAGCAACGTCGCGAGGCGAAAGAGGCATTATGGGCGCGATTATTCACGCCAGCGGCGAAATTCGCCATCTGTAAGCAGGGAATCCCTTTTGTGGCTGAGGCGATGGAGGTTCTCGGCGGGATGGGGTATTGCGAAGAGAGCGAACTCCCGCGCCTGTACCGTGAAATGCCGGTGAACAGTATCTGGGAAGGTTCCGGCAATATCATGTGTCTGGATGTACTTCGGGTGCTGACAAAACAACACGGCGTCTATGACGTATTGAGTGAAGCTTTTGCGGAAGTCAAAGGTCAGGATCGCCATTACGACCGCGCGGTACGCCAGCTACAGCAACGTTTACGCAAACCGGACGAAGCAATGGGCAGAGAGATTACGCAGCAGCTTTTCCTGCTGGGGTGCGGAGCGGAAATGCTGCGTCATGCCTCGCCGCCGCTGGCGCAAGCGTGGTGTCAGATGATGCTGGATACACGCGGCGAAATGCCGCTGCCTGCCCAGGTGCAAAATGATTTACTGTTAAGGGCGACCGGGGGACTGCGGTAACGTTTGACCTGTAGTACATGCCATCCGGCGCGAGCCACGCGGCATCAGGCATAGAGTATCGCCTGTACGCGCCAGTTATCCGACTGTTGTTCTTCATACATTTGAATAATTCTGTACCAGGACGCACCCTGTTCATCGGCTTTCAGGGCGATAATCCGCTCCACATCCTGTGGGTTTCCTGCAACATTACTGACCGAGATCAGGCCGATTTCATTCAGACCCGTTACGCAGTCAGCACTGGCGAATTCGGCAGACTGTGCCGTCGTACTCACCAGTCCGGCAGAAAGCAGCAGTGAGGATAAGGCAAGTTCTTGTTTCATCGTCAGCTCCTTATTACATACCCCGCATTTAACAGGACGCTCCATCACGGTAAACCTGTTTGTTTATTGTGCACAGGTAAACGCATAGGGACGCAAAGCAATGTAAAACTGACTAAAAATCAATCTACTGTTATTGACGATACAAAATGGCTTGTGAATACCACTGGCCGGTTACAACCGTTTCATCAACCATTAAGATAACGTAATAATCGGCTTTCGCAGCGACGGCTTTCGCTCTGATTTCATCTATTGCATCATCCGGGGAGCCCCGAACCAGCGCGCTTACGGTCCCCATCCGCTGTAGTCCTTGCGTTTGATCGCGACGGATTTCCTGCGGGTGATCGGCGACAGGCGGCGCAGGTTGCGGCGTACCCTGCAGCACGCTACACGCGCTTAATAACAGCGCTGCTATCAATGAAGCAAACCGACGCATAACTCTATCTCGTTTCCTGATAATCATAGTGTAATGCCTTATTGATTTCCCTTTAGGGGGAATGTTCCCGAAGTGTTACCTGTCACGCGATTTTCGAATGAAAACGTTGCGAAAGCGTAACCCAGTTCTCAAACATTATGAATTATTGCGCTATCCATAAACTTGCGTTAAGTATTTCTCCGTGGCATACCGGATAAAAAGGAGAGAATAATGATAGCGATTGAAACACGACAATTAGCCGGAGGCGTCGTACTACATGCCTTCCCGGAAGGGAAACGCGCCGTGCCGCTTCCCTGTGTGGTGTTCTATCATGGCTTCACCTCCTCCAGCCTGGTTTATAGTTATTTTGCCGTTGCCCTGGCACAGGCAGGATTCCGGGTAGTCATGCCGGATGCGCCGGAGCATGGCGCTCGCTTCGGCGGCGACTCACAGGGACGAATACACCGATTCTGGCAGATTCTGCACCAAAACATGCAGGAATTTACGACGTTACGTGCGGCGATTCAGGCGGAAAACTGGCTACTTGACGGGCGGTTGGCGGTGGGCGGCGCATCCATGGGCGGTATGACGGCGCTGGGCATTATGACGCGTCACCGAGAGGTAAAATGCGGGGCCAGTTTAATGGGGTCGGGCTATTTTACCGGGCTTGCCCGGACGCTTTTCCCGCCGTTATCCCCGCAGAACCCGGCACAGCAGGCGGAATTCGACAATATCATCGCGCCGCTACGTGAATGGGAAGTCACACACCAGTTAGAGCGACTGGCCGACAGGCCGCTTCTGTTGTGGCATGGTCAGGAGGATGACGTGGTGCCTGCTATCGAAACCTTCCGGCTCCAGCAGGCACTCGCCGGGGCGAAGCTGGATAAGCATGTGACCTGTTTATGGGCCGCAGGCGTGCGGCATCGCATTACGCCAGAAGCGTTGTCGGCGACGGTAGCGTTTTTCCGACAGCATCTTTAAACGCGGAGTATGCTTACACCCTGGGCTTCAAGCTGTTGCAAAACCTGCGGATTGGCATTTTTGCCGGTAATCAGCATAGCGATCTGATCGGCGCGGCTGAACAGCATTCCCGCGCGCTCGCCAATTTTACTGCTATCGACCAGCGCGACCAGTTTCCCGACGACGCTGAGCATTTTTTGTTCCGCCATGGCGGTTAGCATATCGGTCTTGTACAGGCCATCCGCGGTTAAGCCCTTTCCGCTGGTAAACATCCAGTGGCCCGCATAGAGACTGTTTTCGCTTCCCTGCGGGCTCAGGGTAATCGACTGGCTTTTGTTGTACTGACCCCCCATGATAATCACGCTGTCATGCTCTTGATCGATCAGATAATTCGCCAGCGGCAGATAGTTGGTAATGATTTGTACCGGCTTCCCGCACATTTCGCGCCCCAGCAGGAAAGCGGTGGAGCCGCAGTTAATCACTACGCTTTCACCCGGGTTTACCAGCTGCGACGCCGCTTTCGCGATGCGTACTTTTTCATCGTGGTTTTGCGCCTGGTGCAGATTCATCGGCGTCCAGCGGGGCCGCTGTTGGGTAATGGCCTCTGCGCCGTTGCGCACTTTTTTAAGTTTCCCGCTTTCGTCGAGCTTGTTGATGTCGCGGCGCGCTGTCGCCGGGGAGATCCCCAGACGCTCAATCACGTTTTCGACGGTAACAAAGCCCAACTGTGCCAGCATATCCAGCAGTATTTGATGTCTTTGTGCTTCAGTCATGAGCTATTCCGATACAAATTGATTTGAAAAGATGATATTTGAAATAGCCTGGAAATACTAAAGTAAATGGAAAAAATGCCGGGTAATCCCGGCATGATATCGACTCACAGGAAGGATTTGAACGGTAGATCGGGTTCAATGGTAAAGCAATCGTCAAACCCACGCGGATAGTGGTATTCGAAATTGTCTTTATCCAGCGGCCAGGTAAACTTGCCGCCAACCTGCCAGATAAACGGTTTAAAACCATACTTCAGGCGATCTTTCTTCATTTCCCATAGCACGCGGATCTCTTGCGGATCGGCCTGGAAGTTCGACCAGATATCGTGATGGAACGGGATCACCACTTTGGTATTCAGCGATTCCGCCATGCGTAAAATATCCGCGCTGGTCATTTTGTCCGTAATACCGCGCGGGTTTTCACCGTAAGAACCGAGCGCGACATCAATTTGATGTTCGTTGCCGTGTTTCGCGTAGTAGTTGGAATAGTGAGAATCGCCGCTGTGATAGAGATTGCCGCCCGGCGTTTTAAACAGATAGTTAACCGCGCGTACATCCATGCCGTCCGGCAGTACGCCAGCAGCTTTCTGATCGGCGGGCAGGGTGATTAATGCAGTGCGGTCAAAGGCATCAAGCGCATGAATTTCAATATCTTTCACTTTCACGACATCGCCCGGTTTTACCACGATGCAGCGTTCTTTCGGCACGCCCCAGCCAACCCACAAATCCACGCAGGTCTGCGGGCCGATAAACGGAACATCATCGGCGCAATTCTGCATTACGGCAGCCGCGACATTGACGTCAATGTGATCGTTATGGTCGTGGGTCGCCAGTACGGCGTCAATCTGACGGATAGCGAAAGGATCGAGAACAAACGGCGTGGTGCGCAGGTTAGGCTGTAATTTTTTGACGCCAGCCATACGCTGCATCTGATGGCCGGTTTTCATCAACGGATTACCGTGGCTCTGTTTACCGGTACCGCACCAGAAATCGACGCATACGTTAGTGCCGCCTTCAGATTTTAGCCAGATACCGGTACAGCCCAGCCACCACATAGCGAACGTACCCGGCGCGACCTGCTCTTGCTCAATCTCTTCGTTCAGCCAGCTTCCCCACTCCGGAAACGTGCTCAGAATCCATGATTCACGCGTGATGCTTTGTACTTTACTCATCGCATTTACCTTCATGTTTGTTCAAAATAGTTCAAAATGTGATTTGTTTTGATTAATCCTGACACTATTTTCTCAAGAAGGCAATGGGCTATTTTTTGACTTTTGGGTAGAGGAGAACGCAGCCAGAAGAAAATTTAATCTTTTCTGGCGTCATGGGGATGTATTCATCTTTATGATTTTACTTATTTTAATGAAGAAATGAGTTATTTATAAGTAAACCATGTATTAAGTGTGCTAATTATTTGCGCGCTACGTCACATTTAATCAAATTCAATCTTGTTGTGATTACTTTTGAAAATTACAGTGGAGGGACATTATTCTGAGCGCCTTTGACTCAGCAACCTTGTCTACCGGAGATCGTTATGGAGATCCTCTACAACATCTTTACCATTTTTTTTAATCAGGTAATGACCAATGCCCCGCTATTACTGGGTATTGTGACCTGCCTGGGCTATATCCTGCTGCGTAAAAGCGTCAGCGTGATCATCAAAGGGACGATCAAAACCATCATTGGCTTCATGCTGCTACAGGCCGGGTCCGGCATTCTGACCAGCACCTTTAAACCGGTGGTGGCGAAAATGTCTGAGGTCTACGGCATCAACGGCGCGATTTCCGATACCTATGCTTCGATGATGGCAACGATCGAACGGATGGGTGATGCGTATAGTTGGGTAGGCTACGCGGTGTTGCTCGCGCTGGCGCTGAATATTTGTTACGTCTTGTTGCGACGCATTACCGGTATTCGCACCATCATGTTGACCGGGCACATCATGTTCCAGCAGGCGGGGCTGATTGCGGTCTCTTTCTATATCTTCGGCTATTCCATGTGGACCACCATTATCTGCACGGCGATACTGGTTTCCCTGTACTGGGGTATTACCTCCAACATGATGTACAAGCCGACTCAGGAAGTGACCGATGGCTGTGGTTTCTCCATCGGTCACCAGCAGCAGTTTGCTTCCTGGATTGCCTATAAAGTCGCGCCGTTCCTGGGCAAAAAAGAGGAAAGCGTTGAAGACCTCAAACTGCCGGGCTGGCTGAACATTTTCCATGACAACATCGTCTCCACGGCGATTGTAATGACCATCTTCTTTGGTGCCATTCTGCTCTCCTTTGGTATCAATACCGTACAGGCGATGGCGGGTAAAACCCACTGGACAATCTATATCCTGCAAACCGGTTTCTCCTTTGCGGTGGCGATCTTCATCATCACCCAGGGCGTGCGTATGTTTGTCGCCGAGCTCTCTGAGGCCTTTAACGGTATCTCCCAGCGTCTGATTCCGGGCGCAGTACTGGCGATTGACTGCGCCGCTATTTATAGCTTCGCGCCGAACGCGGTGGTCTGGGGCTTTATGTGGGGCACCATCGGTCAGCTGATTGCGGTTGGCATCCTGGTTGCCTGCGGTTCCTCGATCCTGATTATTCCTGGCTTTATCCCGATGTTCTTCTCTAACGCCACTATCGGCGTGTTCGCTAACCACTTCGGCGGCTGGCGTGCGGCGCTGAAGATTTGTCTGGTGATGGGGATGATCGAAATCTTTGGTTGCGTCTGGGCGGTGAAACTCACGGGGATGAGCGCCTGGATGGGTATGGCGGACTGGTCGATTCTGGCACCGCCGATGATGCAGGGCTTCTTCTCCCTCGGTATCGCCTTTATGGCCGTCATCATTGTAATTGCACTGGCTTATATGTTCTTCGCTGGCCGCGCACTGCGCGCAGAAGAAGATGCAGAAAAACAACTGGCAGAACAGTCTGCTTAATAAGGAGTTTTGATTATGACCGTACGTATTCTGGCTGTGTGTGGCAACGGACAGGGCAGTTCCATGATCATGAAAATGAAAGTGGACCAGTTTTTAACCCAATCAAACATTGACCACACGGTAAACAGCTGCGCGGTTGGCGAGTACAAAAGCGAGTTGAGCGGCGCGGATATCATCATCGCTTCTACCCATATTGCGGGCGAAATCACCGTGACCGGCAACAAATATGTGGTTGGCGTGCGTAACATGCTCTCTCCTGCTGACTTCGGCCCGAAACTGCTGGAAGTGATCAAAGAACATTTCCCGCAAGACGTGAAGTAAGGATGCAACATGAAATTACGTGATTCACTGGCGGAGAATAATTCTATCCGCCTGCAGGCTGAAGCGAATACCTGGCAGGAAGCCGTCAAGATCGGCGTCGATTTACTGGTGGCTGCCGACGTGGTGGAGCCGCGCTATTACCAGGCCATTCTCGATGGCGTTGAGCAGTTTGGCCCCTATTTTGTGATTGCCCCCGGCCTGGCGATGCCGCATGGCCGCCCGGAAGAAGGGGTGAAGAAAACCGGTTTTTCGCTGGTGACCCTGAAAAAGCCGCTGGAGTTCAACCACGAAGATAACGACCCGGTCGATATTCTGATCACCATGGCGGCGGTTGATGCCAACACTCACCAGGAAGTGGGCATCATGCAGATCGTCAACCTGTTTGAAGACGAAGCTAATTTTGACCGTTTACGCGCCTGCCGCACCGCGCAGGAAGTCCTGGATCTCATTGACCGCACCAACGCGGCAGCTTAAGAAGGAATTGAAAATGTCATTACCAATGTTGCAGGTCGCGCTGGACAACCAGACTATGGATAGCGCCTATGAAACCACTCGCCTGATTGCCGAAGAAGTCGACATTATCGAAGTGGGCACCATTCTGTGCGTGGGCGAAGGCGTGCGTGCCGTTCGCGATCTGAAAGCGCTTTACCCGCACAAAATCGTGCTGGCGGACGCCAAAATTGCCGATGCCGGTAAAATCCTCTCCCGTATGTGTTTCGAAGCTAACGCGGACTGGGTGACCGTGATTTGCTGTGCGGATATCAACACCGCAAAAGGCGCGCTGGATGTGGCGAAAGAGTTCAACGGCGACGTGCAGATCGAACTGACCGGTTACTGGACCTGGGAACAGGCGCAGCAGTGGCGCGATGCGGGCATTCAGCAAGTGGTTTATCACCGCAGCCGCGATGCGCAGGCGGCAGGCGTGGCGTGGGGCGAGGCGGATATTACCGCGATTAAGCGACTCTCCGATATGGGCTTTAAAGTGACCGTGACCGGCGGACTGGCGCTGGAAGACCTGCCGCTGTTCAAAGGCATTCCGATCCATGTCTTTATCGCGGGGCGTAGCATTCGCGATGCCGAATCGCCGGTAGAAGCCGCACGGCAGTTCAAACGCTCCATTGCCCAACTGTGGGGCTAAGGAGCGGCTATGCTGTCGAAACAAATTCCGCTCGGCATCTATGAAAAAGCGCTCCCTGCCGGGGAGTGCTGGCTGGAGCGCCTGCGGCTGGCGAAAACGCTGGGTTTTGACTTTGTTGAAATGTCGGTGGACGAGACCGACGCCCGACTGGCGCGGCTTGACTGGAGTCGCGAGCAGCGCCTGGCGCTGGTGAGCGCGGTTGCTGAAACCGGCGTGCGCGTGCCGTCCATGTGTCTGAGCGCGCATCGTCGTTTTCCGCTCGGTAGCGAAGATGACGCGGTACGGGCGCAGGGGCTGGAGATTATGCGTAAAGCGATTCAGTTTGCGCAAGACGTCGGGATTCGCGTCATTCAACTGGCGGGGTACGACGTTTACTATCAGCAGGCCAACGACGAAACGCGTTGCCGCTTCCGCGATGGGTTAAAAGAGAGCGTTGATATGGCCAGCCGCGCCCAGGTGACGCTGGCGATGGAGATCATGGACTACCCGCTGATGAACTCCATCAGTAAAGCGCTGGGCTATGCTCACTACCTCAATAACCCGTGGTTCCAGCTCTATCCGGATATCGGCAATCTGTCTGCCTGGGATAACGACGTACAGATGGAGCTACAGGCGGGAATCGGGCATATCGTCGCGGTACACGTCAAAGATACTAAACCCGGCGTGTTCAAAAATGTGCCGTTTGGCGAAGGCGTTGTCGATTTCGAACGCTGCTTCGAAACGCTCAAACAGAGTGGCTATTGCGGGCCGTACCTGATTGAGATGTGGAGTGAAACAGCAGAGAACCCGGCGGCAGAGGTAGCGAAAGCGCGTGACTGGGTGAAAGCGCGCATGGCCAGCGCCGGTCTGGTGGAGGCAGCCTAATGCAAAAGCTCAAGCAGCAGGTATTTGACGCTAACATGGATTTGCCCCGTTATGGACTGGTGACGTTTACCTGGGGCAACGTCAGCGCTATCGATCGCGAACGCGGATTGGTGGTGATTAAGCCAAGCGGTGTCGCCTATGAAACCATGAAGGTAGATGACATGGTGGTGGTGGATATGGATGGCAAAGTGGTGGAGGGACGTTATCGTCCTTCTTCCGATACCGCTACCCATCTGGCGCTGTATCAACGCTATCCGTCGCTTGGCGGCGTCGTTCATACCCACTCCACCCACGCCACGGCATGGGCGCAAGCGGGGATGGCTATTCCGGCGCTCGGTACCACGCACGCGGACTATTTCTTTGGCGATATTCCTTGTACCAGAGCGTTAAGCGAAGAAGAAGTGCAGGGCGAGTACGAGCTGAACACCGGTAAGGTGATCATCGAAACGCTGGGCGAGGTGGAACCGCTGCATACGCCAGGCATTGTGGTGTATCAACACGGGCCGTTCGCCTGGGGGAAAGATGCGCACGATGCGGTACATAACGCGGTCGTCATGGAGGAAGTGGCGCGAATGGCGTGGATTGCGCGCGGTATTAACCCGGCGCTGAATCCCATCGACGATTATCTGATGAATAAACACTTCATGCGTAAGCATGGCCCGAATGCGTATTACGGGCAGAAGTGAAGTATGAGCTCCGGAATGTGAATATTATTGGGATGTCACAGGTCTAATTCCGGAGCCATCTTTCCGCGAAAAAAGCCCCCTGTTCAGGGGGCAAATCAACTATGGCTTTTTCGTTGGTTTTCCTGATGCTAGCGATAAATATTCGCGCTGGCGTGTATATTGCCATTGCTACCCGGTTCCCGGATAAGTATGACGTGATAATACATTGCGTTTCGCACGTCGGCCTCTTCATTCAGCGCCAGATTGGCTTCACTTTCCGTGGCGAAGTTGTGGTTGATGTAGATCACGCCTAAGCTGCGCACATCATCCATATTTCTGGCCTGATGATTATTTAACTCGATGGCTGCCGTTGCCGTTATGCCAGGCAAAAGCGCAGCCAGAAATAACATTATCCGGGCTCGCATAGAGTACCTCCTCAGCAGCGCGGTCTGGTTGGCGATATCCCCCTTTAGTGAATCGCTTCTGGTTTAATTTTAACCATAACCCGCCGCAGAGATGGCGACCTTTTCTGATGCTGTTGTTCAAAAAATTATCGCATTGTCGTTTTTTACCTGATTAACAACCCGTTGATGTATGCCGCTATGTTTAAGAAACCCTGTGTGGCAAAAAAGCGCGCTGACCACAGTGTCAATTTCTCTGCCGGAACAGGCCGTTTATAGTGGCGCGCGATATAACGTTAATATCTCAGCAGCAAAATGCGACGGGACAGGCGTTACGTTCGGCACGATAAATAATTGTACAATCACCTTGAGTTTGCCCGCAGGCGCCAGTATTATAACGCGTCATTTTTCAGCCGACCTTTAACACGTTCCTTGCCTCCATGGGCCGCGGCTGACCCAGACAGGAGGCTGAATAATCCGTAAGGAGCAATTCGATGCGTCATTACGAAATCGTTTTTATGGTCCATCCTGACCAGAGCGAACAGGTTCCGGGCATGATCGAGCGTTACTCTGCTGCCATCACTGGCGCAGAAGGCAAGATCCACCGTCTGGAAGACTGGGGCCGCCGTCAGCTGGCTTACCCGATCAACAAACTGCACAAAGCGCACTACGTTCTGATGAACGTTGAAGCGCCGCAGGAAGTGATCGATGAGCTGGAAACTACCTTCCGCTTCAACGATGCCGTTATCCGCAGCATGGTTATGCGTACTAAGCACGCTGTTACCGAAGCCTCTCCGATGGTTAAAGCGAAAGACGAGCGCCGTGAGCGTCGCGATGATTTCGCTAACGAAACCGCAGATGATGCTGAAGCTGGGGATTCTGAAGAGTAATTTCTGATGACCAACCGTCTGGCGTTGTCCGGCACCGTGTGCAGGGCCCCCCTTCGAAAGGTCAGTCCATCAGGAATTCCGCATTGCCAGTTCGTGCTTGAGCATCGTTCTGTGCAAGAGGAAGCCGGCTTTCACCGGCAGGCGTGGTGCCAAATGCCCGTTATTGTTAGCGGACACGAAAACCAGGCCATTACTCACAGTATAACGGTCGGCAGCCGCATAACCGTTCAGGGGTTTATTTCTTGCCACAAGGCAAAGAACGGTCTGAGCAAAATGGTTCTGCATGCCGAGCAGATTGAATTGATAGATTCTGGAGACTAGCCATATGGCACGTTATTTCCGTCGTCGCAAGTTCTGCCGTTTCACCGCGGAAGGCGTTCAAGAGATCGACTATAAAGATATCGCTACGCTGAAAAACTACATCACCGAAAGCGGTAAGATTGTCCCAAGCCGTATCACCGGTACCCGTGCAAAATACCAGCGTCAGCTGGCTCGCGCTATCAAACGCGCTCGCTACCTGTCTCTGCTGCCGTACACTGATCGCCATCAGTAATCGGTCACGGTCCATTAATACGACTTTGAGAGGATAAGGTAATGCAAGTTATTCTGCTTGATAAAGTAGCAAACCTGGGTAGCCTGGGTGATCAGGTTAACGTTAAAGCGGGCTATGCTCGTAACTTCCTGGTACCACAGGGTAAAGCTGTTCCGGCTACCAAGAAAAACGTTGAATACTTCGAAGCACGTCGCGCTGAACTGGAAGCTAAACTGGCTGACGTTCTGGCTGCTGCAAATGCACGCGCAGAGAAAATCAACGCCCTGGAAACCGTTACTATCGCGTCTAAAGCAGGCGACGAAGGTAAACTGTTCGGTTCCATCGGTACTCGCGACATCGCTGACGCTGTGACTGCAGCTGGCGTTGACGTGGCTAAGAGCGAAGTTCGTCTGCCGAACGGCGTTCTGCGTACCACTGGCGAACACGAAGTGAACTTCCAGGTTCACAGCGAAGTATTCGCAAAAGTTATCATCAACGTGGTTGCTGAGTAATCAGTCATTCTCGTTTTTGCTAGCAACGAAACGTCGGCCCAGCGCCGACGTTTTGCTTTTTTAACCCCATCGCTTTTCGACTGGCTATCTCCCCCTCTTTTCGCGATAATCAAAAATAAAACATTATTTTAATTTCTTGGTGAAAGAATGGATACCCAACGCCAGGCCTCCCCGTTTGCCCGCAAAAACGTCGTTTATGTGTGTGCCGCATTTTGTTGCCTGCTATGGGGCAGCGCTTATCCAGCCATCAAAAGCGGTTATGACCTCTTTCAGATAGCCACCGACGATATCCCTTCTAAAATTGTTTTTGCTGGTTATCGTTTTTTGTTTGCGGGTGGGTTGCTACTACTGTTCGCGCTGCTTCAGCGTAAACCGATTGGTCGGTTTCGTCCGCGCCAGTTTGCTCAGTTAACGTTACTGGGTCTGACCCAGACGTCGCTGCAATATCTCTTTTTCTATATCGGCCTTGCGTTCACCTCCGGCGTGAAAGGCTCAATCATGAACGCGACAGGCACATTCTTCAGCGTATTGCTGGCGCACTTTATTTATCAGAACGACCGATTGAGCTACAACAAAACGCTCGGCTGTATTCTGGGCTTTGCGGGCGTCATGGTGGTGAACGTCAGCAATGGCCTGGATTTCAGCTTTAATCTGCCGGGGGAAGGCTCCGTGGTGCTGGCGGCGTTTATTCTTTCTGCGGCCACGTTGTATGGCAAACGTCTCTCGCAGACGGTCGATCCGATGGTCATGACTGGCTATCAATTGGGGATTGGCGGTCTGGTACTGGTCATTGGCGGTTACGTTTTTGGCGGTACGCTGACGATACATGGCTTCTCGTCGGCGGCGATTTTAGTCTACCTGACGTTACTCTCGTCGGTCGCTTTTGCGCTATGGAGCATTTTACTCAAATATAACCGCGTGGGGATGATTGCGCCGTTTAACTTTCTGATCCCGGTTTCCGGCGCGGCTCTTTCGGCTATTTTTCTCGGCGAGAATATATTGGAGTGGAAATACATGATTGCGCTGGTGCTGGTATGTTCGGGGATTTGGTGGGTGAATAAGGTGAAGCGGTAATGCTTCACCTGAACGAATAGGGTACAGGCGGGATAAGGCGTAGCCGGCGTTACTGTGCGCGAATAAAACTGCCGTCAGGCTGACGCGTAAACAGCACCTGTTGACCGTTATCGCCATCTATCGTTAAACCTGTCACCACCCCGCTGGCATTCTGGCGAATTTTAATCATTTGACCATTTTTGAGATTACTCAGCGGTTTGCCAGCGCCTTCTACCTGCGCCATTGCATAAACGTCTGTCGGGGGCAGCCCGTGGTCACGGAACAGTTGCGCCAGAGTTTTACCAGACTCTACCCGGTACGAGCGCCACTGTTGACCGATGCCGCTATCCTGCTGGAAAGGCTGCGTCTGCGGCTGGTTTTGTTCTTCCGGCTGGCCTTCCTGGATAGGTTCCGGCGCAACGGGCGCCACCTGATCCGGATCGTTTTGCGGCGCGACCAGCTGCGCCTGAAGCTGGGCCTCCGTCGGCGGCTGTGATTGCGATTGCAGATCCAATTGCGCTTCCCGCGTGACGACAGGTGAGTCGCTGGTCTCGCTGGCGGGCAGCAGGAAACCGATCACCAGCACGATAGCGGCAATGATAATGCCACGACGATGCATAGGCGGCAGCGGCTCCATGATGCGAAAATTATCCGGCGCGTGCCAGATTTTCGCCAGGGTTGGTTTTAATTCAAAGCGCCCGGGCATGGTTTACCTCCTGCTCCGCATCTCGTTCCTTAATCATAGAGTATAGATGGCTAACGCTATGATACTGGTAGTGCTATCCGCTTTCGTGACATCAATACGGATAATCTATTGTTTCTTTTTCCCTGCGATTTGTCATCCTCCCTGAGACAAAGTTTTACCAGAAGAAGCGTGGCTGTTATGCTGCCCGCTACTTTTTTGATATCCGATGAAGGAAAAATAATGGCCACCCCGACTTTTGACACTATTGAAGCGCAAGCGAGCTACGGCATTGGTTTGCAGGTAGGGCAGCAGCTCAGCGAATCCGGTCTTGAAGGGCTGTTGCCTGAAGCGCTGGTTGCAGGCATTGCTGATGCGCTGGAAGGTAAACACCCGGCGGTTCCTGTTGATGTGGTGCATCGTGCGCTGCGTGAAATTCATGAGCGTGCGGACGCGGTGCGTCGTGAGCGTTTCAAAGCGATGGCGGCCGAAGGCGTGAAATACCTGGAAGAAAACCGCGAAAAAGACGGTGTGAACAGTACTGAATCTGGTTTACAGTTCCGCGTTCTGACGCAGGGCGAAGGCGCGATTCCGGCGCGTACCGACCGCGTACGCGTACATTACACCGGTAAGCTTATTGATGGCACCGTATTTGACAGCTCCGTCGCGCGCGGCGAGCCGGCTGAATTCCCGGTAAATGGCGTGATCGCCGGCTGGATTGAAGCGCTGACTCTGATGCCGGTAGGTTCCAAATGGGAACTGACTATCCCACAGGAGCTGGCCTATGGCGAGCGTGGGGCCGGGGCATCTATTCCGCCATTCAGCACCCTGGTGTTTGAAGTGGAACTGCTGGAAATTCTCTAAGCGCCCCGGGTTTGCCGGATGATGGCGTAAACGCCTTATCCGGCAACCCTGACTTCAGCAGATGCCAATATTTTATTTTGCAAATGGCGTCGTTACGTGTATTTTTGTGAGCTAATTCGCATTATCAAAGTGATATAACACTCATTTTAAACATAAAATTAACATTGTATTTGAATCTTAGTATTCATCCCGCCGATTCTTACCTAATATCGATGAGTCCTGATAACAGGATCGTCGTATCATAGACCAAAGGCCGTAGAGCCCGCACAACACAGACAGGTACAGGAAGAAAAACATGGTAGATCAGGTAAAAGTCGCAGCCGACGAACAGGCTCCGGCTGAACAGTCGCTACGGCGCAATCTTACAAACCGTCATATACAGCTTATCGCTATTGGCGGCGCTATTGGTACCGGTCTGTTTATGGGATCGGGTAAAACGATCAGTCTCGCCGGACCGTCGATCATTTTTGTATATATGATCATCGGTTTTATGCTTTTTTTCGTGATGCGCGCCATGGGGGAATTGCTGCTCTCGAATCTGGAATATAAATCGTTTAGCGATTTTGCTTCCGACCTGCTTGGCCCCTGGGCGGGATATTTCACCGGCTGGACGTACTGGTTTTGCTGGGTGGTGACCGGTATGGCTGACGTGGTGGCGATTACCGCCTACGCGCAGTTCTGGTTTCCCGGCCTTTCCGATTGGGTCGCCTCGCTGGCGGTAGTGATCCTGCTGCTAAGCCTCAACCTCGCCACCGTTAAAATGTTTGGTGAAATGGAATTTTGGTTTGCTATGGTCAAAATCGTCGCCATTGTGGCGTTGATTGTGGTCGGGCTGGTGATGATTGCGATGCACTTTAAATCGCCGACAGGCGTTGAAGCGTCTTTCGCGCATCTGTGGAATGACGGCGGCTGGTTCCCGAAAGGTATTAGCGGGTTCTTTGCCGGTTTCCAGATTGCGGTATTCGCCTTCGTGGGCATTGAGCTGGTCGGTACTACCGCCGCAGAAACTAAAGATCCGGAAAAATCGCTGCCGCGCGCGATTAACTCAATACCGATCCGTATCATCATGTTCTACGTCTTTGCGCTGATTGTCATTATGTCGGTGACGCCGTGGAGTTCCGTGGTGCCGGATAAGAGCCCGTTCGTTGAGCTGTTTGTACTGGTGGGTCTGCCTGCCGCCGCGAGCGTGATCAACTTTGTTGTGCTGACCTCGGCGGCGTCTTCCGCCAACAGCGGCGTCTTCTCGACCAGCCGTATGCTGTTTGGCCTGGCGCAAGAAGGCGTGGCGCCAAAAGCGTTCGCTAAGCTATCGAAACGCGCGGTACCGGCGAAAGGCCTGACCTTCTCCTGTATCTGCCTGCTGGGCGGGGTGGTTATGCTGATGGTCAACCCGAGCGTGATTGGCGCATTCACCATGATCACTACGGTTTCGGCTATCCTGTTTATGTTTGTCTGGACCATCATTCTGTGTTCATACCTGGTGTACCGCAAAAAGCGTCCCCACCTGCATGAAAAATCCATCTATAAGATGCCGCTCGGTAAGCTGATGTGCTGGGTCTGTATGGCGTTCTTTGCGTTCGTGCTGGTATTACTGACGCTGGAAGACGATACGCGCCAGGCGCTGATCGTGACGCCGCTGTGGTTTATCGCGTTGGGTCTGGGCTGGCTGTTGATAGGTAAGAAACGGATGGCGGGAATGCGTTAATTGTTTTGCCCGGTGGCGCTGGCGCTTACCGGGCTTACAGCGTAGCGTTGATTTGGAGGCCGGATAAGGCGCCGTTTACAGCCGCCATCCGGCAAAATGCCCGGCTGGCGATTATTCCCCGGCCAGCGCGCGTGGGAACAGCACGTTATTCTCCAGGCTGATGTGCTCCATCAGATCATCAATCATCTCATTAATGCCGTTATACATCGCTTTCCAGGTGGTGCAGGCTTCTGGCGGCGGCGTTACATTTTGGGTGACGTGTTTGATGACGTCTACCAGCTCTCCCGCCTCGTCATGCTCGCTTTCCATTACGCTTATCGGGCCCGTTGCCTGGCGACCCATACCCTGTTTGATCATGGGGAACAGGATCTGTTCTTCTTTCATCATATGGCTGGAAAGCTCTTCATGCAGCGCGGTGAGATATTTTGTCAGGCCGCGTGGGACGTTTGGCTTATCCGCGTGGACGCGTTCCACTTTGGTTGCCTGCAGGATAAGCTCCGGCAGTTGTTCGCGGTGTCGGTCATGATAGCGCACCACGATATGGTCAATAATGTCTGCCAGCGGAACGGCGCGCCAGTCTTTTTCGATGGGCTGTTCAGCCAACTGCGCCAGTTGCGCTTCAATGATGTCAATATCGACGTCGTGACGCGCGGCGGCGCGCGCCAGCGTCTGTTTTCCGCCGCAGCAGTAATCCATATCGTACTGGCGAAACAGCGCCGATGCGCGGGGAATAGAGAGCGCCAGTTCGCCTAAAGGTTGATCGCGATAAGCCATAGCCGTTACCTCATTTGCAATAATATAAGTTGTATTTTAAATGCATCTTTAAGGCAAGGCTATAACTCTTTCGGGGTGCGTATAATTTAAGCGAGTATGAAATTAGCGTTCCGTGACCGGAACGACGGTCGCTTTTTCCGGTTTCGCTCTCACGGCAATGACCACGCCCGCCACCAGGAGCGCAATGCCGCTTAACGTCAGGAATGGCGGGATTTCCTGGCGCAGAATGAAGGTATAGAGCAGTCCCGCCAACGTTTCAAAAACAATCAGCGGCCCTAAAATAACGGTTGGCAATTTTTGGCTGGCGATATTCCAGCACAGCGCGCCCACCCAGGAACACAGCACTGCGATGGCGATCATCAGACCGATAAACAGCGCGGGATGCGGGCCAAAGGGCAGGGTAAACAACGGTTTCTGGATACTCAGCCACAGACAGACCGCCGCATAGCCGATTAACGAGACCGGCAGCGTAACCAGCGCCTGCGCCGTTGCCCACATCATGGGATGTTTGTCGGGATTTTCCCGCAGCCAGCGGGCGTTGCGCAGCGCATACCATGCCCAGCACGCTACGGAAATCAGCGCCAGCACAATGCCTGAACCATAGCGCCAGCCGCTAACATCGGATAATCCCTGACTAAGTTCAGCAATATTGACGCACAGCAGGCCAAAACCGATAAGCGCCAGCGCGGGCGCTAAACGCCGCCAGGATAATCTGCCGTCTCGTTGGCTATAGAGAACGTTAGCGAAAAGCGGAATGACGACCGGCAATGTCCCGATGATCATCGTCGACACCGGCGCGCCGGTTCGCTGAATGGCGCTGGCGAGGCAGGCGTAATAGATTACATTGCCCATCAGGGTCAGCGACAGGGCGGTGGACCAGTCTTTGCGCGTCAACTGGCGTAACCGCGTGCGGCCTAGCCAGGCAATCGGCAGGGCAATCAGCCCCAGCGCCAGATAGCGTCCCATTGACTGTAAGAGGGCCGGGTAATCCGGCACGATTAACGGGCCGACGAAAATCAATCCCCACATTAGCCCTGCCAGCAGGGCGTATAGCACGCCGCTAATCATCAGATTCTCCTCATAAACCGTTCCGTCATTATCAGAGAAGGTCTATGAGGATGCCACATAAATTAACTAAATTTTAACACTTACAGTACGGAGCGAAGGCTTTCTGTGAGCGTCGTCGTCGGGCGACCGATGAGTTTACGCAGCGTATGGCTGTCATCAAACAAGCCGCCTTTCGCCGCGCCAGCGTCAGAATTGGCCAACATATCCGCCAGTCCGTCAGGCAGGCCTGCGCCTTTTAGCGCGGCGGCAAAATCGACTTCGCTCAGGTTCTGGTAGACGATTTTTTTTCCGCTCTGATGAGTAAGTTCATCCGCCAACTGGCTTAATGTCCAGGCGCCATCACCCGCCAGCTCGTAGACATTCCCGGCGTGACCCTCTTCACGGATGACGCGCGTGGCGGCGGCGGCATAGTCAGCGCGCATTGCGGAGGAGATTTTCCCTTCTCCCGCCGCGCCAATAAAGACGCCATGTTTCAGCGCGGCAGGGACGCTCGCCAGGTAGTTTTCCGTATACCAGCCGTTACGTAATAGCGTGTGAGGAATACCTGACTCAGCCAGCATTTTTTCCGTTTCAATATGTTCATCGGCGAGCGCCAGCGGCGATTTATCTGCATGTAGCAGGCTGGTATAGGCGATGAATTTCACCTTCGCGGCAATGGCGGCCTGAATGACGTTGCGGTGCTGCGCGGTGCGTTGTCCCACTTCGCTGGATGATATAAGCAGCAGTTTATCAACGCCCTGTAAGGCGGTGGTCAGCGCGGCTTCGTTAGCGTAATCCGCCTGGCGAACGGCAATCCCGCGTTGACTGAGCGGGGCGGCTTTTTTCGGGTTACGGACGATCGCGACGAGGTGGCTGGCGGGCGTCGTTTTTAGCAGGTTTTCAATAACGTGTTGGCCCAGTTGGCCTGTTGCGCCAGTGATAGCAATCATGGTGAACTCCTCAGTGTTGGTCTTGTGTTTTATTACGCTACCACCTAAACTTACTTTTAGTAAGTACGTACAAAAAGGTAAGTATCAATGCGCGCTCATACTCTTTCCCGGCAGTTGCGTGAAGGCAATCTCTTTGCTGAACAATGCCCGTCCCGTGAGGTGTTAAAACATGTCACCAGTCGCTGGGGCGTACTGATTCTGGTCGCGTTACGCGACGGTACACACCGTTTTAGCGACCTGCGCCGCAAGATGGGAGGCGTGAGTGAAAAGATGCTGGCGCAGTCGTTACAGGCGCTTGAACAGGACGGATTTCTTAACCGGGTGTCATATCCAGTTGTTCCGCCGCATGTGGAGTACAGCCTGACGCCGCTTGGCGAGCAGGTGAGTGATAAAGTCGCCGCGCTGGCGGACTGGATAGAACTGAATTTGCCGCAGGTATTGGCGCAGCGGGAGCGTTTATCAGATGGCGGCTAGCGCTTTATTCGGCCTGCCAGTCAGGCCGAATAAACGCAGCGCCATACGGGACTCACGTTACTTGCTCAAATCCACCTGATAAATGGCAAAACCGATATCATCGACGGCAACCTTCTTCATCGGATACTGTCCTTTCGCTTTAATGAAGGCAGCGGCTTTATCGCCTGGCGATGTTTCAAAGCGGATATCCAGCGCCGTATCGCTGTGGATTGGCGCCAGACGCCAGTTATTATCCGCCGCCGGATGGATTTCGCCCGCGCGTTTTGACTCTGCGCCAATCCATGCCGCCAGCACGGCGCGATTTTCATCCGGAGACGCAAAGGCGATATGGCTGTCGCCCGTGCCGGCAAACTTGCCGCCGTAAGCGCGATAGTTATTCGTGGCGACCAGGAACGTAGCGTTCGGGTCGACAGGCTTACCGTTAAAGGTCAGGTTTTTAATACGTTCCGCCTGCGGATTCACCATCTGGCATTCGCCATCATAGCGGGCGGGCTGTGACACATCGATTTGATAATTCACGCCGTCAATGACATCGAAATTATAGGTGCGAAAGCCATCCCAATTGATCAACGATTGCGGTTTGTTGCTGTGAATATCAATCTGATTAAACTGTCCGGCAGAACATTCCAGCCACTCTTTTACCTCTTTGCCGCTGGCTTTCACCACCACCAGCGTATTCGGATAGAGATAAAGATCGGCGGCGTTACGGAAGGTCAACTGGCCTTTTTCCACTTCGACAAAACTGGCAGGATCGTTCTTACGCCCGCCAACTTTAAACGGCGCGGCGGCGGACAGCACCGGCAGTTTCGCCAGATCCGGATCGCCCTGAATAAAGTGTTCCACATACGCTTTTTGCGCGTTATTCACCACCTGTACGGTAGGATCGTCCTGCACCAGAGCAAGATAACTGTACATGTTATCGGCGGATTTACCGATGGGCTTGCTGACAAACTCGCGGGTGGCATCGTGATCGGCTTTCAGAATATCGACCAGCTTACTGTCTTCCGCCGCCAGCGACTTTTTAGCGGCGGCGTCATAGATAGGCCGCGCTTCCGCTTTCGCCTGCGCAACCTGCCATTTACCGCTGTCGTTATTGAGCACCAGATCGACCACTCCCAGATGGTCGCCCCACATGCCAGGCATTACCGCAGGAATGCCGTTAAGCGTACCTTTGGCGATATCCGCGCCTTTGATGTCGGCAAAATCTTTACCGGGGAAGACAGCATGGGCGTGGCCAAACATAATCGCGTCGACGCCGGGAACTTCGCTGAGGTAATAAACCGAGTTTTCCGCCATGCTGTGGTACGGATCGGCAGAAAGGCCTGAGTGAGCAATGACTACCACGATATCAGCGCCTTTCTTGCGCATTTCGGGCACATATTTCCGGGCGGTTTCCGTAATGTCATTGACGGTAACTTTGCCGCTCAGATTCGCTTTATCCCAAATCATGATTTGCGGCGGAACAAAGCCGATATAGCCAATTTTCAGGGTTTGCGGGTTGCCGTCTTTATCAATAACGTTCGTCTCTTTAATCAGATAAGGCGTAAAGAGCGGCTTTTGGGTTTTAACGTCGATAATATTGGCGTTAACATAAGGGAATTTCGCGCCAGCCAGCGCGTTATGCAGATAGTCCAGACCATAATTAAACTCATGGTTGCCGAGGTTTCCAACCGCGTAATCCAGAGTGTTGAGCGCTTTATAGACCGGGTGAACGTCACCGTCTTTGAGCCCTTTTGCCGCCATATAATCGCCCAGAGGGCTCCCCTGAATCAGGTCGCCGTTATCCACCAGCACGCTGTTTTTGACTTCATTTCGGGCGGCATGAATCAAACTTGCGGTACGTACCAATCCGAATTTTTCGGTTGCGGTATCCTTGTAATAATCGAAATCCATCATGTTGCTATGTAAATCAGTAGTTTCCATGATACGGAGATCGACGGTGGCCGCATTCACGCTGGCGGCGATCAGCGTAGCCAGAAGCGTTGCACTAAACTTAATCATCAGAGGCACCTTTTAAGAACGCAATAGAAAAGCCGGATAGTGAAAAATAGCGATGATAAACAGTGAAACCCGATATCGTTCCGACCGTCGCCAGAAGAAGGCGAAACTGCCCCATCCGGCCGATTTTTTGCGAGTGTTCACAGAAGGGTGAATCATGCCATGAAAGGTATTATCAAAACCGCAGACGGTATCACAGTTGGCGGAACCCTTAACGATCGGGTATAAGTAAAACAACGAGTTAACGCCCCTGTCATAAAGAGGTGGAGAATGTTAGAACAAGTATGCCAGCTTGCACGGAACGCGGGCGATGCCATTATGCAGGTTTATGATGGAGCCAAACCGATGGAGTACGCCCGCAAGCAGGACGATTCTCCAGTCACTGCGGCGGATATCGCCGCACATACCGTGATTCTCGAAGGGTTACGCACGCTCACGCCGGATATTCCGGTGCTTTCAGAAGAGGATCCGCCCGCCTGGGAAGTGCGCCAGCACTGGCAGCGTTACTGGCTGGTCGATCCGCTCGACGGCACCAAGGAGTTCATCAAGCGCAATGGCGAATTCACGGTCAATATCGCGCTGATTGAGCAGGGCAAACCGGTGTTGGGCGTGGTCTATGCGCCGGTGCTGAAAGTGATGTACTACGCGGCGGAAGGTAAGGCCTGGAAAGAGGAGTGCGGGGTGCGTAAGCAGATTCAGGTCCGGGATGCCCGCCCGCCGCTGGTGGTGATTAGCCGTTCGCATACGGATGATGAACTCACCGAATATCTCCAACAGCTTGGCGAACATCAGACAACCTCTATTGGTTCCTCGCTGAAATTCTGTCTTGTGGCGGAAGGCCAGGCGCAGCTTTACCCCAGATTTGGGCCGACCAGCGTCTGGGACACTGCCGCAGGTCATGCCATTGCCGTTGCAGCCGGGGCGCACGTTCACGACTGGCAGGGAAAAACGCTGGACTATACCCCTCGTGAATCGTTCCTTAACCCCGGCTTCCGGGTGACTATTTACTGAGGAGCTTATGCAGCAGGTCGACCACCTGCTGTACCTCTTGCTGGGTTAACGCGCCATCTTTCACCCATTGAACCCGACCGTCTTTGTCAAGCACGATGACGGCGGACCCCTCTTCTTTTAATTGCCAGGCGTTACGCGCCACGCCATTGCTGTCGACAATAAATTGCGACCACGGGTAGAGCTTTTTATTACTTTCTATACTGCTACGCACGAACATACCGGAGCCTGGGATTGCATCATCGGTGTTCACAATTGTGGTCGTCTGGTATCTGTCATGCGGAAGCCCGGCGGATTTAATCGCTTCAATCAGCGTGGCGTTTTTTTCCTTCGCTGACGTTCGACCCGCAATGTGCAGCAGGACGCGCACTTTTCCCGCCAGCTGCGCGCTATTCCAGTTTTTATAACTAAACTCATCTTTATTCAACGTCAGTTCGCCACGGTCGGCAATGCCTACCGGCGGCACCCGTTGGTTATCTTCAAGGTTATGCGCACAAGCCATTATGGGGAGTAGCAGACACGACATCGCCAGAATTTTACGTAGGGTCATGGTCATTCCTTCTTTATTTTTTTGCAGGTGATCCGACCACTTTGGGCCGATAGTTAATCATATGTGCGATTGATGCTTTTTCCCGCAAAGGGGATGCCAGTTTGCGGGCGGGCGCACACTTCCTGTGAAAAATGAAGGCATATACTGAGAAAAATGAGCTGATGTTTAGATAATTCTGAATAACTGTAATCAAAAGGTAAATATACTTATGCACACTGGAAACGACGTAGATATGGTCTATAGTCATATGGCATTAAAATTTGCGCCTTAAAACTGTTGGGCCGATTGTGGCACCGCAAGGGCGTAATACTCTGCAGGAGACAACAATGAAAATTTTCCAACGCTACAACCCGCTACAGGTGGCGAAGTACGTGAAGATCCTGTTCCGTGGACGGTTATATATCAAGGATGTTGGCGCTTTTGAGTTCGATAAGGGTAAGATTCTTATCCCAAAAGTGAGAGACAAGCAGCACTTGTCTGTGATGTCTGAAGTTAACCGTCAGGTTATGCGTCTGCAAACTGAGATGGCGTAACCAAAAGTGCTATGCAGTAGGTTAAAAAAGTAAAAAAAAACGGCTCCTGAATCAGGAGCCGTTGATGTTTCTGGCAAACGGATTTCAGGCCGCGCTGTCTTCTTTGTCTTTTGCATCGGGCAGTTTCGGTGCCGGTACGTTGCTTTTATTGTCGAGACGCGTCACCAGCAACTGATCGATACGGTAGTTGTCGATATCCACCACTTCAAATTTGTAGCCGGAAAACTTCACCGAATCAGTACGTTTTGGGATCTTGCGCAGCATAAACATCATAAAGCCGCCAATGGTTTCATAGTTGCCGGATTGCGGAAACTCATCGATATCCAGTACGCGCATGACGTCGTCAATCGGCGTGCCGCCGTCAACCAGCCAGGAATTTTCATCGCGCGCCACAATTTGCTCTTCCAGTCCCTGGCCGACCAGGTCACCCATTAGCGTGGTCATCACATCGTTCAGCGTAATGATACCGACGACCAGCGCGTATTCATTCATAATGACCGCGAAATCCTCGCCCGCCGTTTTGAAACTTTCCAGCGCCTCAGAAAGGGTCAGCGTATCCGGCACAATCAAGGTATTGCGAATTTGCACGCCGCTATTCAGCGCCATACTTTGGTTCGCCAGCACGCGATTCAGCAGATCTTTGGAGTCTACATAGCCGATGATGTGGTCGATATCTTCATTACACACCAAAAATTTTGAGTGCGGATGTTCGGCGACCTTTTTCTTCAGGCTTTGTTCGTCTTCGTGCAGATCAAACCAGATGATACTTTCGCGCGACGTCATAGAAGACGGTACGGTGCGGGATTCAAGTTCAAACACATTTTCAATCAGTTCGTGCTCTTGCTTGCGCAAGACGCCCGCCAGCGCGCCGGCTTCCACCACTGCGTAAATATCATCAGAAGTAATGTCGTCTTTCCGCACCATTGGAATTTTGAACAGGCGGAAGATGTTGTTTGCCATGCCGTTAAACAGCCACACCAGCGGGCGAAAAACGAACAGGCAGAAGCGCATCGGGTTGATGATACGCAAAGCCACAGCTTCTGGCGCAATCATACCGATGCGTTTCGGGGTTAAATCCGCGAACAGGATAAACAGCCCCGTCACCAGCGAGAAAGAGAGAATAAAGCTCAGCTGCTCGGAGAGTTCTGGCGACATATAGTGCGAGAAAAGGGCGGAAAAGGCGGGCGAAAATGCCGCATCGCCGACGATACCGCCAAGAATAGCGACGGCGTTCAGGCCAATTTGCACAACGGTGAAAAACATGCCGGGATTTTCCTGCATTTTCAATACGCGTTGTGCGTTGATACTGCCTTCATCAGCTAATAACTTAAGTTTAATCTTACGTGATGCGGCAAGCGAGATCTCGGAGATGGAGAAGAACGCACTTACAGCGATCAGGCAGAATATAATGAATATACTGTTTAACATATCTTATCCGGCGAAACGCCAGATCCTCGGAAGGGAAGTTTATAAATCCGTGTGGTAACGTTTAATGAAAACCGGCTCGTAGCAGTGAGCCGATAAGTTCAGGGCTAGTATAGCGTAAGCTACTGTAAAGTCGCCAGAGGGTTCATTTTCAACTCCGACAAGTTCCCCCTACGCCAGCGTCGTCACGCGTCAGGCGGCAGGCAAACGCCGATCCCGCCAATCCCGCAGTAACCGTATGGATTTTTGTGCAGATACTGTTGGTGTTCATCCTCGGCGTAGTAAAACGGCGTCGCATGGGCGATTTCCGTGGTAATAGGGCGATGGTCTCCGGCGGCGGCCATTGCCGACTGAAAGCGCTCGCGACTGGCGTGAGCGGCGGCATTCTGTTCCGGCGTTAAGGGATAAATCGCAGAACGGTATTGCGTACCGTGATCGTTACCCTGTTGCATCCCCTGCGTCGGATCGTGATTTTCCCAGAAGGTCTGTAAAAGCTGCTCATAACGGATAACGGCAGGATCGTACACTATCCGTACCGCTTCGGCATGACCGGTCTGCCCGGAGCAGACTTCCCGGTAGGTTGGATTAGGCGTGTAACCGCCTGCATACCCTGCCGCGGTGCTATATACGCCGGGCAATTGCCAGAATAAACGTTCTACGCCCCAGAAACAGCCCATAGCGAAGTAGGCGATCTCCATCCCGGCAGGGACATTGGTCATAGAGTGTTCATTTACCGCATGCAGAGTGGCGATCGGCATCGGGGTGTTGCGTCCTGGTAACGCATCTGCTTGAGTAACCAGATGTTTTTTATCAAATAAACTCATGAGCTATTCTCCCGAAAGCGTTAATTGGCGTTAAGGTTGTAACGAGACGCATCTTTGCACACAATAACAACATTAATGTATCTGGATTTAACCATAAGAAATATTTGGGCAGTCGTCTGCTTTTCAATCGAAATTGTTGATTTTATGTTAAGCCGCGGAGCGGTAGTGTGATTTTTTCCAGGGGTGGGAATAGGGGATATTCAGGAGAAAATGTGCCATATATCCGTCAGTTATGTTGGGTTAGCTTACTGTGCCTGAGCAGTTCTGCGGTAGCCGCAAATGTTCGTCTGAAAGTCGAAGGGCTATCCGGAGAGCTGGAAAAAAACGTTCGCGCACAGCTCTCTACGATTCAGAGCGATGAGGTGACGCCGGATCGGCGCTTTCGCGCCCGAGTTGATGATGCGATTCGCGAAGGGCTTAAAGCGTTAGGCTATTACGAACCCACTATCAAATTCGACTTGCTTCCACCGCCTGCGAAAGGACGGCAGGTATTAATCGCCAGGGTTACGCCCGGCCAGCCGGTGTTGATTGGCGGTACAGAAGTCATTTTACGCGGCGGCGCGCGCACGGACAAAGATTATCTGGCCTTACTGAAAACGCGTCCGGCAATCGGCACGGTGCTGAACCAGGGAGACTATGACAATTTTAAAAAGTCGTTAACCAGCGTGTCGCTACGTAAAGGCTATTTCGACAGTGAATTCGTTAAAAGTCAGTTGGGAATTGCTCTGGGCCGCCATCAGGCGTTTTGGGATATTGATTATGATAGCGGTGAGCGCTATCGCTTCGGACCTGTCACCTTCGAAGGTTCGCAGATTCGTGATGAATATTTACAAAATCTGTTGCCGTTTAAAGAGGGCGATGAGTACGAATCGAAAGATTTGGCGGAACTAAACCGCCGACTTTCCGCTACCGGATGGTTTAATTCTGTCGTGGTGGCGCCGGAATTTGAGAAATCGCGTAAAACAAAAATTCTGCCGTTAAAAGGCGTGGTATCGCCGCGAACCGAAAATACGATTGAAACCGGGGTGGGGTACTCCACCGACGTCGGGCCGCGCGTGAAAGCGTCGTGGAAAAAACCGTGGATGAACTCTTACGGTCATAGTCTGACCACCAGCACCAGTATTTCTGCGCCGGAACAGGTGCTGGATTTTAGTTATAAAATGCCGCTGCTGAAAAACCCGCTGGAGCAATACTATCTGGTACAGGGCGGTTTTAAACGTACCGATTTGAATGATACGGAGCAGGACTCGACCACGCTTGCCGTGTCGCGTTACTGGGACCTTTCCAGTGGTTGGCAGCGGGCGATTAACCTGCGCTGGAGTTTCGACCACTTTACCCAGGGGAACGTCACCAATACCACCATGCTGTTCTACCCGGGCGTGATGATCAGCCGAACCCGCTCGCGAGGGGGACTGATGCCAACCTGGGGCGATTCGCAGCGCTATTCAGTAGACTATTCGAATACGGCCTGGGGCTCCGACGTGGATTTCTCCGTGCTGCAGGCGCAAAACGTCTGGATTCGGACTTTGTACGATCGCCACCGTTTTGTGATGCGCGCCAATTTGGGCTGGATAGAAACCGGTGATTTCGACAAAGTTCCGCCGGATTTACGTTTCTTCGCCGGGGGCGACCGCAGTATTCGCGGCTATAAATACAAATCTATTTCGCCTAAAGATAGCGACGGCAATCTTAAAGGCGCCTCAAAACTGGCAACCGGATCGCTGGAGTACCAGTATAACGTCACCGGCAAATGGTGGGGGGCAGTGTTTGTCGATAGCGGCGAGGCGGTGAGTGATATTCGCCGTAGCGATTTCAAAACCGGGACCGGGGTCGGCGTGCGCTGGGCGTCACCGGTTGGGCCTATCAAACTCGATTTTGCCGTACCGGTCGGCGACAAAGACGAACACGGTTTACAGTTTTATATCGGTCTGGGGCCTGAATTATGAGTTTATGGAAGAAAATAAGCCTCGGCGTGTTGATTTTCATTGTGGTGTTACTGGCGAGCGTTGCGTTTCTGGTCGGGACGACGACGGGGCTGCATCTGGTATTCAGTGCGGCGAACCGCTGGGTGCCGGGGCTGGAGATTGGGCAGGTCACCGGCGGCTGGCGGGACTTATCGTTAAAAAATATCCGCTATGAGCAGCCGGGCGTTGCGGTGAATGCGGGCGAAATTCATCTGGCCGTCGGGCTTGATTGCCTGTGGCGCAGTAGCCTGTGCGTCAATGATCTGGCGCTAAAAGACATTAATGTCGCTATCGACAGCAAAAAAATGCCACCCTCCGAACCGGCGCAAGAAGAGGAAGAAAGCGGACCGCTGAACCTCTCCACCCCCTGGCCCATCACGTTGTCGCGCGTGGCGTTGAATAACATCAATATCAAGATTGATGACACTACCGTTTCGGTGCTGGATTTTACCTCCGGGCTGGCATGGCAGGAGAAAAACCTGACCCTGAAACCGACGCGGCTTCAGGGACTGCTGATCGCTCTGCCGAAGGTCGCTGACGTGGCGCAGGAAGAGGTGGTTGAACCCAAAATCGAGAAACCTCAACCGGATGAAAAGCCGCTTGGCGAAACGCTAAAAGATCTGTTTGCAAAACCGGTAATGCCGGAGATGACCGATGTTCACCTGCCGCTCAATCTGAATATCGAGTCATTTCGCGGCGAGCAGCTACGCATCACCGGCGATACCGATCTGACGGTGCGCACGATGCTGCTTAAAGTCAGCAGTATCGACGGTAATATGAAGCTGGATACTCTGGATATCGACGCCAACCAGGGCACGGTGAAAGCCTCTGGTACGGCGCAGCTCGCCAATAACTGGCCGGTTGATATTACGCTCAACAGTACGCTGAATATCGATCCGCTAAAGGGTGAAAAGATAAAACTCAAGGTCGGCGGCGCGTTACGCGAACAACTGGAGGTCGGGGTGAACCTTTCCGGGCCGATGGATGTCGCGCTTCGCGCCCAGACGCGGCTGGCGGAGGCCGGTTTACCGCTCAATCTTGAGGTCGTCAGCCAACGCATTGCCTGGCCATTGACGGGTGATACCCAGTTTCAGGCTGACGATCTGAAGCTCAAACTGAGCGGTAAGATGACCGACTATACGTTGTCGATGCGAACCGCCGTGAAAGGACAAGATATTCCGCCGGCGACCATCACGCTGGATGCTAAAGGGAATGAGCGGCAGATTAATCTCGATAAACTTACCATCGCCGCTCTGGAGGGAAAAACCGAACTGAAAGCGCTGGTGGACTGGCAGCAGGCGATTAGCTGGCGTGGCGAACTGACGCTAAATGGCATCAATACCGCTAAAGAGATCCCGGACTGGCCCGCGAAGCTTAACGGCGTCATGAAAACCAAAGGCAGCCTCTACGGCGGCACCTGGCAGATGGATGTCCCGGAGCTCAAGCTGACCGGCAATGTGAAGCAGAACAGCGTTAACGTCAACGGGACGCTAAAGGGCAACAGCTACATGCAGTGGACGATCCCGGGGCTGCACCTTGCGCTGGGCCCAAACAGCGCCGATATAAAAGGCGAGCTTGGCGTTAAGGAGCTGAATCTTGACGCCGCCATCGATGCGCCGGGGCTGGATAATGCGCTGCCAGGACTGGGCGGCATGGCAAAAGGAATCGTTAAAGTCCGCGGTACGGTAGAAGCGCCGCAGCTGTTGGCGGATATCACCGCCCGCGGCTTGCGCTGGCAGGAGCTGTCTGTCGCCCAGGCGCGCATTGAGGGCGATATTAAATCCACCGATCAGATAGCGGGCCATCTCAACGTTCGCGTAGAGCGGATTTCGCAACCCGACGTTAACATCAATCTGGTGACGCTTGACGCCAAAGGCAGCGAGAAGCAGCATCAGCTACAGCTCCGTGTTCAGGGAGAACCGGTATCCGGTCAACTCTCCCTGACAGGCAGTTTTGATCGCGAGGCGGCGCGCTGGAAAGGGACGTTAAGCGACACCCGTTTCCAGACGCCAGTGGGGCCATGGTCGTTGACCCGCGCGATTGTGCTGGACTACCGTAATAAAGAACAAAAAATCAGTATCGGGCCGCATTGTTGGCTGAACCCGAACGCCGAGCTGTGCATCCCGCAAACCATTGATGCGGGCGCCGCAGGACGGGCGGTGGTCAATCTCAACCGCTTTGATCTGGCGATGCTGAAGCCATTTATGCCTGATACCACTCAGGCCAGTGGGATCTTTAGCGGGAAAGCGGACGTGTCGTGGGACACCACCCAGGAGGGATTGCCGCAGGGGAAGGTCACGCTTTCCGGTCGTAACGTGAAGGTCACGCAGACCGTCAATGACGCGCCGTTACCGGTCGCGTTTGAGACGCTGAACCTCAGCGCCGATCTGCACAATAATCGCGCCGAGCTGGGATGGCTGATTCGCCTGACGAACAATGGTCAATTCGATGGCCAGGTGCAGGTAACCGATCCTCAGGGGCGGCGCAATCTCGGCGGTAACGTCAACATGCGCAATGTCAATCTGGCGATGATCAACCCTGTCTTTTCGCGCGGAGAAAAAGCGGCGGGAATGTTAAACGCCAGGCTACGTCTGGGCGGCGATGTACAAAGCCCGCAGTTGTTTGGTCAGTTGCAGCTTAGCGCGCTGGATATTGACGGTAATTTTATGCCGTTTGAGATGCAGCCGAGCCAGCTCACCATGAACTTTAGCGGGACGCGTTCGACGCTCGCCGGTATCGTGCGAACACAACAAGGGCAAATTAACCTGAACGGCAACGCCGACTGGAGTCAGATTGACAACTGGCGCGCGCGGGTGACGGCGAAAGGCAGCCGGGTGCGGATTACCGTTCCGCCGATGGTGCGCCTGGATGTCTCGCCGGATGTGGTCTTTGACGCGACGCCTTCGCTGTTCACGTTGGATGGGCGTGTGGACGTTCCGTGGGCGCGAATTGTGGTGCACGACCTGCCAGAGAGCGCGGTTGGCGTCTCCAGCGATGTGGTTATGCTCAATAATGACCTGCAACCAGAAACGCCGCAGACCGCGTCTATTCCCATCAACAGTAATCTGACGGTTCACGTCGGCAACAACGTGCGTATCGACGCCTTCGGGCTTAAAGCGCGTTTGACCGGCGATTTGAAAGTCGTGCAGGATAAGCAGGGGCTGGGGCTGAATGGTCAAATCAATATTCCTGACGGCCGATTCCGCGCCTACGGCCAGGACCTGCTTGTCCGTAAAGGCGAGCTGCTGTTCTCCGGCCCGCCGGATCAGCCGCTGCTCAATATCGAAGCGATCCGTAACCCTGACGCCACCGAAGACGATGTCATTGCGGGTGTGCGCGTCACAGGCACTGCTGATGAACCCAAAGCGGAAATCTTCTCCGATCCGGCGATGCCGCAGGCTGAAGCGCTTTCTTATCTGCTGCGTGGGCAGGGGTTGGACAGCAATCAGAGTGATAGCGCAGCAATGACTTCCATGCTTATTGGCCTGGGGGTTGCGCAAAGTGGTCAGGTTGTGGGTAAAATCGGAGAGACATTCGGTGTAAGTAATCTGGCGCTGGACACGCAAGGGGTGGGCGATTCGTCCCAGGTTGTGGTCAGCGGCTATGTACTGCCGGGTCTACAGGTGAAGTATGGTGTAGGGATATTTGACTCTCTGGCGACGCTCACGTTACGTTATCGCCTGATGCCTAAGCTATATCTGGAAGCAGTGTCTGGCGTAGATCAGGCACTTGATTTGCTCTATCAGTTTGAGTTTTAGCAATGCGAATATTTGTCTATGGCAGTTTACGACAGAAACAAGGCAACAGTCACTGGATGACCAATGCCCAATTGCTTGGCGATTACCGTATCGATAACTACCAGTTGTATAGTCTGGGCCACTATCCAGGCGCAGTTCCGGGAAACGGAGCGGTATACGGTGAAGTTTATCGAATTGATAACGCCACGCTGGCCGAACTTGATGCTTTGCGCACCAGGGGCGGTGAATACGCACGCCAGTTAATCCAGACGCCTTACGGCAGCGCATGGATGTATGTATATCAACGTCCTGTTGATGGGTTAACTCTGATTGAAAGCGGTGACTGGTTAGACAGAAACCAGCCCTGAACTGAACACGCCACCCTCGGGTGGCGTTGTTTTTTTACATTCTGGCTGATGGCGCTAGCGCCGGGCATGGTGAGCTCTTATTCTGCCGTAAATCAATAATGACGCGCCGCCCAGGATAACAATGCATCCGAGAACCATAAATCCCTGCATGTAGCTGCCGGTTGTCCGGTAAAAATAGCCGACCATAAGGCCTGCCAACGTACCGCCGCCGCCGGCGCCGATGCCATTAATAATACCGGAGGCTGGGCCAATCGCATGGGGTTTAACGTTCGACTGGATAATCGACCAGATATTGGGGGTAAAGCTGGCGGCATAATAACCCATCGCCAGGGTAATGAGCGTGATTTTAAAGCCTGGCGCATCGACAAATGGCAGGAGAAATAACATCACGCCGGGGATTAGTAGGCCCAGTGAAGCAATAAGTACACGCTTTTGTGTTTTATCACTGATCCATGAGATAGGGATTGCCAGTATAACCGCAGTCAGATAAGGCAGAGAACTGACCAATGCTTTACTGAATCCGGTATAGCCGAGAGAATTGACAACCATGGGTATCCATAACGTAATTCCCCAGAACAACATCCCTTGAGTGATGTAGGTAAAAATAAGAAGTAGGAAGGGGGTTCCGCCCAGCGATTCCAGAGTAAGTTTAGTTTTCTCTGTTGGCGCCGGCGCACGATAATAAGGCGCTTCTTCCTGTTTTTTCAGCATTGTTATATAAAGTGGAACCACAACAACAATGCCGATCACACCAGTGATAATAAAAACATTTCGCCAACCGAAGGCAGCATCCAGCGGGGACAAAATCATAAATCCCAGGCCTAATGCCAGGAACTGTCCATAATACTGGATAATACTGTTCGCCTGCGTCCGTTCTTTGTCTGAAAACCAGTCGCTGGCGAAGCGGGACTGCTGCGGCCAATAAATGCCTTCGGTAATGCCAAGCACCAGCCGACAAATCAAAATAACGTACACTGACGAGGTAAATCCGACAAAAACGGTCGCAATCGACCAGATTAGCACCATCAGAATGACTATTTTTTTCGGATCGTATCGCTGGGTAAATACGCCGCCAAAAATATTTGAAAAGGCATAGCCAATAAGAAATATGGTTAATACAATGCTGGCCGTTGCGCCATCAATATTCAGGTCGTGTGTAATCGTAGGTAACGTAACGGAAAGATTAGAACGGTCAAGATAAGCAACAAAAAGGCCGAACATTAATGTCGCGCCGATCCGTAGCCATTTTTGCATTGAGGTCATTTTTCAACTCCGTTTGGCCGCGCGCCAAAATCAATTTGACGAAATAATATCTCACCGGATTTTATGGTCATTTGTGGTACCAGCACATGCGTCCCTGTGAGCGTTTCACCATGAATATCGGCAAATTCAACATGCCTGTTTTTTAATTTAAAGATGGCGATATCGGCAAATGCCCCAGGGGCCAGCGTACCAATTTCTGCTGCCATGCCCAATAAAACTGCTGGGGTATGGGTACAGGCGTTAATGACATCGGTAAGCGCGACGCCGAGTGCTAAATATTTCGATAAAATCCATGGTAAGGCGTAAACAGGCCAGGCGAGTTTAGTGATGGTTGAGAGATCGCTACTGATGATATCCGGAAGAAAGCCATTGGCGATGGCCCGGCGTGCCGTGTTCATTGAAAAATGGCTGCGACCATTGGCGGCATCAAATATAACGCCTCTTTCCCTTGCCTGACGGACTTCGGCTAAGACAGCGCCTTCATCAGTAAGAATGGTGCTACCTTTGCCGTGAAACGCATGAGCGATAATATCGCCGCGGCGTAGCAAGGAGACAAGTTCTTTCATGGGAACGATGGGATGAGTCGAGTGTATTGCCACGGGACACTTTAAATCGTTGGCAATACGAAGGGATTCAGTCAGCGGTTTTAAGCCATATTCAGCAATGTCCTCAGTCTGAACCTTGAGTTTTAATCCCTGAAGAACGTTGCGATACTGGCGAAACAGCGCGTGGATCTTATTTTCATCAATATTGTCAGGATCATAATTTTCTTGTGACCAGGTTTGGCCCGGCGGCGACACGGTCAGAAACGCTTTGATTCGAACTTTGCTGGCGCAAATCACCGTTCGGTAGAAGGCATCAAAGTTTGCCGTACCGGCAGAACCTGCATCCACGACGGTGGTGACGCCATTCGGCGGCATGTACATATCAGGCCTGACGCCGCCTTCCGTCGCGTCATAAAAAACATGCGCGTGATAATCGATAAGACCGGGAGTGACGATCATACCGTCGGCATGGATAATCCGGGTCTCCGAAGTTACAGGATATTTATCGGCATCAACGATAATATCGTTAATGATGCGTAAATTGTTAATCTCATTAATATTACGAGCGGGATCGATGATATGTCCACCGGTAATTAATATATCATTTTTCATCATAATCTCTTAAAATAGTAAATAATTATGGCAGCCCTTAAAAATATATTAAAAAGTGTGTTTTGAGCGGATATTATGTTGGATTAAAAATACGGTTATTGGTAGGGAGAGCTTAGGATACCTTATTAAAAAGGTAATCGGGCCTATGCACTAAATAAGAATTTGGCGCTTGCTAATATTTAGGGCGTAAGTCCAGAGGAGTCTGCGGGCATTCACAAAACAATTATTATCTTAAGCTTTTTAGAGAAAATGTGAGCGTATTCAACCCTTTTTAATAAAAAATAAGGTAAAGTCTTATTCATTCCGTGAATGTTAAACTAATAATGATAAAAATTGTGTTCTATTCATTAGCCAATAAAAAGGCCCTCATTACTATGAGAGCCTTTATCTTGACGCTTATGTAAAAGCGAACTTATTTCTTCGCTGCGCGCTCGAAGGAGGCAACGATTTCCGCTTTAGCCGCTTCGGCGTTGTCCCAACCGTCAACTTTCACCCATTTGCCTTTTTCGAGATCTTTATAATGCTCGAAGAAATGAGTGATCTGCGCTTTCAGCAGTTCCGGCAGATCGTTCACATCTTTAATGTGATCGTACTCTTTGCTCAGTTTGGTGTGCGGTACGGCAACCAGTTTCGCATCTTCACCGGATTCGTCGGTCATTTTCAGTACGCCAACCGGACGGCAACGGATGACGGCGCCTGGCTGCAGCGGGTACGGCGTCGGGACCAGAACGTCTACCGGGTCGCCGTCCAGAGACAGGGTATGGTTGATGTAACCGTAGTTGCACGGATAGAACATCGCGGTGGACATGAAGCGGTCAACGAACAGCGCGCCGCTCTCTTTGTCAACTTCGTATTTGATCGGATCTGCGTTAGCCGGGATCTCGATAACGACGTAGATATCTTCCGGCAGTTCTTTACCCGCCGGGACGTTGAGTAAGCTCATGTCTGTTTCCTTTGAATTTATGACAAACAAGTGGCGAGTATTATAGCCAACTCACGCCGAAAGTCTTCGCTTGTTTTCGTTTCCGCCTCATCTGGCGCGTCGTTGCGGAGCATAAACGACAAAGGTTAAGAACCGAAAAAATCACGGGCCTGATAAGGCAACGCCGCCATCGGACATCTTATTGCCCAATGGCGGCTTCATGCGTTATTCCGCATGGTGGTAAAGATTACGCGTCCGGGTATTCGCGGATAAAGCGTTCCACATCGTCAACCATATGGCGGTTGCCGACGAAGAACGAGCGGCGCTGGTGCAGGCTTTCCGGAATGATATCCAGAATACGTTCTTTACCATCGCTTGCTTTGCCGCCGGCCTGTTCTGCGAGGAACGCCATCGGGTTGCACTCATACAGCAGACGCAGTTTTCCCTGCGGATGGCTGGCGGTGCTGGGGTAGAGATAGATGCCGCCTTTCAGCAGGTTGCGATGGAAATCGGCCACCAGAGAGCCAATGTAACGTGAGGTATAAGGGCGACTTGTTGAACTATCCTCTTCCTGGCAGAATTTGATGTACTTCTTCACGCCATTCGGGAATTTAATGTAGTTGCCTTCGTTAATGGAGTAAGTTTTACCCTTTTCCGGGAAACGCATACGTTCCTGGCACAGACAGAACACGCCCAACGACGGATCGTAGGTGAAAGCGTGTACGCCGCAGCCGGTGGTGTAAACCAGCATGGTGGACGAGCCATACACGACATATCCCGCAGCGACCTGTTTGTTGCCGGGTTGCAGGAAATCTTCTTCGGTGACCGGCGTGCCGACGGGCGTCACGCGGCGATAAATCGAGAAAATCGTACCGACAGAGACGTTAACGTCGATGTTAGAAGAGCCATCCAGAGGGTCCATCAGCACCACATATTTCGCGTGTTCGCAGCCTTCAAAGACGACAATTTCGTCCTCTTCTTCCGATGCGATGCCCGCTACAATATCGCGCGCTTTTAGTGCAGCTTTCAGTTTCTCGTTCGCGAACAGATCGAGTTTCTGCTGAACCTCGCCCTGTACGTTCTCAGCACCGCTGGCACCCAGGATATCAACCAGACCGGCCTTGTTGATATCGCGGTGGATGATCTTGGCGCCCAATTTTATTGCCGACAGCAAAGCAGTGAGCTCACCGGTAGCCTGAGAGAACTCGTGCTGCTTTTCGACAATAAATTCACCTAACGTTTTCATAACACTTTCCCTGCAATTGATTGGAGTAAAGCGACCGTAACAATCTTAACAAACATTTCAGATGATGCGCTCAGGTGAATCGCGCCAGCAAAGTACAGATTTACCTGAAATGCGTTTCTCACTTGCCAGACATGTGCGTAAAATGGCTCGCAGATAAAAAAAGGATAGTGACGTATGCGCATTCATATTTTGGGAATTTGTGGCACTTTCATGGGGGGGCTGGCGATGCTGGCTCGCTCGCTTGGTCATGAAGTAACGGGTTCGGACGCCAATGTGTATCCGCCGATGAGTACCTTACTTGAGAAGCAAGGCATTGATCTGATCCAGGGTTATGACGCCAGCCAGCTCGATCCGCAGCCGGATCTGGTGATTATCGGCAATGCGATGACGCGCGGGAATCCGTGCGTGGAAGCGGTGCTGGAAAAAAACATTCCCTTTATGTCTGGTCCACAGTGGCTGCACGACTTTGTGTTGCGCGATCGCTGGGTACTGGCGGTCGCCGGTACCCACGGTAAAACCACGACCGCAGGTATGGCGACCTGGATACTGGAAGCGTGCGGGTACAAACCGGGCTTCGTGATCGGCGGCGTACCGGGTAACTTTGAAGTTTCCGCTCGCCTGGGCGAGAGCCCATTCTTTGTTATCGAAGCGGATGAGTACGACTGCGCGTTCTTTGATAAACGTTCTAAATTTGTACATTACTGCCCGCGGACGCTGATCCTCAACAACCTTGAGTTTGATCATGCCGACATCTTCGACGATCTGAAAGCGATCCAGAAGCAGTTCCACCATCTGGTGCGCATCGTGCCGGGGCAGGGGCGCATCATCTGGCCGGAAAACGACATCAACCTGAAACAGACCATGGCGCTGGGCTGCTGGAGCGAGCAGGAGCTGGTGGGCGAGCAGGGACACTGGCAGGCGAAGAAGCTGACTACGGATGCTTCCGAGTGGGAAGTGTGGCTGGACGGCGAAAAAGTCGGCGATGTGAAATGGGGCCTGGTCGGCGAACATAACATGCACAACGGTCTGATGGCGATTGCCGCCGCGCGCCACGTGGGCGTCGCGCCCGCAGAAGCGGCCAGCGCGCTGGGGTCATTTATTAACGCCCGCCGCCGTCTGGAGCTACGCGGCGAAGCGAACGGCGTGACGGTGTATGACGATTTTGCTCACCACCCGACGGCAATTCTGGCCACGCTGGCGGCGCTGCGCGGTAAAGTGGGCGGCACCGCGCGCATTATCGCAGTGCTGGAGCCGCGTTCTAACACGATGAAGATGGGGTTATGCAAGGATGACCTGGCACCGTCGTTAGGGCGTGCGGATGAAGTGTTCCTGCTGCAGCCGCCGCATATTCCGTGGCAAGTGGCGGAAGTCGCTGAAGCCTGCGTACAGCCTGCTCACTGGAGTGGCGATGTCGATACGCTGGCGGAAATGGTGGTGAAAACCGCACAGCCTGGCGATCACATCCTGGTGATGAGCAACGGCGGTTTCGGCGGCATCCATCAGAAATTGCTGGATGGGCTGGCGAAAAAAGCTCAGAACGTAACAGCGTATTAAATGACTATGCGGTCAGCCAGCCTTGTGGCTGGCTGTTTTATATGGGGCATCTTGCCATCGAAAGCGCATTCCGCTCGCCGGGAGACGTTAAAGCAATACTGAAAAATCATTTGCCGCTCAGTATTGAAAAAGAGTAGACGCATATCCTTAAAGTAATCAGTGTAATACACTAAGAGTGTTCCGCCGGTTGCCGTATGCGGGACGAAAAGAGCCAGTTCGCAATAACAGATGAAGGTTTCGTGATTTATAAACGTCATCTTCTGCCTTTCAACGTTTGCGATGCCGCCTGGCTGCGGGCATCGTCCAGTCATAACAATGCTGATCCTGTCGCATTTATGCGGTCAGATTCAGATTGCTCAGAACCCAGCCCGCCAGCAAATTCTGTACTGAAGGTAACCACAGCGCAATTTGAATGTTGTTAACTGTATGTTCAGTTCATTTGTGCTAATATGGTTATTTACGAAATTTTCGTTCTATTAGAGTATCATGCATGTCTAAACATCAAACTCAACTTTCCTTACTGCAGGATGATATCCGCAGTCGCTATGACAGCCTTAGCAAACGTCTTAAACAAGTTGCTCAGTATATTCTGGATAACAGTAATAGCGTTGCTTTTGACACGGTCGCTTCCATCGCGCAACATGCCGATGTTCCCCCTTCGACACTGATTCGTTTTGCTAATGCGTTTGGTTTTAGCGGATTTAATGAAATGAAACAGGTATTTCGCCAGCACCTGATGGAGGAAACAGTAAGCTATACCGAGCGGGCGCGTCTGTTCAGACAGAAAAATGCGGATGAAGGGGAACCTACCCCGGAAAAGCCGGGTGAAATTCTGAAGCTATTTTCAATGGTGAATGCACAGGTATTACAACAATTACCGGTGCAGATTAAAAATGAGCAGTTGGATGCGGCGGTCAATCTGTTAGCGAAAGCCGACAATATTTATGTGATTGGATTACGTCGTTCGTTTAGCGTGGCCAGTTATTTAACCTACGCATTGCGTCATCTGGAGAGACGGGCATTTTTAATTGACGGTATTGGCGGAATGTTCTCTGAACAGCTAAGTATGGTCAGCCCCGACGATGTCGTTATTGCCATCAGCTACTCGCCTTACGCGCAGGAAGTGGTGGAATTAGTCGAGCTTGGCGCGAAACGCGGTGCGCACCATATTGCGATAACCGATAGCCAGGTCAGCCCGCTGGCAGCGTTCAGTGAAGTCTGTTTTGTGGTACGTGAAGCGCAGGTCGATGGTTTCCGTTCTCAGGTCGCGTCCATGTGTCTGGCGCAAACGTTAGCGGTTTCACTGGCGCTGGCGACGGAGTAAAAAAACAAGCCGATGATCGTATTTAGCGATCATCGGCATTGTGGTGAAACTTAATCAGAATAACGTTCGGTTTGAATTGGCTGCAGTTTTTTTCTGCGTTTTGCTAACACTACGCTCTCCATTTTCTCCAGCGAAATGCCTTTTGTTTCCGGCAGGTAACGGCAGATAAAGAAGTAACTGAAGATGCAGCAGATGGCAAATATCCACATTGGAAATGCGCCGTGGAAATGCGAAAGTAAATACGGGTTTTCATTAATCATCGGGAAGAATTGCGAAACTAAAAAGTTTGCCATCCACATAAATCCGACCGAAATACTCATTCCCTGCGACCTCATCCGGTTAGGGAATATTTCAGAAATAAGCACCCATGCGCCCACGCCCCAGGAAAGCGCGTAGAAAATCATAAAGAACAGCATACCGAATAGCGCGAAATAACCGGTTGCCTGGCTGTACAGCGCCCATGAAGTGAGCAACAAGCCGATGATGCTGCCAATAGTGCCTTTACGCATCAGCGACAAACGCCCCATCTTATCCATAATCATTGCGCCAATAATGGAACCGATAAGCTGAATCACGCCGATCCAGATTGTCTGGAACAGGGCCTCCTGGGCGCTACCGGTCACATCCTTAAGGACGATTGGCGCGTAATACATCATGACGTTAACCCCTGTTACCTGTTGCAGCATAGCGATCATGCAGCCCAGGATCAGGATGAAACGCACGTTCCCGTCGCGGTAATTGAGTTTTTGATGGGCGTTTAGTTGGTCATTTTGCAGTGAGGTTTTTATATCGGCAAGAAGATGTCTGGCATGTTCTTCGTTGGATATTTTGGTCAGTATTTTTAGCGTCTCCTCCTCGCGACCAATCATCATCATCCAGCGGGGAGATTCCGGGATTAAAAAGACTAAAATACAGAACAAAATGCAGGGAATAATACCCGCAGCAAACATATAGCGCCAGCCAAGTTCAATGAGCCAGGTATCCGCTGCAATCGATGCTATTTTGTAGTTAACGTAGAAGATCAGAATCTGACCGAAAACGATAGCGAACTGCTGCATACTTAATGCTCTGCCGCGCATGTTTTTCGGTGAGACTTCAGACATATACATCGGTGATACTGTTGCCGCCAGGCCGACTGCCAGTCCACCGATAATGCGATAAATCACAAAATGGGTGAACGTGTAGGAGAGGGAGGTGCCCACTGCGGAAATAGTGAATAACAGCGCTGAAACCATCAATGATTTCTTGCGTCCAAAACGTTTGGATAAATATCCGGCGCTAAACGAACCAATAACGCACCCCACCACAACGCAGGAAACCGCCCAGCCGGTCTCAGCAGGAGATAGATGAAAGTAGCTGGTCAGTGAACCAATCGCACCTGAAATAACAGCAGTATCGTAGCCAAATAATATTCCGCCCAGTGCGGCAATCGCGCAGATGCGTAATATGTAACCCGTATTATAACAACTATCTGATGTGGACATAGGTAGATTATCTCCAGAATAAACTTCATCTATCTGTTTGAATTTAGTGAACAAATAGACAAATTCATCTTATGTCGGTCATTGCCGTAGCTCTGCCGACGATCTTATAGCTATTGAGAACTCTCGTTTCACAACCTATGTTTTAATTTCAAAATGATCAATAATGAAACTTATGTTTTGTTATGGGTATCACATTTCGAATTTCATAATCCTGGCGTTTTTTATCGTTAAGATGCTGCGTTTTGCGCAGTGCTCTCCTCTATCTTGCTGAAGTTACTTGATTTTATTGCTTTCGCGACAATGCCTGAACTCAATTTGTCAGGGGCCGTACTTTTTGTTCTTTCCTGGAATATCTCCATTTCGTGATCTTTTGCATGGAATTTTTCTTCTAATGAATGCAAAAATAAAATGAAAAATTTCATTGGTGTGTTGTTTCCTCAACAGGCAAGGGAGGGATTATGTCTCAGAGAAGTAAGTACAATTCGGCCTATGTGTACGTCCTGTGTTGTATTGCGGCGCTGGCTGGATTGATGTTTGGTTATTCAACGGCGGTGATTACCGGGGTGGTATTGCCTTTACAGCAGTATTACCAACTGACGCCAACCGAGACCGGATGGGCCGTTTCCAGTATCGTGATTGGTTGTATCATCGGCGCGCTGGTCGGTGGAAAAATTGCCGATAAACTGGGGCGTAAACCTGCGCTTCTGATCATTGCGATCATTTTTATCGCTTCTTCCTTAGGGGCGGCGATGAGTGAATCGTTCATGATCTTCTCCCTTTCCCGCATTGTGTGTGGTTTTGCGGTTGGGATGGCCGGAACGGCATCCACCATGTATATGTCTGAACTGGCGCCTGCTGAAATTCGCGGCAAAGCGCTGGGCATTTACAATATCTCCGTGGTATCTGGCCAGGTTATCGTGTTTATAGTCAACTATCTGATAGCAAAAGGAATGCCTGCTGATGTGCTGGTTTCCCAGGGCTGGAAGACTATGCTTTTTGCCCAAGTGGTACCCTCCATTGCGATGTTAGCGATTACGCTTTTCCTACCCGAATCACCGGCATGGTGCGCCCGTAACAACCGCAGCGAAGCTCGTTCGATAAAGGTGCTTACCCGGATCTACAGTGGATTAACGGCCACAGATGTGGCCGCTATTTTTGACAGCATGAAAGAAACCGTACGTCCACAGGACAACGTCGCCGGGGGAGAACGCACCAACCTGAAAAGCTCGCCGGTGCTCCGCTATATTCTGTTGGTTGGATGCTGTATCGCCGTTTTGCAACAGTTCACAGGCGTTAACGTAATGAACTATTATGCGCCGCTGGTGTTGCAGAACAGCAGTACCGAAGTGGTTATGTTCCAGACCATTTTTATCGCGGTATGTAATGTGGTGGGCAGTTTTATCGGCATGATCCTGTTCGACCGCTATGGCCGTATACCGATTATGAAAATTGGTACCATCGGCTCAATTGTCGGCCTGTTGATCGCGTCATACGGTTTGTACACCCACGATACAGGCTACATTACCATCTTTGGCATCCTGTTTTTTATGCTGCTGTTTGCCGTCAGCTGGAGCGTTGGCGCATGGGTACTGATTTCTGAGGTTTTCCCTGAAAAGATAAAAGGTTTTGGGATGGGGCTGGCGGTGAGCCTGATGTGGATAGCCAACTTCCTCATCTCACTGTTGTTCCCGGTCATAAATGATAACGCCTGGCTGCAGGAGACCTTCGGCGGCGCTTTCTCGATGTGGATTTTTGTCGTCTTTAATTTGGTCTGCTATGTCTTTATTTCTCGTTATGTGCCGGAAACAAAAGGGGTGCCGCTAACAGAAATTGAACGGCTGGCCGAGAACAAGCTGCGTGAAATTCAGGGGAAACGTCGCGATGTAATAGCCTGATACCTCTCCAATATTAGCGGAGAATATCCAGAGATATTCTCCGCTGGTTACACAACCTTTACTCCCTCCAGCGAGTGCGCACAGGATATACCCTGTTGAAACCTCCCCAGTGTTTACCACCTCTACGTAACTAATTGATCCATAATAATATCGGCAAATAGGGTAAGTCTTCTTCTGCATCATTATTTTATTGCGTATTCCTGGTGGGGGCCGTGCCGTAAATACGCTATATACAAAACAGGGAAATAATTTAAGAGAAGGTGGATAGCGATCTTATGAGCGTGTGTGGCGCAGAGTTGAATAAAAAAGCCAGCCGCAGAGGACGGCTGGCAAAGTACCACTCAACGAAGTGTTATCGCGGGTAGTCTGGTGAGTTAATCCACGCGTGGTTCTCTTCCCAGGTGAAACGCCATTTTCGTAGCGGGCCGGCCATCACGTTCAGATAGTAGTTATCGTAACCCGCGATGGTGGCAACCGGGTGGTAGCCCTTAGGTACTTTCACTACATCCCGGTTATAGACCGCCATACATTCATCCAGGCTGCGATCGTCGGTGTAGACGCGCTGTAAGCAGAATCCCTGAGGTGGATTGAAACGGTGATAGTACGTCTCTTCCAGATAGGTCTCCTGGCCTTCAACTGCCGTATCGTGCTTGTGCGCGGGCCAGGAGCTGGTATCGCCTTCATTAGTGTACACTTCAACGACTAGCAGGCTGTCGGCGAGCTGGCTATCAGGAAGGATGTTATGCACCAGGCGCTGATTGCGCCCTTTTCCCCGATGCTCTACCCCGACCTCTTGTGGCGAGATCAGACGTACCGGAAGCTCTCCGAATCCCGGCGCGCTGCATACGGCCAGCTCAAGGTCGGTTTCGGCTGTCACTTTCGCCTCCGTATGATGGGGGAGGTAAACCGAATAAGCCGGAATGCGTTCAAACGGACTCATGCGCTGACCAATCCGATAGAAAAAACTGTCGGCGGCCTTAACGCTGGCCAGTCCGGCAACCAGCACCAGACAGCGTTCACGCTCATCGGACGGCAGGGTTATCGACTCTCCAGCCTTCAACTGCCAGACATCAAAACCGACATACTCCCAGCCTGCATTTTGAGGGGAAATGTGTTGGATATTTCCCGACTCAGAGGTACAGGTACTCAGCAAGTTGGCCATAATCTTCTCCTTCCTGAAAGCGTATTAACCGAGAGTCGGCATACTGAACTCCGATACGATCTGCTGTCCGTTCGGCCAACGCGAGGTAACGGTTTTCATCCGGGTATAGAAGCGCACGCCATCCGGCCCATGGACGTTCAGGGCGCCAAACACCGAGCGCTTCCAGCCGCCAAAAGAGTGAAATGCCATCGGAACCGGAACTGGAATATTAATACCGACCATCCCGGCTTCAACCGACTGGGCGAATTCGCGCGCATAGTGACCGTTGGTGGTGAAAATCACGCTGCCGTTGCCGAATTCATGGGAGTTTACCGTGCTAATGGCGGTGGCATAATCCGGGACGCGCACAATTCCGAGAACCGGGCCAAAAATTTCTTCACGCCAGATGGTCATCTCAGGCGTGACGTTATCAAACAGAGTGCCGCCGACATAAAAGCCTTCAGGATATCCCGCCACGCTATAGTTGCGGCCATCCATGACCAGAGTTGCTCCCTCGCTAACTCCTTTGTCGATGTAACCCAACACTTTCTGTTGATGAGCACGTGAAACAACCGGGCCCATTTCATTTTCATCTTTGCCGCGCAGCTCTCCCGGGCCGATACGTAGCGCCGCAATCAGCGGTTTCAGGCGTTCGATCAGACGGTCCGCCGTTTCATCGCCCACCGCGACCACTACCGGCAGCGCCATACAGCGTTCGCCCGCGGAACCAAATGCTCCGCCCATAATGGCGTTGACGGTGGCGTCCAGATCTGCATCCGGCATGACGATTGCGTGATTTTTGGCGGCCCCGAAGGCCTGTACACGTTTGCCATGGGCGCTGGCGGTGGTATAGATATGTTCCGCGACGGCGGAGGAACCGACAAAGCTGACGGCCTGTACGCGAGGGTCGCTGGTCAACAGGCTAGCCGCCTCATTGCCACAGTGAACAACGTTAAACACGCCGTCCGGCAGGCCAGCCTCCTGCAGAAGCTGCGCCATACGTAACGATGCGGACGGCACCAGTGCGGGCGGCTTCAGGACGAAGGTATTGCCGCAAGCCAGAGCAACCGGGAACATCCACATAGGCACCATTGCCGGGAAGTTAAACGGTGTGATGCCTGCCACAACCCCAAGCGGCTGCATTAATGAAAAGCTGTCAACGCCTGAGCCGACGTTAAAGGAGTACTCTCCTTTGCTGAGGTGCGGGATCCCGCAGGCAAATTCGACAACCTCTATGCCGCGCGTCAGTTCGCCAAGCGCATCTGACCAGACCTTGCCATGCTCGCTGACGATCAGCGCCGCCAGTTCGTCCCGATGCTTTTCCAGTAATACTTTGAATTCAAAAAGGATACGTGCCCGGCGTAGCGGAGTCATTTTACTCCATGCCGGAAAAGCCTCATGTGCGCTTTGAATTGCCGCCAGCATCTCCTCTCGGGTGCTCTGGGTGACCTGACGAATTACTTTACCGGTGGCCGGATTAGTCACCGGTAGCGTCTCGCCGCTGCTGCTCAGTGTCGTTTTACCATGAATAAAATTGCCGACTGTTTCCATCTCTTTTTTATCCTCTTAAACCGATGTTGACGACGTTCTGACTGAGCGGTCACAGGAAAGCCTGGTTATCTTCAGCCTAAAACGCATACCGTATTCAATGTAAATTTTAGGATTAAAAATTTCAAATTTATTTTTATGAAATTTTATTTTGAAAATTTGACGACTGATTTTTATACGAGGGTATGTGCAGTAAGAAATCAAAAATCTAATTAAATTATTGATTTTTATTGTTTTTATTTGGTGTGATATCAATGGTTGTCTGTTGTGACGAGGAAAGATTTGGAAAAAATTATGATCTATATAGCATTTTTGTTTCATTTGGTGTGGTATAAAAATTCAAATTTCAGGGGTGTTTCGGCACCACAGTTTCGGATATTGGAGGGTAAATCATGCGCTTGTGCTTCTGTCCTTCAGAACGAGAGAATAAGGCTCAGCCCCAGTTGGCGTATGTGAGTCAGGTCAGTGAGAGCAATGGTCCGTTTGTCCGGTTCATGCATATGCACCCACAGACCGTTGAACTGATTCTTATCACCGAAGGAGACGGAGAGTATTTCATTGGCGATCGCATCTACCCGGTTCGTAAAGGCGACCTGGTCATTTATAACAGCCAGGTAGTGCATGATGAGTATCTGGAAAGCGGGCGGCCAATTGGCACTATTTGTTGTGGGATTAACAATATTTCGTGTCCGGGTCTACGTGAGAATGCGCTAATACCGGATGATATTGTGCCGGTTATTCCACTGTATCACCATTATGCGACGGTGGAAAAACTGATGAGCTCCGTGTTTACCGTTATTAATCAGCATGCGGTAGAAGGGCCAGCAATGGCGCAGCTATTGACCCAGGTAGTACTCAAATACATTGAGGGAAATGTCTTATTGCGCACAGGTAACGATGCCATACAGCGCCATGAAAATTTACTTGATTCAATAAAATCCTATATTGATCGCAATTTCTATGAGCCAATTCGGCTGGATACGCTGGCGACGAAATTTAATGTCAGTCCTTATTATGTTTCCCATGAATTTAAACGCCGCTATGGTTATTCACCGATGGATTACCTGATAAAACGTAGGCTGGGGGAGGCGCAATCGTTACTAACCACGGATGAAGGCGGGCGCGAAAAGATCACCTCTATTGCTTATCGTGTTGGCTTTAGCAACCTTAGTCATTTTCAGAATTACTTCAAAAATAAAGTAGGGAAAACGCCCGGTCAATATCGCAAGGACTATCGTAAAGCTAATTATTTATTATTTGAATATTAATGCTTGCTAAAATTTAATCGTCATGAGAATGGTCGCAATACTGCGGCCATTTTTTATTTGTCGGTATATTTTATGCGTTTATCTATAGCGCGAAAAGTCTGGCAATATCATTAAAGAGTGATGATTTTTTTGTGATACCTGACGCATTTATCCCACTTCTTCAACCAGGATAGATAAAGTTTTTCAGGCTACAAAAAGTAATATGTTGTCCATCAAAGGTTAATTTGCATCGCGGTATGCAGTAAAAGCGTTTCATTAAGTGGGAGCCAGCAACATGTACAATGTAAAAAAGAGCATTAAGTTGGGGATTGCGCCTATCGGTTGGCGCAATGATGATATTCCTGAGATTGGTAAAGAAAATACATATAAACAAATACTTAGTGATGCCGCGCTCACCGGTTTTTCCGGGACGGAAGTTGGCGGTTGTTATCCGCAGGATCCTGCTGAGTTAAATAAAGAGTTAATGCTTCGCGGACTGGAAATACCAGGCCAGTGGTTTTCTTCCTTTATTATTCGCGACGGTATTGCATCTGCGATGAATGCTTTTGAACAGCATTGTGCTTATTTGCAGGCAATACATGCATATGTCGCCGTTGTTTCTGAACAAACTTATAGTATTCAAGGTATTATCGATAAGTGCGTTTATACAGAGAAGCCTAACTTCAGCGACAGCGAATGGCAGCTTTTATGCGAAGGACTTAATGCGCTTGGGAAGATTGCCAATGCGCACGGGCTGAAGCTCGCTTTCCATCATCATATGGGCACCGGTGTGCAGACTCTGCCAGAAGTGGATCGACTCATGGAGAATACCGATCCGCAATTTGTACATCTGCTGTTTGATACCGGGCATATATATGTTTCTGACGGCGATGTCATGCCGCTACTGAGTAAACATTTTGATCGTATTAAACACGTTCATTTTAAAGATGTGCGTAATGAAAAACTCAAAGCATGTCGCCTCGCGAAGAAATCATTCCTCAATTCTTTCCTTGATGGTGTGTTTACCGTCCCCGGCGATGGAAATATTGATTTTAAATCCGTATTAGCTTATCTGGTCGGGCATCAATATTCTGGCTGGATTGTTGTTGAGGCCGAGCAGGATCCTAAGAAATATAACCCATTGGAATATGCGCAAAAAGGTAAAAAGCATATTGATGAGTTACTGAAAAATTATCTTTAATTGAAAAGGAAACAGAAAATGACTTTAAAAGCAGGTATTGTAGGTATCGGCATGATCGGCTCCGATCACTTAAGACGTCTGGCCAACACCGTGTCGGGTGTAGAGGTTGTTGCCGTATGTGATATCGTCGCGGGTAGGGCGCAGGCGGCGCTGGATAAGTATGCGATCGAAGCCAAAGATTATAATGACTATCACGATCTGATTAATGATAAAGACGTTGAAGTGGTCATCATTACCGCATCAAATGAGGCGCACGCCGATGTAGCCGTTGCCGCGCTAAATGCTAACAAATATGTTTTCTGTGAAAAACCGCTAGCGGTGACGGCTGCGGATTGTCAGCGTGTGATTGAAGCAGAGCAGAAAAATGGTAAGCGCATGGTGCAGATTGGTTTTATGCGCCGCTACGACAAAGGTTACGTTCAGCTGAAAAATATTATCGACAGCGGCGAAATCGGTCAGCCATTAATGGTTCATGGACGTCATTACAATGCCAGCACGGTGCCAGAATACAAAACGCCACAGGCTATCTATGAAACATTGATTCATGAAATTGACGTTATGCACTGGCTGCTTAACGAAGATTATAAAACCGTTAAGGTTTACTTCCCGCGTCAGTCCAGCCTGGTGACCACTCTGCGTGATCCGCAGCTGGTTGTAATGGAAACCACCTCCGGCATCAATATTGTGGTTGAAGTGTTTGTGAACTGCCAGTATGGCTACGACATTCACTGCGATGTTACCGGCGAGAAAGGAATGGCGGAGCTGCCAACCGTCGCCAGCGCCGCGGTACGGAAAGCGGCGAAGTATAGCACCGACATCCTGGTTGACTGGAAACAGCGCTTTATTGATGCCTACGACATTGAGTTCCAGGATTTCTTCGATCGTCTGAACGCAGGATTGCCGCCGGCAGGCCCAACGTCATGGGATGGTTATCTGGCTGCGGTTACCGCTGATGCCTGCGTGAAGTCTCAGGAAACAGGGAATACCGAGATTGTTGAATTACCCTCAAAACCTGATTTCTACAAATAAACCTTCCGCGTATTAAAACTCCTGCCGGATAGCGATGCTTAAGCGTCCTATCCGGCATATCACAATTTATTATCTTCTTTTATCCGGAACTTCCCTATGAAAGGCAGACTCATCTCTTCCGATCCGTATCGTCAGCAATTCCTTGTTGAGCGTGCGGTCTCTTTTTCGTATCGTCAGCGTGATTGCAGTGAATTAATCAGCGTCTTACCGCGCCACACGTTACAGCAGATTGACGGATTCGGCGGCAGCTTTACCGAAGGTGCGGGCGTGGTATTCAACAGCATGAGCGAAAAGACGAAGGCGCAATTTCTTTCCCTTTATTTTTCTGCTCAGGAACATAATTACACTCTGGCGCGGATGCCAATTCAGAGCTGTGATTTTTCCCTGGGCAATTACGCGTATGTCGATTCCAGCGCTGACCTGCAGCAGGGACGGCTCTCCTTTTCCCGCGATGAAGCGCATTTAATACCGCTGATTTCCGGGGCGTTGCGGTTAAATCCACACATGAAGCTGATGGCTTCGCCGTGGAGTCCGCCGGCGTTTATGAAAACTAATAACGATATGAACGGTGGCGGCAAGCTGCGGCGCGAATGCTACGCCGACTGGGCCGATATCATTATCAACTACCTGCTGGAATACCGCCGCCACGGCATTAATGTGCAGGCGCTCTCCGTGCAGAATGAGCCGGTGGCGGTAAAAACCTGGGACTCCTGTCTGTATAGCGTGGAAGAGGAGACAGCCTTTGCCGTGCAGTATCTGCGTCCGCGCCTCGCCCGGCAGGGTATGGATGAGATGGAGATCTATATCTGGGATCACGATAAAGATGGCCTGGTGGACTGGGCTGAACTCGCCTTTGCTGACGAAGCTAATTATAAGGGAATTAACGGGCTGGCATTCCACTGGTATACCGGCGACCATTTTTCGCAAATACAGTATCTGGCCCAGTGCCTGCCGGATAAAAAACTCCTGTTTTCCGAAGGCTGTGTGCCAATGGAGAGCGATGCCGGTAGCCAGATTCGCCACTGGCATACCTATCTCCATGACATGATTGGTAATTTCAAATCGGGTTGTAGCGGGTTTATCGACTGGAATCTGCTGCTGAACAGTGAGGGCGGGCCGAATCATCAGGGTAATCTGTGTGAAGCGCCCATTCAATACGATGCGCAAAACGACGTGCTGCGGCGTAACCACTCCTGGTATGGTATTGGCCACTTCTGCCGCTATGTGCGTCCGGGGGCGAGGGTCATGCTTTCTTCAAGTTACGATAATCTTCTGGAAGAGGTGGGATTTGTGAATCCCGACGGCGAGCGTGTGCTGGTGGTGTATAACCGCGATGTCCAGGAAAGGCGTTGCCGGGTGCTGGATGGCGATAAAGAGATCGCGTTAACGCTGCCGCCGTCAGGCGCCAGTACGTTGCTATGGCGGCAGGAGTCGATCTGAATGATGAAGCTGGGATTTAATGAAGCGACCTGTATGCGAAACTCCACGCTGGCACAGGATGTTGTGTTGGCGGAACGTTTTGGCTATGACTACATCGAAATCCGTCTGGATATGTTGCAGGAGTGGTTACAGAAACATACGTTAAGCGAGCTGGCAGACATTTTTGCCGTCGGCCACCTTAAGCCCTGGGGCTACAATTCGCTGGAAGACATTACGTTTTGTGATAGCGAAAGCTGGGCGGAGAAACGGCGGCAGTTGGCTTTCGCCTGCCATGCTGGCTCAGTGGTGGGGGGTGATTGTCTGGTTGTGGTGCCCACCATTCGTCAGGGGGGAAATTTTCCGCCAGGGGAAACGGTGAAAGATTCAGTGAAGCGTCTGCGCGAGATGGCGGCAGTGGCGGAAGAAAGCCAGATGCGGCTGGCCTTTGAGCCGATCGGTTCCGCAGGATGCTGTGTGCGCAGTCTTGCCATGGCGATGGAGATCGTAGATGCGGTCGATCGCAGTAACGTCGGGCTGGTCGTCGATGCCTTTAATCTTTACCTGCACGATCAATGGCGGGATCTGACCACGCTTCGCCAGATCCCTGTGGAAAAGATCTTCGTTTACCATATTGATGACGCCGATAATCTGCCGCTGGCAACGCTGGAGCATTGCCATCGTCTGTTTCCTGGCAACGGCGTGATCCCACTGCATGAGATCACGCATGAGCTAGTGCAGAAGGGCTATGAGGGGATCTGTTCGCTGGAACTGTTTAACCCTGGCTACTGGCAGATGGCTGCCAGCGAAGTCTTTGCGATAGGGGCGGAAAAGACTCGCCCCTTCTTAACAGCTTAATGTTGCCGCAGCAGGAGATGGACAACCGCCGCGCCCAGCAGCGCGCAGGCCGCGGCCAGAAGAAAGACCTGCTGATAGCCGATAAACGGCGTCAGCAGGCCCGCTATTGGTCCGGTAAATCCGTAGGCCAGATCCTGAAACGCTGACCAGACGCCGAGGGCCGTACCACGAATCTCCGGTGGCACTCTGCGCACAACCTCTACGCCCAGCGATGGGAACATCAGCGAACAGCCGCAGCCGGTAATCGCCGCGCCAATCAGCGCAGCGCCTGCTGACGGAGCGGCCCACATTACCGCCAGTCCGGTCCCCTCTACCAGTAGTGAAAAGGTTGCGACCGTGGCGCCGCCGTAACGGTCGGGAAATTTGGCGCAGAAAAAGCGGACAGCGATAAACGCAATGCCAAACAGCGTCATCGCAAAACCGGTGTTATCCCAGTGACGCTCGTTGAACCAGAGGGCGGTAAACGCGCTTAGGGTGGCAAAACCAATGCCCTGGAGCACAAGCCCTGTTCCGGGCCGCCACACCAGGCCGACTACCCGTAGCACTGGCACGCGGGGACGGGCTGTTGGGATATTCCCCGGAATGCCATAGATGACTCCACTGGCGATGATCGGCAACAGCACGACGAGGAGCGCCGGAAGCGCCAGGCCGGCCCTGGCGTAAAGCGACAGCCCCAGCGGCGCGCCGATAGCCAGCGCACCGTAGGTCGCCATGCCGTTCCAGGAAATAACCTGACCCGCGTGGGTCGAGCCCGCCAGCCACATCCCCCAGGTTAAATTACCGGTCAAAATGAAACTTTCACCGATGCCCAGCAGCACACGACCAACAATCATTATGGCCCATGCGAGCAGCGGAACCGGGTGAGCGATTAGACTGACCAGCATCAGCAGACCTGATGCGGCGCAGTAGAACTGACCGGTGATAACCGTCCGACGTCCGCCTGACGTGTCGGCTTTTCGACCCGCGGCGCCCCGGGTAAGCAAGGTGGCGATAAATTGGCTGCCTACCGCGATACCGATCAACAGATCGCTCAGATGCAACTGCTGCTGAACGTACAGCGGCAGCATGACTAACGGGATGCCAATAGTCAGATAGTTGAGAAACATCGCGGCGCTGATGCGAAACAGCGTGATCGATGTGGAATGTTGTGTGAGAGCTGGCATGGAATCGTCCTTGAACACGCCCCTTGTCCGATGCAGACACGGGGCGTGATGAGGCAGGCATTAACGTGCCGGGCGGTATTCGCGCCAGTAGTCGATAAGCATGCGGTATTTTTGTTTCACCGTTGCGATGAGCTGTTCATCGTTAAGCTGGCCGCCTAACCACTGGCGTGACGGTTCGCCAAAGATGGTCCGGCCGACGGCGAAACCTTTCACCCAGGGCATATCCGCTGCTGCGGCGAATCCTGACTTCAACTCGCTTTCCGGTGCGTCCAGGCCAAGTATCAATATACCGCGACATTCAGGGTCATAATGCTCAATATGCTGGCTGATTTCTCGCCAACGATCTGGGCTTAACGGCGGCAGTTTCCACCAGTCCGGCAGGATCCCCAGTTGATAAAAACGTTCCACAATCTGAGGATAGTATTGCTCATTTTGGTCTGCCGCATCGCGCGGCAAGATGACTTCCAGCAGCAGATCGTGACCAGACTGGCAGCAGGCGCGGTAAACTTCGTCAATGAGCGCCTCTTGTTCAAGACGTACCGACTCTGCATCGAGTGGATGATAGAAGACCAGACATTTCACGACGTGCTCTTGCGGCCAGCTGACAAGCTGAGAGCCAATATCGCCATGTTCCAGCTTCAGCGGATACGAACCGGGCATCTCAACCGGTCGGCCAATCCACCATCCCTGGCCGGTCACGTCGTTAAGCGCCTGCTGACCAAAGGTGGTATCGGCAAGGATGCCGCTATTATTCTGTAAACCGGCCTCAAGCGCCGCCTGACGCGCCCCTTCCAGCAGTAGCATCTTCAGGGGAGGGATCGCGGATTCACTGGCGCCGACTTCATTTGCGATATCCACCAGTTGCTTGCGATGGTCAAAGGCGAATACGCACAGCTCCGGCCAGTGCTGTTTACGGGTTGTGACCCGATGAAGGTGATTCAGCCGCGGGTCTTTGTCTGGCCGGGTGATGGATTGTTCACGCGCGAGGTAGTCGTCCAGCTCTTTTTTGGTTGGCATGGCGGGGGCACAACCGTGGCGCGATACCACTAACGCGCCGCAGGCGTTTGCATAACGGCAGGCTTGCTCCCAGCTTTCATCGTTCAGGTATCCCCGCAGCAGTCCTGACATAAAGGCATCGCCCGCGCCCAGAACGTTCAGAACGTCTACACGAACGCCGCTATGTATCTTCACCTGCGACCAGTCATCGGCGATGTTGCCTTCAAAGACTGAGCAGCCCAGCGCGCCGCGTTTGCACACCAGTACGGCCTGGGTCAACTGACGGACGCGCCGCAGGGCGGTCAGCGTGTCGGTACTGCCGCCGGCGATATGGAATTCTTCTTCGGTCCCAACGATCAGATCGAAATGGCGCAATACCTGCTGGAGCTGTTCGGTAACCTGTGATGAGGCGATGAAACGTGTTTCACCGTCTCCTAGCGACGTCAGGCCCCACAGTACGGGGCGGTAGTCGATATCCAGTGCCCGCCGCAGCCCGTGTTTTTGCGCATACTCCAGCGCTTTAAGAACGGCGGCGCGCGTATTGGGGTGAGAAAGATGGGTACCGGTGACGGCTAATGCGCGTGAAGAAGCGATGTAATCTTCGCGGATATCCTCGGGTGTTAGCGCCATGTCCGCGCAGTTATCGCGGTAGAAGATCAGAGGAAAGGTGTCCTGATCTTTAATGCCGAGGATCACCAGCGCGGTCAGACGATCGCGATCCGACAGCAGGCACTGCGTATCCACACCAACGCGGTTTAATTCTTCACGAACGAAACGTCCCATATGCTCATCGCCGACGCGGGCCAGCATAGCGGAACGTAATCCCTGAATGGCCGTGCCGTAGGCAACATTGCCTGACGATCCCCCTAAATATTTAGCGAAAGTCGTCATATCCTCCAGCCGCGACCCGATTTGTTGACCATACAAATCAACGGCGACTCGTCCCAGACAGATAACGTCCAGCGGCTTTTGCTCACTACTGACTGCTTTATTCATTGACATATCCCCTAACAGAAGACGGTGTTATTTTTGCCCATACTAAGGTTTGGTGATTTCATTTTCAATAAAAATGGAAATAATGTTTTCATTTATTGTTTGAACAAGATCACAGAAATGGCATTTCCGGGCAACGCGTATGATCGTTTTTTGTTGTGTTTTTTGTTTTAGTTGATTGATTATTAATGTGTTATTTCTTTTAAAAGCACATGGAAGATAAATTTCATTTTCATGAAAAATACGCCTAAATGGCGAAATTTTTTAACCGTTTTTTGATCTACTTCCCATAAATGAAATATAAATTCCATATAATTGTGAGAACGGAAATTTTGATCCTATGATAAGTCTCTGTGTTTTTGGGGCTGAAGCGATGCATAAGCAGGCAACGACAGCCGAACGGTTGATAAAAGCAGGTGGGGTACATGAAAACAATCAGGTTGACCATGGCGCAGGCTTTGGTGCGCTTTCTTGATAATCAGTACATCGACGTAGACGGCAGCGAAATCAAATTTGTAAAAGGGATTTTCGCCATTTTTGGCCACGGGAACGTTGTCGGATTGGGGCAAGCGCTGGAAGAGGACTGTGGCCAACTTAGCGTTCATCAAGGGCGTAACGAACAGGGAATGGCGCATATCGCGACGGGGTTTGCCCGCCAGATGCGTCGCCATCAGATTTATGCCTGCACCTCCTCAGTGGGGCCAGGGGCCGCCAATATGATCACCGCAGCGGCGACCGCGACGGCTAACCGTATTCCACTGCTTTTGCTGCCGGGCGATGTGTACGCATCTCGTCAACCCGACCCGGTTTTGCAACAGGTTGAACAAGAACACGATCTGACGCTGAGCACCAATGACGCTTTCCGTGCAGTTAGCCGCTACTGGGATCGCATTACGCGTCCGGAACAGCTAATGAGCGCCTGTATCAGCGCGATGCGGGTGTTAACCGATCCGGCGGATACGGGGGCCGTGACGCTTTGCCTGCCACAGGATGTGCAGGGTGAAGCCTGGGATTATCCGGATTATTTTTTCGCTCGCCGGGTCTATCGTCTTGAGCGTCACGCGCCGACGGAGCCGATGCTGAACGAGGCGGTTGCGCTGATTCGCCGCCACCAGCGGCCGCTGATCGTTTGCGGTGGGGGCGTGAAGTATTCGCAGGCTGAAGAGGCGCTGCTGAGATTTGCCGAACGCTGTCATCTGCCGATTGCTGAAACCCAGGCTGGCAAGGGAGCGCTCAGTTCTGCACACCCGCTGAACGTCGGCGGGATTGGCGAAACCGGTTCACTGGCGGCGAATCTGCTGGCGCAGGAGGCCGATCTGATTATCGGTGTAGGGACGCGCTATACCGATTTCACCACCTCCTCAAAGTGGATCTTCCAGAATCCCGACGTGCGCTACTTAAATATCAACGTTAGCCGCTTTGATGTCTTCAAGCTGGATGGCGTACAGATGCAGGGTGACGCTCGCGTCGCCCTGACGCAGCTTAGCGAACGGCTGGCCCAGGAGCATTATGCTTCGCAATGGGGTGAGACTATTCACCGCGTCCGCTCGCAATATATGGCGGAAGTTGAGCGCGTCTATGCTGTGGAATATAGCGGAGAGGGCTTCAAACCTGAAATTGAGGATCATATGGATACTCAAAAGGTGTTTGAAGAGTTTAATGAGATTACGCGATCGTGGCTGACCCAGACGCGCGTGTTGGGCGTGCTTAACCGGATGTTGCCGGAAAACGCGCTGGTGGTGGCGGCGGCGGGCAGCCTGCCGGGCGACCTCCAGCGTGTCTGGCAAAGCCGCGGCGAGAATGATTACCACGTCGAGTACGGCTACTCCTGTATGGGCTACGAAGTCAATGCCGCATTGGGGGCCAAACTGGCGCAGCCGGAGCGCGAGGTGTACAGCTTCGTGGGCGACGGTTCGTTCATGATGCTGCACTCTGAGTTGGTCACTTCCGTCCAGATGGGGAAAAAGATTACCGTCATTTTGCTCGATAACATGACCAACGGCTGTATCAATAATCTGCAAATGGAACACGGTATGGACAGTTACTTCACCGAGTTTCGTTTCCATCAGCAGGAGAGCGGTCGTCAGGAAGGCGGGTTTATCCCGGTCGATTTCGCTCGCATCGCTGAAGGATATGGTTGTAAAAGCTATCGCGTCACCACCATTGAACAACTGCATGAAGCGTTGGAAGATGCTCGTAAACAGACCGTGAGCACGCTGATAGACATAAAAGTGCTTCCCAAAACGATGGTGCATAAGTACCTGAGCTGGTGGCGCGTTGGTGGGGCGCAGGTATCCCGTAGCGAACGTATCCAGGCGGTAGCGCGTATGCTTGAGGAACATATCGGACAGGCCCGGCAGTACTGATTAATTTGCCGTCGTTCAGGTTGCAGAAGTGTGGTTATTGTTCTGCAACCTGAACGATACAGCGTCAACGCATTGTTTGCTTTTCAGAACGGCAAAATAAAACGATCCGTTTTTCGCAGAATTACGGATGCTTTTCTTTTGCGGTTTTAAATTTACTATTCATGAGATTAAGAGGTACGAATGAAAAAGCTTCGATGTGGTGTTATTGGCCTCGGTCGGGTAGGTAAAATGCATGTTGAGAATATGTATTTACTGCCTCAATTAGATATTATCTGCGCCGCCGATTATTTTATTGAGGAGATGAGCGATTGGCTTTATTCGGTAAATATAACTTCAGGGTATAAAAATTATCAGGAACTTTTACAGCGTGATGATATAGAGGCAGTTTTTATTTTCACCTCAACGGATATGCACGAAGAGATCGTCACGGCGGCAGCGCAGGCGGGGAAGCACATTTTTTGTGAAAAACCGCTCAGCATGAATGAAGATGAGCAGGCCTCAATGGCGGTGCTGAGAAAAGTGAAAGAGAAGGGGGTGACGCTGCAGGTTGCCTTTAACCGCCGTTTTGATCCTCAGTTTCACGAGGTCTTTGAGCTGGTGCGCAGCGGCAAGATTGGTCGGCCCCAGATGATAAAAATCACCTCCCGCGATCCGGACCTGCTACCCCATGATCTGATCAAACGTATTGGCGGTCTGATTTTTGACTTCACCATGCATGACTTTGATATGGCTCGTTTTATGATGCAGGATGAAGTCAGCGAAGTCTATGTTAAGGGCAATACGCTGATTGATCCCAGCCTGAAAAATATTGATGATGTTGATACGCTTGCGGTGATGCTGACTTTCAGAAACGGCGGCTACGCGCTCATTGATAACAGCCGTCGGGCGGTATATGGCTATGACCAACGGGTGGAGGTTTTTGGCTCAGAAGGGATGGCGTATGCGGATAACGTTAGTGAGTCGACGGTGAAAGTTTTCAACAGCCAGCACTGCATAATGAAAAATCCCCTTCCTGATTTCACGGTCCGTTATCGCGAAGCTTACCGAACGGAAATATTACACTTTATTGATTCAGTCCTGCATCATACGCCGGTTGTCTGTACCGGCGAAGACGCATTATTGGCCCAGCGTATCGCTATTGCCGCGCAGCAATCATTAAAAAGCGGGCTGCCGGTGAAAATAACAAGCGATATTTATCTTTAACTGCATCTGTTAATAATGAATAAACTCTCGCACTGAAAAGTGTGAGAGCTTTTCTATACCGAGGGTAATAAAATGAAAGAAATGCAGGCAACGCTGCCCCAGACATTTTATATAAAACCAGGTAAGTTTATCTGGAGCTACCTGGGAACATTTTTATTTATGTTGGGCGGCTGTATTGAGAACAGCTGGTTATCTGCCTGGTTAAATACGCAGGGATTTGATCAGGCGCATATCGGGCAGATTTTTGCCGGATATGGGATTGTGGTCGCGATCACCTCCTGGCTATCCGGCGTCTGTGTGGACGTTTTTGGTCCTAAAAAGGTGATGGTTACCGGTTTTATCGTCTATCTTCTGGCTTCCGTCGCGTTTCTGAACTTTGCGCTACCCAGCCATGATTTTGGTGCCATTCTCGTGACCTATATGCTGCGTGGCGTGGGGTATCCGCTGGTCTGTTACTCCTTCCTGGTACGCCTGACCATCCAGTTGGATAATCACCAGCAAGGGATCGGCACCTCGCTATTTTGGGTGGTCTATAACCTTGGTTTTACCATCATTGGGCCGGTGGTGGCGGCGTCGTTAATTCCTGCGTTGGGGCATATCAACGTGATGTGGGCCGGGATGGGCGTTGCGCTGCTGGGGGTTCTCTTCATGCTGGTGCTGGAACGCAATGAATTCATTCTGAAACCGCGAACGACGCCGGTCTTCAAAGAGTTATCTGCGGGTATCTCCATTATGTATGAACGGCCACGGATCGGTCTGGCGGTGATTGTCAAAACTATTAACGGTCTTGGCACCTATGGTTTTGTTGTCGTATTACCTCTGTTTCTGCTGGATAAGCACTTTACGCTTGAGGAATGGGCGAGTATTTGGGGGATTACCTTTATCTCTAACCAGGTCTTCAACATTATCTTTGGCTGGATGGGCGATAAAATTGGTTTTCGCCGAACCATCCAGATTTTTGGCAGCATCCTGACCGGTGTCGCTACGCTGATTGTTTACTGGGTGCCGATGATATGGGGGCATAACTATGTCGCCTTTATGCTGGCGATGTGTTTGTGGGGAGCCGGGCTGGCTGGCTTTGTGCCAATGACGCCGCTGGTGCCGATGATGGCGCCGGATAAGAAGGGGGCGGCGAACTCGGCCGTGAACTTTGGCTCCGGCCTGGGGAATTTCGTTGGGCCAGCGCTGGTCTCCGTTCTGGCAGGGTTCGGCACCGGCGTGGTGATGTATACTATGGCGGGGCTCTATTTATTCAGCGGCATCCTGGTGCAGTTTCTTAAAGTGCCTGGCGAGAAATAGCTTCAAATATTCTTCAAAAATCCCTTATAGCCTGTGATGTTCATCACTAAATTAAACCGGTTTTTATCAAGATTGATAAAGCCGGTTTTTTCACCCTACGTTAAATTGTACTAACGGATTACGGTTATTTACCCACTCATATACGTTCAGGGAGAAAATAATGAATATCGAAAAAACACGGTTTTGTATTAACCGGAAAATTGCACCGGGTCTAAGCATAGAAGCATTCTTTCGACTGGTTAAACGTCTTGAGTTTAATAAAGTGGAATTGCGTAATGATATGCCAAGCGGCAGCGTTACTGATGACTTGAATTATAATCAGGTGCGTAACCTGGCAGAAAAGTATGGACTTGAAATTGTCACAATTAATGCGGTCTATCCCTTTAACCAACTGACCGAGGAGGTAGTAAAAAAAACGGAAGGATTATTACGAGACGCGCAGGGAGTCGGCGCGCGGGCATTAGTTCTTTGTCCGCTGAATGATGGAACGATTGTGCCGCCGGAGGTTACGGTTGAGGCAATAAAACGACTGAGCGATCTCTTTGCCCGGTATGATATTCAGGGGCTGGTTGAACCTTTAGGATTCCGCGTAAGTTCGCTGCGTTCTGCCGTCTGGGCTCAGCAACTGATCCGGGAAGCAGGTTCCCCCTTTAAGGTTTTGCTGGATACCTTCCATCATCATCTGTACGAAGAGGCCGAAAAGGAGTTTGCGTCGCGCATTGATATTTCTGCTATCGGGTTGGTGCATTTGTCCGGTGTGGAAGACACCCGACCAACGGAAGCATTGGCTGATGAGCAGCGTATTATGCTGAGTGAAAAGGATGTAATGCAGAATTACCAGCAGGTGCAGCGTCTGGAAAATATGGGGTATCGCGGTATTTACGCTTTTGAACCTTTTTCTTCTCAGTTAGCTTCCTGGAGTGAGGCGGAAATAGAGGAACAAATTAATCGCAGCGTGTCATTGCTGCTGCAATGATACAGCTAATTTCCAGGTGACCGTTTTCAGTTTCCGCAACGTGGTATTTACAATGAAAATTGCTTTTGATGTCGATGTTATTAAACATTTACCCATTACCCAAATGGTACGGCAGGTTTCCGAGTGGGGGTATAAATATATTGAGCAGTCGCCGCACCCGCGTATTAATCCGTTTTATAAACACCCTAAAGCTGGTCGCGATACCATGCAGGAATATAAACGCGCCTTGCAGAACTACGGTGTGGAAATCTCGTCATTTATTGTGGTTTATCGTTGGTCCGGCCCCGATGAAGAGCGTCGGCGCGCCGCGGTAACCAACTGGAAGCGGATGATTGAGATTGCCGTTGATATGGGCGTACAGGTGATTAATACCGAGCTTTCCGGGACGCCGGATGAGCCGGAGATTTGTGAAGAGATGTGGTATCGCTCCATGGAGGAACTGCTGCCGATCGTGGAACGAGAGGGAATTCGAATCGAAATTCAGTCTCACCCCTGGGATTTCTGCGAACTGAACGATGAGACGGTCGACATGGTGCAGTCTTTGCGTAGTGATAACGTGACCTATCTGTACAGCGCACCGCATGGCTTCTTTTACGATAAAGGGCAGGGCGATGTCGCAAGGATGCTGAACTATGCCGGGGCCGATCTTTCGCATGTTCTGCTGGCCGATACGCACAACCACACGCTTCCCTGCCGCTATATCATGAACCCGCCTGGCGTGAATGCGACGATTCATCAGCACATCGGGCTGGGAGAAGGTGAGGTCGATTTTGACGCGCTATTCCAGGCGCTGCGTGAAATGGATTTTGCAAACCGCACGTTTAAGGTGGGCGGTGAGGCAATTATCACCACGTCGCTGTTTGGTTATCCTGAAAAAATGAGTGTTCAGGCGGTGGAAACGCGCGAGCGGATCGAGCGGGAGCTACTCGGACGTTAAAAACGGGTGGATTTGCCTGTACCGCGCCACAGGCTGGCGCGGTCATTTGCGGCAATTACCCTTCGTTTTCCGCCAGCTCGCGCAGATACTGGAAAATCTGACGCGCTGATTTCGGCGGTTTGTTGCCTTCTTTCTCTTTCTTCGCATTGCGGATCAATGAACGAAGCTGTTGACGATCGGCGTGCGGCCACAGGGTCAGTACTTCGGCTACCGCGTCATCGCCTTCGACGATCAGACGATCGCGCAGATGCTCAAGCTTGTGAAACAGCACCACCTGCTGATTATGGCGGTTCTTCAGCTTGTCCAGCGCCTGGCGAATAGGTTCAACGTCGCGTTGGCGCAGCATTTTTCCGATAAGCTGCAACTGGCGGCGGCGTCCTTCCATTTTGATTCGCTGGGCCAGTTCAATGGCGTCGCGCAGATCGGCGTCCAGCGGGATCTTATCCAGCGCGTTTTTCCCCAGATCCACCAGTTCCGCGCCCAGGCGTTTTAATTCCTCGGCATCGCGTTTAATTTCACTTTTACTGACCCAGATAATTTCATCGTCTTCGTCTTCGATGTCATCACCGGGAACGTCGTCGAGCCAGTCTTCGGGCTGCTTTGTCATGTCAGGCTCCTTAAAAAAAAGAGGCTAATGTTACCAGTTAAGATGCGCACTGAAAAACGGTTCTCTGTTAGACTTCAGAGAAACTCTCTCTACATTATGGCATTTGCAATGAAAGTAATCTCACAAGTTGAAGCGCAGCGTAAGATTCTGGAAGAAGCAGTTTCGACAGCGCTGGAGTTAGCCTCAGGCAAATCGGATGGGGCGGAAGTCGCCGTCAGCAAGACCACCGGCATTAGCGTCAGCACCCGTTATGGTGAAGTAGAGAATGTCGAATTTAATAGCGACGGCGCGCTGGGAATTACGGTGTATCACCAGAACCGCAAAGGCAGCGCCTCTTCGACGGATTTAAGCCCGCAGGCGATTGCCCGTACCGTGCAGGCCGCGCTGGATATCGCGCGTTACACGTCGCCGGACCCGTGCGCAGGCGTGGCGGACAAAGAACTGCTGGCGTTTGACGCGCCGGATCTGGACTTGTTCCACCCGGCAGAGGTTACGCCAGACGAAGCCATTGAACTGGCCGCGCGTGCGGAACAGGCTTCTCTAAAGGCGGATAAACGCATCACCAATACCGAAGGCGGGAGCTTTAACAGCCATTACGGCATTAAAGTGTTCGGCAACAGCCACGGCATGTTGCAGGGATATTGCTCCACGCGCCATTCGCTCTCAAGCTGCGTCATCGCCGAAGAGAACGGCGATATGGAGCGTGATTACGCTTACACCATCGGTCGGGCAATGGCGGATCTGCAAGCGCCGGAATGGGTCGGGGCCGAGTGCGCGCGCCGTACCTTATCCCGCCTGTCGCCGCGCAAGCTCTCCACTATGAAAGCGCCGGTCATTTTCGCCAATGAAGTGGCGACAGGGCTATTTGGTCATCTGGTCGGGGCGATTGCCGGCGGCGCGGTATACCGTAAATCCACTTTTCTGCTCGACTCGCTGGGCAAACAAATTCTGCCGGAATGGTTAACCATCGAAGAACACCCGCATCTGCTAAAAGGGCTGGCGTCTTCACCGTTCGACAGCGAAGGCGTGCGTACGGAGCGCCGGGACATTGTGAAGGATGGCGTACTGACGCAATGGTTGCTGACCAACTATTCTGCCCGCAAACTGGGGCTGAAAAGTACCGGTCATGCCGGCGGCATTCATAACTGGCGTATCGCCGGGCAGGGGCTGAACTTTGAGCAGTTGCTAAAAGAGATGGGCACCGGCCTGGTGGTGACGGAACTGATGGGCCAGGGCGTCAGCGGTATTACCGGCGACTACTCCCGCGGCGCTGCGGGATTCTGGGTTGAAAATGGTGAAATCCAGTACCCGGTAAGTGAAATTACCATTGCCGGTAATTTAAAAGAGATGTGGCGTAATATTGTCACCGTAGGTGATGATATTGAAACGCGCAGTAATATACAGTGTGGTTCGGTATTGTTACCGGAGATGAAAATCGCCGGACAATAATACCCGTCATACTTCAGGCTGCAGGCGCGTTGGCTGCCTGCAACCCGAATTATTCAGGGTATTACACTTATCGTTAATAATAAAAAAGGAAGTGAGCAATGCGTAAAAGCCTGTTAGCTATTCTTGCTGTGTCATCGCTGGTATTCGGTTCGGCTGTTTTTGCTGCCGATCTTGAAGATAATATGGATATTCTCAATGATAACCTGAAAGTTGTTGAGAAAACGGATAGTGCCCCTGAACTGAAAGCGGCATTAACCAAAATGCGCGCGGCCGCGCTGGATGCTCAAAAAGCTACGCCGCCAAAGCTGGAAGATAAAGCGCCGGATAGCCCGGAAATGAAGGATTTTCGTCACGGTTTTGACATTCTGGTCGGCCAAATTGATGGCGCGCTGAAGCTGGCGAACGAAGGTAACGTTAAAGAAGCGAAAGCGGCGGCGGAAGCGCTAAAAACCACCCGCAATACGTATCATAAGAAGTATCGTTAATTTTTGTGGGATGGCGGCTTCGCTTTATCCGCAGGTCGCCATCCGGCAAAATGTAATACCCATCACACTTTCTCACTTTATACGACAACGTCATTGTTTGTTTCTGCCACGCTATTTCCTCTTTATGCCGCGATAGATCTCACACTTTCCCGGCGATAATTCATTAATGCCGCCTTTTCTGTGGCGCAGATCACCTATCCCACTCGCGTTTCCACTTCGAGGTGGAAAATAACTCGCTACAAACTTTTAACCCTTACCGCTAGTTTTATCTCATTGCCATTAATGGGGTGAGACGCGTGGATAACGGAGCAGTAAAACACGATGCCGGTGAGCGAATTAACGAACTGGCTGAACAGGTGTTAACGCAGGTGGATGGCCTGCTGGGGCGGCATCACATTGTCCCCAATGCGGTACAGACGCAAATGCTGACCTCGCACGTTCGCGCGATGGCGCACCGGTCAATTACCGGCGAGCCTTTACCGGAAGTCGATGCCAGCTTGTTTGATGAAATCTCAGCCGAATCAATGGCGCTCGCCCGCGAAATCGTGGCGGCGTTTGGCAACCTTCCTGACGAAGAAGCCTGGCTATTATCGGTACATTTTGAAGTCGCGAAAGACAACCTCTAAGGAGCAAAAAATGGAACAGATTACCGTCGTGATTGGCGATCGCCTGGGTAAAGGCCAGAAAGTGGCGGCAGGCGTGGAAAAAGCGGGCGGTCGCGCGGTCGTCGTACCGGGCGTCGCGGCAGACATGAAGCTGGGCGATGTGATGAAAGCGGAAAACGCCACCTTCGGCATTTCATTTTGCGGCAGCGGCGGCGCGGGCGCTATCACCGCGCAAAACAAGCATGGCTACAAAGCCAAATATGGAATGCGGTCAGTGGATGAAGGCGTCACCGCTATCAATGAAGGCTGCAACGTGTTGGGTTTCGGCTTTATGGATAAAGAAGAGCTCGGCGAGCGCCTGGTGCAGGCGTGGCAAAAGAAATACGGCGCCTGATGATGAAAGAGCAATTCACCACCACGGTGAGAGTAAAAGGCAAGGGCGACGCCAAAGCACGCGCCTTTGCCGATGCGCTGAACCATGTTCAGTCGGCGGTGATGAGAGAGTCGCCGTATATCTTACTGCGTATTGAGCCACAGGATGTGCGAATTGTTCAGGCGCATGAGTCGGTGCGTAAAGAGGCCTTTCTGTTTTTCTTTTTGCGCCGGGAACGACGCACTTACAGCGTGGAGCTGGATGTGACCGTCAACGTGACCGCCATCAATCTCGACAGGGTGGATTTCGTCGCGAAACGCTGATTTTTATTAAAAAGGCATAGTTATGTTCCTGATAATACTAATTAAATCGCTCATTATCGGCGCGCTGGTCGGCGTAGGGGTGGGCGCTGGGGCTGCACGCATGTTTCACGCGCCAACCACGCAGGGGATGGGCGCGTTCCGTACGTTGGGCGAACTCAACTCTTGTGAAGGCGACCCGGCATCTCACTTCTCCTTTGGGCTGGGTTTCTTCTTTAACGCCTGGGCGTCGTCTGTGGCGGCCGGATCGTTCACCCAGGATGTCGATCACCGCATCATCCCTAACTGGGGCGCGGCGGCGCTAATGATCAAAAACCGTAACGTCGGCGAGACGCTGCACGACCCGAAAAAAATGGCGATCGCCTGCGCCGTCATCGGCATGATCGTTGTGACGTTCCTTAACCTGACCGCCTCATCCGTGCCAGAGGCGCTACAGGTGACGGCGGTTAAGGTGCTGGTACCGGCGGCAAACCTGCTGGTCAATATCGTCATGCCTGTGATCTTCTGGTTAGCAGCGATCGACGCTGGTAAAAAATCGGGCTTCTGGGCCACCGTTTTCGGCGGCGCGGCGCAGCTCATCATGGGGAACGCCGTACCGGGGCTGGTGCTGGGTATTTTGATCGGTAAAGGCGTAGAAGAGAGCGGCTGGAACCATGTCACCAAAGTGATGATGGTCGCCATCGTTTTGCTGTTTGTGTTGAGCGGCTTCTTCCGCGGCTTCGACATGAAAATGATCGAGTCTTTCAACATGACGGTACCGAACTGGCTTGAACTGATCCACAACTCGCTCAGCGGCAAATAACGGAGGCCACAATGGAAGAGAATAAAGGTTTTTGGTATGCCGACTGGTCGTTCCCGATCTTTGTTGGCCTGCTCTCCTCCGGCGTTTTCGCCGGGACGCATATGTACTATCTGTACGGTATCGGCGCATTTAACGAAGTCGCTTTTGTGGCGATGTTGAAAGCGGGGATGGATACCGGCGTCTACGGCGCGGTCGCCGCTTTCGGCGCCAGCTTTTTATTTGCCCGCATTATCGAAGGTTCGCTGGTCGGAATTCTGGATATCGGCGGGGCAATTCAGACCGGCGTGGGCTTAGGGGTTCCGGCGTTACTGCTGGGAGCCGGCTTTGTCTTCCCGGTGGCGAACTTTATCGCTTCGCTGATAACCGGTCTGGTGATTGGCCTGGCGATTGGCTACATCATTATTCTGGCGCGTAAGTTCACCATCAACCAGAGCGACTCCACGTACGGAGCGGACGTCATGATGGGGGCCGGTAACACTTCAGGTCGTTTTCTGGGGCCGTTGATTATCCTCAGCGCCATGACGGCATCGATTCCCATTGGTCTGGGCTCTCTGGTGGGCGCGCTGCTGTTTTATATCTGGCAGAAGCCGATTACCGGCGGCGCGATTTTAGGTGCGATGATCCTCGGTTCCATCTTCCCGATTGCGATTAGCTAACTGTTGATTTGTAGGCCGGATAAGGCGGTTGCGCCGCCATCCGGCAAAGGAGAGAACGATGTTTGATTTACTCCTGCGCCATGCGCGTCTGGTCGATGACACGCTGACTAATATTGCCCTGCAAGATGGCAAAATCGCGGCGTTGGGTGACGTTGATGGTCCGGCGCTGAAAACCATTGACCTGCGCGGCGAGTGTTACGTTAGTGCGGGTTGGATTGATTCTCATGTTCACTGCTACCCGACATCACCGATTTATCACGACGAACCGGACAGCGTGGGTATTGCCACTGGCGTTACCACAGTGGTGGATGCCGGTAGCACTGGCGCAGACGACATTGATAATTTCTATGCTCTGACGCGTCAGGCGACCACCGACGTTTATGCGCTGCTGAATGTTTCACGCGTTGGGCTTATTGCCCAAAACGAGCTGGCTAACATGGCCAATATTGACGCCGATGCGGTCCGGCAGGCGGTAAAACGCCATCCGGATTTTATCGTCGGCCTCAAGGCGCGGATGAGCAGCAGCGTGGTAGGCGTTAACGGCATCACGCCGCTGGAACGCGCTAAAGCCATGCAGCAAGAAAACGGCAACCTGCCGCTGATGGTGCATATTGGCAATAACCCGCCGGATCTGGACGAAATAGCGGAGCGTCTGACGGCGGGCGATATCATTACCCACTGTTACAACGGTAAGCCGAACCGTATTCTGACGCCGGAAGGCGAGCTGCGCGCCTCGGTGACACGAGCGCTGGCGCGCGGCGTGCGTCTGGACGTCGGGCATGGTACCGCCAGCCTGAGCTTTGCGGTGGCGAAACGCGCCATTAGCCTGGGGATTTTACCGCATACCATCAGTTCCGATATCTACTGCCGTAACCGCATCAATGGCCCGGTGCATTCGCTGGCTAATGTGATGTCGAAATTCCTCGCCATCGGCATGTCGCTGCCGCAGGTCATTGCGTGCGTGACGGCCAATGCCGCCGATAGCCTGAATCTGAAAACCAAAGGGCGTCTTCAGCCTGGTCTGGATGCCGACCTGACCCTCTTTACGCTTAAACGCCAGCCCACCGTGTTGGTAGACGCGGAACACGACAGCTTACAGGCTGAAGAATTGCTGACGCCGCTTGCCGCGATACGCGCAGGCAAGGGCTATATGACCGAACAAGGGAGCGCGGAACATGCCTTCGATTTTTGAGAAGTATCAATTAAAACAGGTGATTAACGCCTCCGGACGTATGACGGCGCTCGGCGTCTCTACGCCGCGCCCGGAAGTGATAGACGCGGCGATGGCCGGAATGAATCAGTATTTCGAGATGAAAGATCTGGTGAATAAAACCGGCGAGTACATTGCGAAATTGCTGGAGGTGGAAGGGGCGACGGTAGTCTCCTGCGCCAGTGCGGGCCTTGCCCAGTCGGTTGCCGCGGTACTGGTTCAGGACAGCGACTGGCTGCTGGAAAACCTGCACGTTACACAGATTGAAAATAACGAAATCGTCCTGCCAAAGGGCCACAACGTCAACTTTGGCGCGCCGGTGGGAACGATGGTGGCGCTGGGCGGCGGCAAACTGGTGGAAGCCGGTTACGCCAACGAATGTTCCGCCGCGCAGTTGGCGGCGGCCATTACGCCGCGCACGGCGGCTATTCTCTATATCAAATCTCACCACTGCGTACAGAAAAGTATGCTTAGTGTGGAGCAGGCTGCGGTAGTGGCACGCACGCATAATCTCCCGCTGATTGTGGACGCGGCGGCGGAAGAAGATTTGCAGTGCTACTACCGCGTGGGCGCAGATCTCGTTATCTATAGCGGCGCGAAAGCGATTGAAGGGCCGACCAGTGGGCTGGTGATTGGTAAAACGCAGTATGTTGAGTGGGTAAAACGTCAGTCAGCGGGCATTGGCCGGGCGATGAAGGTCGGCAAAGAAGGAATTATTGGCCTGACCTGCGCCATTGAATTGTACCTGCGGGCGCAAAAAGAGAGCGGCGCGGAGATGGTAGAAAAAATGGCGCCCTTTATCGACACGTTGAACACGTTTAACGGCGTCAGCGCCCGTGCGGTGTGGGACAGCGCCGGACGCGACATCGCGCGCACGGAAATTAAGTTTGATGAAGCCGTTACCGGCATCGCCACAGGCGACCTGGTCGACGCGCTGAAGCAAGGGGAATACGCGATTTACTTTCGCGGATACAAAGCCAACGAAGGGATTATTGAAGCGGATGTCCGCAGCGTCGATCGCGCGCAGTTAGCGATTGTGGCGCGTCGTATTGGCGAGGTGATTAATCAGGAGAAACAAGCATGAAACTGACCCCTAACTTTTACCGCGATCGCGTTTGCCTGAACGTACTGGCCGGTTCGAAAGATAACGCCCGGGAAATCTACGCGGCGGCGGAAGGTCATGTGCTGGTTGGCGTGCTCTCTAAAAACTATCCGGATGTGGCAAGCGCAGTCGCGGATATGCGTGAATATGCGGCGCTTATCGACAATGCGCTCTCCGTCGGACTGGGGGCAGGCGATCCTAACCAGTCGGCGATGGTGAGCGAAATCTCGCGTCAGGTACAGCCGCAGCATGTCAACCAGGTGTTTACCGGCGTAGGGGCCAGCCGGGCGCTGCTGGGGCAAAATGAGACGGTGGTGAACGGTCTTGTCTCGCCGACCGGCACGCCGGGACTGGTGAAAATTTCCACCGGCCCGCTAAGCAGCCGCGCGCCGGACGGCATCGTACCCATAGAAACGGCGATTGCGCTACTCAAAGACATGGGCGGCAGCTCTGTTAAATACTTTCCGATGGGAGGACTCACCTGTCGCGACGAGTATAAAGCGGTGGCTGAGGCCTGCGCCCGCCATGATTTCTGGCTGGAACCGACGGGCGGTATCGATCTGGAAAACTTCGCCGAGATTCTGCACATCGCCCTTGATGCAGGTGTAAGCAAAATCATTCCTCACATTTATAGTTCGATTATTGATAAGGTGAGCGGCAACACCCGTGCGGACGATGTGCGTCAGTTACTCGCTATCGTCCGGTCGCGTGTCGGCTAATCATGAGGAGAGAGACGTGCGATTCCCCAACCAACGTTTAGCGCAGCTATTTGCGATGCTGCAAAACGAGACGCTGCCGCAGGACGAACTGGCGCAGCGGTTGTCGGTCTCCACGCGTACCGTTCGGGCGGATATCGCCGCGCTGAACATGTTGCTGATGCCGCATGGCGCGCAATTTACTCTCAGCCGCGGCAACGGGTATCAGCTCAAAATTGATGATCCGGCACGTTATCAATCCCTGCAAACGCAGCAATCTCCCGCCCTGGCTCGCGGTCCGCGCACCAGCCAGGAGCGGATACACTATTTGCTGGCGCGTTTTTTAACCTCCGCCTTCTCGCTGAAGCTGGAGGATTTGGCAGATGAATGGTTTGTCAGCCGTGCGACGTTGCAGAACGATATGGCGGACGTGCGCGAGCATTTGCTGCGTTATCATCTGACGCTGGAAACGCGTCCGCGTCATGGCATGAAATTGTTTGGCGGAGAGATGGCGATTCGCGCCTGTCTGACCGACCTTTTATGGACGCTGGCGCAGCAGGAGCCCTCCCATCCGTTAATTGTTAGTACCACGCTGAACACCGAGGTGTCTCAACGGCTGCAGTCTCTTTTGCCGGATATTTTCTCTCATTGTCAAATCCGCCTGACCGATGAGAGCGAGCTGTTTCTGCGTTTATACTGCGCGGTGGCGGTACGGCGTATTCGCGAGGGGTATCCGTTATCGGAATGCGTGGCGGAGGAGGTCGATGAAAAGGTGCGCCATGCGGCGCATGAGATTGCGGAGCTACTACAACAGCTGGCCGACAAGCCGCTGTCGGAGCCGGAAGTAAGCTGGCTGAAGGTGCATATTGCCGCCCGCCAGGTACAGGAGATTGCCCCCAGCGCCATTAATGCCGATGATGAAGAGGCGCTGGTGCACTATATCCTCAATTTTATTAATACCCAGTACAACTATAACCTGTTGAATGATAAACAGCTCCACGCGGACTTGCTGACTCACATCAAAACGATGATCACCCGCGTGCGCTACCAGATCATGATCCCCAACCCACTACTGGAAAATATTAAGCAGCACTATCCGATGGCATGGGATATGACGTTGGCGGCGATATCGAGTTGGGGAAAATACACGCCGTATACCATTAGCGAAAACGAAATCGGTTTTCTGGTGCTGCATATTGGCGTTGGGCTGGAACGTAGTTACAACATTGGCTACCAGCGACAGCCGCAGGTACTGCTGGTGTGCGATGCTGGTAATGCGATGGTGCGGATGATTGAAGCGGTACTGGCGCGGAAATACCCGCAGATTGATATTGCCCGCACTCTGACGCTACGCGACTATGAGGCGCGGGACAGCATTGTGGAGGATTTTGTGATTTCCACAGCGCGGATCGGCGAAAAAGATAAGCCGGTCATCATGATCGCGCCCTTTCCTACCGACTATCAATTGGAGCAGATCGGTAAGCTGGTGCTGGTGGACAGAACCCGTCCGTGGATGCTGGATAAATATTTCGATGCCTCGCATTTTCGCATTGTGGAAGGGGAAATAGATCAACAGACGCTGTTTAAAACGCTGTGCGATCAGTTGCATGAGGAAGGCTTTGTTGATGCGGCGTTTCTCGATTCGGTTATTGAACGTGAAGCTATTGTCAGTACGTTATTAGGCGACGGGATTGCCTTGCCACACGCGCTGGGGCTGCTGGCGAAGAAAACGGTGGTTTATACGGTGCTCGCGCCGCAGGGGATTGCCTGGGGTGATGAAACGGCGCACGTTATTTTTTTACTCGCCATCAGCAAAAGTGAATATGAAGAGGCGATGGCCATCTACGATATTTTCGTCACTTTCCTGCGCGAACGCGCCATGACGCGCCTCTGCGCATGTCAGAATTTTACGCAATTTAAAACGGTCGCGATGGAGTGTGTGAGTCGTTTTTGACACTTTCCCGTCACGTCATTGTTAAGAAGATTTATGTACTTGTCGGTATGCCAGCACGGGTTATTTTACCCAATCTTCGTACTGCAAACCCGGTACCCGCTCAAACTCCCTCACGTTATTAGTGACCAGTATCGCCCCGGACGCAATGGCATGGCCGGCGATAGCCGCATCGTTTGATCCAATCGGCGTACCGGCGGCGGCCAGTACGGCACGGATCTCTGTGGTGGCATCCACTGCCGCCCGGTCCCAGGCCAGCACGGCATCCAGGCGACTACAGAATGCATCAACCAGTTGGGCATGGCGCGGCGAGGCCTTTTTGCCCGTACAGCCAAAACGCATTTCGGCGTAGGTAATCGCCGACACCACAATACGATGGCGGCGCAGCACTGCCTGCTCAAGGCGTTTCAGCACAGCTTCCGGCTGTTCGCGCATAATGAAAGAACAGATGCAGGTATCCAGCATGTAGGTTTTACTCATAGTTCAAAGCGTCCCTCATCGCTGATGATGTCTTCGCGTTCCGTCAGAAAGTCTGGGCTGGCTTTTTCCTCATGACGGAATGATCCCCAGGAAGGGCGGGCGGGGCGCAGTATAATCGTGTCGCCTTCGCGGAAGATTTCAAGTTCGTTGACGCCGTCAAAATCCAGATCGCGTGGAAGGCGGATCGCGCGGTTATTGCCATTTTTAAATACAGATACGGTTCGCATGGTCGTCTCCTGCCCTTGTGGGCGTGATGTTATAGGCCAGTGTCGGAGTTAATTATATGCCTGTGCGTGACATATGTATAGGCATATGCATATACCTGTAAGCAGGAGGCGAAAGAAGGGCGTAAAAGTAGCGGACGAGTAACGGTTTTGACCCAATATCCCCGCATCAACGCAAATGATGCACTACCTGGTTGCTGCTACCGCGCCAGATAAGCGCCGGGTCTTTCAGATCCTGCACAAATTTGCCATCGACCAGCACGTTGATGAGATTGACCACCTGCATTTGCGCGGCGTTGAGTTCATCAAGCTTGTAGCCAGTCCACACCCAGATATCTTTCCCCGGGCACTCTGCGCGGATGCGTTGTACCAGTGCCAGGATATCCGGTACGTTTTGCGGATGCAGCGGATCGCCGCCCGACAGCGAGATCCCCTGACGGTGAATGCGCGTGTCGTTCAGATCGGCAATGATCTTATCTTCCACCTCTTTGGTAAACGGCTGGCCGGAATTGAGCCGCCAGGTGCTTTTGTTATAGCAGCCAGGGCATTCGTGCACGCACCCTGACACAAACAGGGTGCAGCGGGTGCCGGGGCCGTTAACGATGTCTACGGGATAGTATTGATGGTAGCGCATAGCGGGTGTCCAGAAAGCATGTAGGCCGGATAAGGTGCTTGCACCGCATCCGGCAACATTGTGATGCCTGATGACGACGCGATTGCGTCTTATCAGGCCTACGGTCTTTGCAAACGGAAATTAACCGATCTGCCCATTGCCTAAATGCTTCACGCGGCGCTTCACTTCTTCCTGCTTACCGGCGTTAAATGGGCGTGCGTCCGGGCTGCCTAAATAACCGCACACGCGGCGGGTGACCGAGACGCGCGCGGCGTCGTGGTTGCCGCATTTCGGGCAGGTGAAACCTTTACTGGTACATTCGAACTCGCCGGTAAAGCCGCACTCGTAGCATTCATCGATCGGCGTGTTGGTGCCGTAATACGGTACATGCTGATAGCTGTAATCCCAGACATCTTCCAGCGCTTTCAGGTTGTGCTGAATGTTCGGGTATTCGCCGTAGCAAATGAAACCCCCGTTCGCCAGCGGCGGATACGGCGCTTCGAAATCGATTTTGTCGTACGGGTTAACCTTCTTCTCCACGTCGAGGTGGAAGCTGTTGGTGTAGTAACCTTTATCGGTTACGCCCGGCACCACGCCGAACTCGGCGGTATCCAGACGGCAGAAGCGGTCACAGAGGTTTTCACTTGGCGTGCTGTACAGGCTAAAGCCGTAGCCGGTCTCGTCTTTCCACTGATCCACGGCCTGGCGCAGACGCTCCACAATCGCGATGCCTTTAGCGCGAAGCTGCTCGCTGTCGTACAGGTGCTCGCCGCCGAACAGCGCGTTAATGGTTTCATGGATACCAATGTAGCCCAGAGAGATGGACGCACGACCATTTTTAAAGATTTCAGACACGTCGTCGTCCGCTTTCAGCCGCACGCCGCAGGCGCCTTCCATATACAGGATTGGCGCGACGCGGGCTTTCACGCCTTCAAGGCGGGCGATACGGGTCATCAGCGCCTTCCGCGCCAGCGCCAGACGTTCATCCAGCAGTTTCCAGAATGCGGTTTCGTCGCCTTTTGCTTCCAGCGCGATGCGCGGCAGGTTAAGGCTAATCACGCCCAGGTTGTTACGCCCGTCGTGGATCTGCTCGCCGTTTTCGTTCTCCCACACGCCGAGGAAGCTGCGGCAGCCCATTGGCGTTTTGAACGAACCGGTGACTTTGACTACCTGATCGTAGTTGAGAATGTCCGGATACATGCGCTTGCTCGCGCACTCCAGCGCCAGTTGTTTAATGTCGTAGTTCGGATCGCCAAACTTGTGGTTCAAACCGTCGCGGATAGCGAAGACCAGTTTCGGGAACACGGCGGTTTTGCGATTTTTACCCAGACCGGCGATACGGTTACGCAAAATAGACGCCTGGATCAGACGCGACTCCCAACTGGTGCCGAGGCCAAAACCAAAGGTCACGAAAGGCGTCTGGCCGTTAGCGGTGTGCAGCGTGTTAACTTCGTATTCCAGCGACTGGAAGGCGTCGTAGCACTCTTTTTCGGTGCGAGAACGCGCATACCCTTCGGCATCCGGGATCTGCCACTCATCGGCGGTTTTGCGGTGCTTGTTGTAGCTTTCGGTGACAAACGGCGCCAGCACTTCGTCGATACGGTTAATGGTGGTGCCGCCATAAATATGGCTGGCGACCTGCGCGATAATCTGCGCGGTAACGGCAGTGGCGGTAGAGATAGATTTTGGCGGTTCGATCTCGGCGTTGCCCATCTTAAAGCCCTGGGTCAACATGCCTTTCAGGTCGATCAGCATACAGTTGAACATCGGGAAGAACGGCGAATAGTCGAGATCGTGATAGTGGATATCGCCGCGCTCATGCGCTTGTACTACGTCACGCGGCAACAGGTGCTGGCGGGCATAGTGTTTGGCGACAATCCCGGCCAGCAAATCGCGCTGGGTGGGAATGACTTTACTGTCTTTGTTGGCGTTTTCATTGAGCAACGCGGAGTTAGTTTGCTCTACCAGGCCGCGAATTTCCTGGTTCAGACGACCACGCTTTTCACGCTGAATGTCGCGATCGTGACGGTATTCGATGTAGGCGCGGGCAAGCTGTTTGTACGGGCCGGACATCAGTTGGTTTTCAACCGCAGTTTGGATCTCGTTAATATCCACCTGACTGCGTGCGTTCATTTGGCTGCTAACGACTTCTGCGACGGTGGCACAGTAATCTGCGTCATCGACTCCCGCTGCTTTAGCTGCACGTAGAATGGCTTCCTTAATGCGCTCTGATTTGAATGGCACTTTACAGCCATCTCGTTTCATCACATGCGGTGTCATGATCACTCCATATTTGTAAGAACAGGTTATCCACAGAGGCCGGGGAAGCCATAACAGGTTTATTCATCTCTTTTCCAACGACTTCCCGCAATCCTGACCCAGGTTATCCACAATTCACCTTGTGTCGAGTGAACAGGTGTTGTAGCAATTGTAGTCAATTAGTACAACATATTGGGTCGGCGTGCATTTTAAAGTCTATATGTAGTGATTTGCATCAAGGATGTTTGCAATTTTATTGATGTAGAACAAGGTAAAAATCAGAGCGTACAGATGGCGGGCGCTGTAGCGTTTGTAAAAGATAGCAAGAAAAATCTGATTAATTATTCAACAAAAACAGTCAGTAACCTAGAGCAACGCCACAGCCCGTGTCAATAGGTTTGTGGCGTTTATCCGTATAAGGACGTCGCGTTAGCGTTGTAACCACCAGATGGCTTCAAATGGGCGGAGCGTCATCGCGGCTGGCTGGCTGGCGACCTCGCTATAATTGTGCAGTAGCGCCTGCCACTGTCCTTTGATATGCGACGGATGCCACTCCTGGCACTGGTCGCTCAGATTGGCGACAACCAGCAGGGCTTGCCCCTGCCACTGGCGGCGATAACACCATACTGATGGGCTATCCGGGAGGAGATCCTGATAATCGCCCCAGATCAGTACAGGCTGGGTTTTACGTAGCGCAATCAGCTTTTGATAGGTGTAAAACACCGAGTTTTCATCGCGTAATGCTGCCGCGACGTTAACCTCCGTATAGTTATCGCACAGGCTTATCCACGGCTCGCCCTGGGTGAAACCGGCGTTTTTACCGTTGTCCCACTGCATCGGCGTGCGGCTGTTGTCGCGGGATTTACTGGCCAGAATAGCCAGCAGTTCGTCGGGGTCGCGCCCGGCGGCGCGTAGCGCGGCAAACATATTATGACTTTCCACGTCGCGATAATCGGTGATGCGGGTAAAGTGTGGGTTGGTCATGCCGATTTCTTCGCCCTGATAGATATAAGGCGTCCCTTGCATACCGTGCAGCGCCATCGCCAGCATTTTCGCGGCTGGAACCCGGTATTCACCCTCGTCGCCAAAGCGGGAAACGATGCGCGGCTGATCGTGATTACACCAGAATAACGCGTTCCAGGCGACGTTATGCATCCCCTGTTGCCAGTGGCGGAACAACGCTTTCAGCGCCACATAATCAGGTTTTGCCAGCGTCCACTTTTCGCCATTGGGGTAATCCACCTTCAGATGATGAAAATTGAAGGTCATCGAGAGTTCGTCGCCGCTAAGCGCGGCATATTGCTGGCAGTTTTCCAGCGTGGTAGAGGACATTTCGCCTACCGTCATCAGATTACGCGGCGTAAAAACGTCACGGTTCATTTCGCGTAAAAACGTATGCGCGCGCGGCCCGTCGGTATAAAAGCGGCGTCCGTCGCCCGTCGGATCGTCAGGAAAATCCTGATCTTTGGCGATCAGGTTCACCACGTCCAGACGCAGGCCATCCACGCCGCGATCGGCCCAGAATTCGCAGACCTTTTTCAGCTCGGCGCGCACGGCGGGGTTTTCCCAGTTCAGGTCGGCCTGTTCAGGCGCGAAAAGGTGTAAATAATATTGTTCGCTCTGGCTATGCCAGCGCCAGGCGCTGCCGCCAAATTTGGATTGCCAGTTATTCGGGCAGACATCCGGCGTGCCATCGCGCCAGATATAAAACTGACGGTATGGGCTCTCTTTGTTCAGCGCTTCGCGAAACCAGGCGTGCTGGGTAGAAGTATGGTTAAACACCATATCCAGGATGATGCGAATACCGCGTGCTTTCGCCTGCGCGACCAGCTCGTCAAAATCATCCAGCGTGCCGTAGGTCGGGTCGATGGCCGTATAATTTGCGACGTCATAACCGTTATCCACCTGCGGCGAGATATAAAACGGCGTGAGCCAGATGGCATCTACGCCGAGTCGCTGTAGATAGTCAAGGTGCTGCGTGACGCCGCGTAAATCGCCGGTGCCGCTGCCGGTCGTGTCCTGAAAACTTTTCGGGTAGATCTGATAGATAACGCCGTTTTGCCACCAGAGGGGAATAGTCATTGTTGTTTCCTGCAAGTGCGTTGGGACGCAACTGCGCCCCGAAGAAGTATTAGACAATTTGTAATGTGCCCTGACGATGCTTACGCTGATAGATAAAGGTGGTCAGAATCACCGGGATAACGATCGCGATAACCATCGCCATGCCGTACACCTGCCAGTAGCGCGGCGGTATAGACAGGATACCCGGCAGGCCGCCCACGCCGATACCGTTGGCGATGACGCCGTTCAGACCGCAGAGCAGTCCCGCCAGACCAGAGCCGATCATCGCGCACAGCATCGGAAAACGATACTTCAGGTTGATACCGTACATCGCCGGTTCGGTTACCCCAAGGTAAGCGGAAATGGCGGCAGGAACGGAGATCTCGCGTTCATTGTGTTTACGGCTGGAGATGATGATGCCCACCACGGCGGAGGCCTGCGCGATATTCGACAGCGCAATCAGCGGCCAGACTGGCGTACCGCCCATGCTCTGGATCATCTGCATATCGATAGCGAGCGTTGTCTGGTGGACGCCGGTAATGACCAACGGGGCATACAGGAAGCCGAACAGCGCCGCGCCTATCGGGGCGAAACTGCCGGTCATCAGATAACGTACCGCAAAGGCCACGCCGTCGCCGATCATACGACCAAAGGGGCCGATAAAGGTGTGGGCGAGAAAGACGGCCAGTATCAACGAACACACCGGGACGACGACCAGGTAGAGATAATCCGGCACGATGCGTTTCAACCGCGTTTCAATAAACCCAAGCGCCAGCCCTGCCAGTAACGCCGGGATAACCTGCGCCTGGTAGCCCACTTTCTCAATGCTAAATAAGCCGAAGTTCCAGACGTCCGGCGTTTGCTGGCCCAGCAGATACGCATTCATCAACTGCGGCGACACCAGCGTCACGCCGAGCACGATACCAAGAATCGGCGTGCCGCCCACTTTTTTCACCGCCGACCAGCAGATCCCCACCGGCAGATAGAAAAAGATCGCTTCGCCGATCAACCATAAAAAATCATAAAGCGTTTTTAGCGCCGGATGCATCTGCGCCAGCGTTTGACCGTTGCTCATCGGCACATCGCCGATCACGTTACGAAAGCCTAAGATCAAACCGCCGCTGATCAACGCCGGTAGTAGCGGAAAGAAGATCTCCGCAAAGTGGGAAATTAACTGCTCATGCCACTTCATGTTCTGGCGAGCGGCTTTTTTGGCCTGCTCTTTATCAGCATACGCTTTGCCGGTGGTCTCCAGCAGCGCGTTATAGTAATCGCCAACGTCGGTGCCAATCACCACCTGAAACTGACCAGCGTTGGTGAAACAACCTTTAACCATCGGTAATTGTTCGATCTCTTTTGGCCTGGCGTTCGCGGGCTGGTGGAGCACAAAGCGCAGGCGAGTAATGCAGTGGCTCACCGTGGCTATGTTGTCGCGCCCGCCGACCAGGTTAATCAGCCGGTCGATATCGGCTTGTTTTACTTTGCTCATCGTAAAGCCTCATGGCAGAGGAGATATGTTATGGGTTGGCGCAAGAGTATCTCTTCAACGTTGATTTAAAAATGGGAACGTTCCCGAAACGCAGCGACGATCACAAATTACTCGTGGTATTCCGTTTAATCAGTCACTCAGGCGAGGGTAGAAGGAATGACGATCCGGCGCGGATCGCAGCGGCCATTGATCTGTTCGATCAGCTGCGAAGCCGCCTGCCGTCCGGCTTCAGCATAGCCAGGATCGACAGTGACGATCTCCGGGTGCAGGAATTTTATCAGCGGCGTGTTCCCGACGCTTGCCAGTTGCAGCGTCTCAATACGTTGCTCCTGTAAATACTTGCTGGCGCCCAACGCCAGCGTATCGGTGGCGCAGACTAACGCGGTGGTATCCGGCATGATGACGCTTGCCGTATGCTCATAACCCTGCTTCATGGCAAGACCGGGCAGGGCGGCGACGGGGTGAAGTTTATGTTTTTTGCAAAACGCCAGGTATGCGTCATGCCGACGTTTGCCGGTGGTAATATCGCTATGGGGAACGCCCAGAAAGCTAATGTTGCGGTGTCCCTGCTCATACAGCCGCTGCATAAGGATATGAATCGCGCCCTCGTCGTCGTAACAGACGGAGGCAAAACCTTGCGCATCTCTTGCCAGCAGCACCAGCGAGGCTTTCCAGGGGGCGATCAACTCTTCTGTGATGCCGGTAAAGCCAAACAGCACCACGCCATCAATGTTACGTCGTCTGAGCATGCCCAGATGTTCCATTACCAGCGTCGGCGAGAACTGACTTTCCATCATAATAGGGTCGTAGCCCTGTTCGTAAAACGCAGGCAGCATGGTCTGAACCGCGAGGTTTTCAGACAACGAATCAAGGCGAGTGACGATAATAGCGACCACTTTATCGCTTTGTCCCCGCATCGCGCGGGCGGAGCGGGACGGGGAGAAACCGTGTTGATTCATCACCGCTTCGACACGCTCGCGGGTACGTTCGCTTACGCCGCTTTCATTGTTAAGCACGCGGGAAACGGTTGATTTCCCTACGCCGCTCAGGCGGGCGATGTCTTTGATAGTGAGCCGGTTTTGCATCCTGTTTTCCCGTGGCGTGACGCTGATGGTGATAAAAAGAGTAACTTTACTCAAGCGAAGGGCAATGGGCAAAGTCTGGTTTATCGTTGGTTTAATTACGTAACGGTATGATACCGCCATAATTGCCACAAAACTTATGGATTTATGCGTATAATCCGCGGCGCAAATTATTTACTTACCGGAGGCGACATGGACCCTGAACCCACCCCTCTCCCGCGATGGAGAATTTTCCTTTTCCGGTAAGCCTGCCTCTGCTGTCTTACCGGTGTGTAAGACAGTGACACAATAACGTCCCTGTTTTTATTTAAACATTGCTCATCGGGCAAGGCTTTGCCGCGCCTGAAGAATTTTCTGCGCCTGACTTCGGCGCGGAGGGATTACCTATGCTAAAAACCATTACCCGCCAGCTTTTTGCCCGGCTTAATCGTCATTTGCCTTATCGTCTGGTTCACCGCGATCCGCTGCCCGGCGCGCAGACCGCGGTAAATGCGACTATCCCGCCTTCGCTGAGCGAGCGCTGTCTGAAAGTCGCGGCAATGGAGCAGGAGACTCTCTGGCGCGTTTTTGATACGCACCCGGAGGGATTAAACGCCGCCGAGGTGACGCGCGCGCGTGAAAAGCATGGCGAAAACCGCCTTCCGGCACAGAAACCCTCGCCATGGTGGGTGCATCTGTGGGTATGTTATCGCAATCCTTTCAACATCTTACTTACGATTCTTGGCGGCATTTCTTATGCCACGGAGGATCTGTTTGCCGCAGGCGTTATCGCCCTGATGGTCGGTATCTCAACGCTGCTGAATTTTGTGCAGGAAGCGCGCTCGACAAAAGCGGCGGACGCGCTAAAAGCGATGGTGAGCAATACCGCTACCGTACTGCGGGTTATTAATGAAAATGGCGAAAACGCCTGGCTGGAATTACCCATCGATCAACTGGTGCCCGGCGATATTATTAAGCTGGCGGCGGGGGATATGATCCCGGCGGATTTACGGATTATCCAGGCGCGCGATCTGTTTGTCGCCCAGGCGTCGCTGACCGGCGAATCTCTGCCAGTCGAGAAAGTCGCCGCGACGCGTGAGCCCCGGCAAAATAACCCGCTTGAGTGCGACACGCTGTGCTTTATGGGGACGAACGTCGTGAGCGGAACGGCGCAGGCCGTGGTGATGGCGACCGGCGCCGACACCTGGTTTGGTCAATTGGCGGGGCGCGTTTCGGAACAAGATAACGAGCAGAACGCTTTCCAGAAAGGAATTAGCCGCGTCAGTATGTTGCTGATCCGCTTTATGCTGGTCATGGCACCGGTAGTACTGATTATTAATGGTTACACGAAAGGTGACTGGTGGGAAGCGGCGCTATTTGCGCTCTCGGTCGCGGTAGGGCTCACCCCGGAAATGTTGCCGATGATCGTCACCTCCACCCTCGCGCGCGGGGCGGTGAAGCTCTCGAAACAGAAAGTTATCGTAAAGCACCTTGATGCGATTCAGAACTTCGGCGCGATGGATATTCTGTGCACTGATAAAACCGGCACACTGACGCAGGACAAAATTGTGCTGGAGAATCATACAGATATTTCTGGTAAGCCCAGCGAGCATGTACTGCATTGCGCCTGGCTGAACAGCCATTATCAGACCGGTCTAAAAAATTTACTGGATACGGCGGTCCTGGAGGGAGTAGACGAAACCGCCGCGCGTCAGCTCTCCGGACGCTGGCAGAAAATCGATGAGATCCCGTTTGATTTTGAGCGTCGCCGGATGTCGGTGGTGGTGGCCGAAGATTCGAGCGTGCATCAACTGGTCTGCAAAGGCGCGTTACAGGAGATCCTGAACGTGTGTACTCAGGTGCGCCACAACGGCGATATTGTGCCGCTGGACGACAATATGCTGCGCCGGGTGAAACGCGTTACCGACACGCTGAACCGTCAGGGGCTACGCGTGGTCGCCGTCGCGACCAAATACCTGCCTGCGCGTGAGGGCGATTACCAGCGTATCGATGAATCTGACCTGATCCTGGAAGGGTATATCGCTTTTCTCGATCCGCCGAAAGAGACCACCGCGCCGGCGCTGAAAGCGCTGAAGGCGAGCGGAATTACGGTGAAAATTCTCACCGGCGACAGCGAGCTGGTAGCGGCGAAAGTTTGCCATGAGGTTGGGCTGGATGCGGGCGATGTCGTTATTGGCAGTGATATTGAAGGGTTAAGCGACGACGCGCTGGCGGCGCTGGCCGCCCGTACGACGTTGTTTGCGCGTCTGACGCCGATGCATAAAGAGCGCATCGTCACTTTGCTCAAACGCGAGGGGCATGTGGTCGGTTTTATGGGCGACGGGATTAACGATGCCCCGGCGTTGCGGGCGGCGGATATTGGTATCTCGGTAGATGGCGCGGTGGACATCGCCCGTGAGGCGGCCGATATTATCCTGCTGGAAAAGAGCCTGATGGTGCTGGAAGAAGGCGTCATTGAAGGTCGTCGTACTTTTTCTAATATGTTGAAATATATCAAGATGACGGCCAGCTCAAATTTCGGTAACGTGTTTAGCGTACTGGTGGCGAGCGCCTTTTTGCCGTTCTTGCCAATGCTGCCGCTGCACTTGCTGATTCAAAACCTGCTGTACGATGTATCCCAGGTGGCGATTCCGTTTGATAATGTCGATGAAGAACAAATTCAAAAGCCGCAGCGCTGGAATCCGGCGGATTTGGGGCGCTTTATGGTCTTTTTCGGTCCGATCAGCTCGATTTTCGACATTTTGACCTTTTGTCTGATGTGGTGGGTATTTCATGCGAATACGCCAGAAACGCAAACTTTGTTCCAGTCCGGCTGGTTTGTGGTGGGATTACTGTCGCAAACGCTGATTGTGCATATGATCCGTACCCGTCGTCTGCCGTTTATTCAAAGTCGCGCCGCCTGGCCGCTGATGGCGATGACATTGTTGGTGATGGTGGTGGGAGTCTCGTTGCCGTTTTCGCCCCTGGCGTCTTACCTGCAGTTGCAGGCGCTGCCGTTAAGCTATTTCCCGTGGCTGATTGCTATTCTGGCGGGCTATATGACGTTAACCCAGTTGGTGAAAGGGTTTTACAGCCGACGTTATGGCTGGCAGTAAACACTTTCGTCGGGGATTCGCCAGCGTGCTTAATCCCCGATATCGCTAACCAGGTCAGATGCCCGTAAAGCTCGACAAGTTTAACGCGATCGGCTTTATCTTTAAATTTCAGGGCTTATTCAAGCAACTGTAGAATGCTATATGCAGGCATAAAAAAGAGGAATGTCCAGCTAAGTTTGTAAAATACATTCTCTGCCCCCGAGCCAGAACGAGAGGAGGAGATGTCCCACCGCCGGATATGTTTTGCGGATATGCGACGAAAGCGGCGAATATAGCTAATGCAATAAACTAAGTAAGGAGGAATCGCTAAGGCGGCAGTGGGTTTAGGAAACATAAGGGTAAGCAATATGGCTGCGACAATGAAGCATAAAAAGACTATCTTCGCGGTAGATTCTATCTGTTTTAATTCCTGGCGTACGCTTTCAGCATGCTTCTCTTGCCAGCGACGGAGCGTGCTGTTGCTAAATCCATATTCTTCGCACAACGCCTTATTCGGTACGCCGTTTTTCGACTGTTGCAGAAAATCGGCGATTTGTTCCTCGGTAAAACGCGATCTTACCATTGCCGCCTCTCCATGGCTGTTGGTGCCCCGAACCGGGCAAACTTGCGCCGCCCGGCGGGGATGACGTCCGGCGCTTAGCGACGAACAGCGATCGCTTCAATCTCAATTTTCACGTCTTTCGGCAGACGGGCAACTTCCACGCAGGAACGCGCCGGGAAGGTGGCGTTGTGCTCGGTGAAGAAGGCTTCGTAGGTGGCGTTGACGGTCGCGAAATCGTTCAGGTCTTTCACGAAGACGGTCGTTTTCACAATGTCGCCTACTTTCAGGCCAGCGGCTTCCACGATAGCTTTAACGTTTTCCAGCGACTGACGTGCCTGAGCGGATACGTCTTCCGCTACGGCACCGGTTTTCGGATCAACCGGAATCTGACCGGAAGTGATTACCATGCTACCCAGGTCAACGCCCTGTACGTATGGGCCGATTGCTGCTGGTGCATTTTCCGTCGCAATAGTTTTGCTCATGATTTCTCCTGAATTACAGCGGTAATAGAATGTCCCCGCTCATTATAGGGAGCCGGGATCTCATAACCAACCCAAATTAGTTGGCCAGCACCACATAATGCGAAAACTCTTTTTCACAGTATTTGCATTTGAGGGCGATATCATTGGCGCGTTTTTTCACTGCAAAGCTGGAGGATACCGGTTCCGCGTGGCTGATGCAGTTGCTGTTCGGGCAAACCAGCACATTATTAATACGCTCTGGCAGGCTGGGGCGTGATTTCCCGACTACGTCGTAGTTGTCGATGCGGTTAACGGTGGCCTGCGGCGCGTACAGAGCAAGTTGGTTAACCTGCTCATCGGTGAGGAAGGTGTTTTCTATTTTGATTAAGTCTTTACGCCCCATCTCGCCAGACGGGAGATTCAGACCGATAGTGATTCGCTGATCGGTCTCGGTCAATTTAAACAGACTCAGCAGTTTAAAGCCTACCTGCGCAGGGATATGGTCAATCACGGTGCCGCATTTAATGGCTTCAACCTGCAGTTTGTTATCGTGTGTCATCGCTTTTCTCCCTTACAGACTCAGTTCGCTATTCAGTACCAACGCCAGTAACGCCTGGCGAGCGAAAATACCGTTGCCCGCCTGTTGGAAGTACCAGGCGTGTGGCGTTTTATCCACATCCGTGGTGATTTCATCAATCCGCGGCAGCGGGTGCAGCACTTTCATATTTTCACGCGCGCCGTTCAGGTCGCTGGCGCGCAGAACAAACTGCGCCTTCACATTGGCGTACTCGGACGGGTCGAGACGCTCTTTCTGTACGCGAGTCATATAGAGGATGTCGACGTCGGCCATGACCTCTTCAATAGAACCATGCAGGCTCCAGGCCATTCCTTTTTCATCCAGCATATCCAGAATGTACTGCGGCATCGCCAGCGCGTCCGGCGCGATAAAATAAAAACGGTTGCCGCTAAATTTCGCCAGCGCCTGGGTTAGCGAATGCACGGTGCGGCCATATTTCAGATCGCCGACCATCGCGATATGCAGGTTATCCAGACGGCCCTGCGTTTCCTGGATGGTGAACAGATCCAACAGGGTCTGCGTCGGATGCTGGTTCGAACCGTCGCCCGCATTGAGCACCGGCACCTGACCGGAAAACTCCGTCGCCAGACGTGCTGCGCCTTCTTGCGGATGGCGCATCACAATCGCGTCCACGTAAGTGCTAATCACTGAGATCGTGTCGGCTAACGTTTCTCCTTTTTTCCCCAGCGACGTGTTGGAGCTGTCGGAGAAGCCCACTACGCTGGCGCCCAGGCGATGCATTGAAGTTTCAAACGACAGGCGGGTACGCGTGGAGGCTTCGAAAAAGCAGCTGGCGATCACTTTATGTTTCAATAGCTCCGGCTGCGGGTTGGCTTTTAATTTCGCCGCCGTCGCCAGTACCAGATTAAGATCGTCGCGGCTGAGGTCGTTTATGGAAATGATATGTTTTTGATATAGCGGGTTAGCCATGTTTATCTCCTGACGCCTGGGCAAAAAAAAGCCCCTCAATTGAGGGGCTTGGTATTGGTTTTCAACGGAAAGAAAAACGGCAGGCCTGCGTCTTTTTTCAGACGCGGTAAGACAGAATGTCGTACACACTGAACCATGCTTCCTCCCGGCAAATTGTCCGCGATTATACTCAGCTCTGTTTTGGGATCAAGCGAATTAATGCATGATTTACTCATCGCAAACGGTTCTTATGAATTTAAATTCATTTTAAGCAAATAATTAATTTGTTTGTGTACCAGCGCCGTGCGCTGAACGACCCGTGGTGCGACCCAGACAATACTGCTACCGGCAACGACGCCGAGAATTTCCGGCAATGCGTGGTAATCCAGAATTCTCGCGACGGCGCGACCATAACCTGCCGCCGTATGGATAAGGATAAATTCGCTATTATGTTCAACGCTGACGACCATTTCAGCTATTGAACGTCCGGCATCCGGCGAAGGACGCCGCTGGGGATTTACGGAATAAATCTTTTGTCCCTTCGTATTTCTGATTTTTATTGCGCCCAGCAGCTTGAGCAGGCGCGAAACCGTAGACTGACTGATACCTTCAAATCCCTCATTTTGTAAATCGCGGCGAATCTCCTCCTGGGACAGGTAACTTTTTTCACTAATCAGGCGCTGACAAACCGCCAGTTGCTGTTGTTCTTTGGCGGAGTAATCATCGTATTCCTTCATAAATGCACCTTATCTTTATTATTAATATCAACGGACTGGCGAAATTCATCACATTTGTCACATCGATTGCGGATCAATCGGGCGGTTTTGCAGGAAAATGAGAAGCCGATCAAAAAGGTGACGGCGTGCCTGATGGCGCTGTGCTTATCAGTCCTGTCGGATAAGACGCGTCGCCATCTGGCTCGTTACATCATCGCTCCGATGCTCAGTACCGCCATATTCAGCAATGTCAGGATCAGCAACAGCGGCGCGACCCATTTCAGATAGCGGACATAGGGAACCCGCGCGATTGCCAGACCGCCCATGACCACGGCGGAGGTGGGAGTAACCAGATTCACAATCCCGGAGGCCGACTGGTAGGCGGTTACGACCAAATCCCGCTGTACGTGGGCAAAATCCGCTAACGGCGCCATAATGGGCATCGTCAATACGGCAAGACCGGAAGAGGAGGGCACCAGGAAGGAGAGCAATACTTCCAGCCAGTAGGTTACGTTTATGAAAATGGTGGTAGAGAGGCCGGAAACCAGACTTTCCGCGCTGTGCAAAATAGTGTGGGTAATCATACCGTTATCCATGACCACCACAATGCCGCGCGCGATACCAATAATTAGCGCCACGCCGAGCAAATCCCGCGCGCCGTCGATAAAGGTACTGGTGAACGCTTCCTCGCCCATCCGCGTTATCACGCCAACGATAATCGCCGCCGCCAGAAAGACGCCGGAGATTTCCGCCATCCACCAGCCGAGAACCGCCACGCCGTAAATCATCACCGCGAAAGAGGCGGCGAAGATCAGCAGCACCCATTTCCGGGTAGCCGTAAACTCCAGCAGTGTATTGGCGCGATTGCCGAGGAAATGGGCGCGATTTTCCTCCATTTTATCCGCCACGATAGAAAGCTCAGGATGGGCGCGGACTTTGCGCGCATAGCGCATTACCCAAAACACGCACAGTACGTAGCCGACAATTAACAGCAGTACGCGCATCAGCATTCCCTGAGTAAAAGGGATGCCGGCGGCGTTGGCGGCAATGACCGTGGCGAAAGGGTTAATGGTCGAACCGAGCGTGCCTATCCCCGCGCCGAGCAGTACGGTTGCCGCCGCCACTAACGGATCGAAGCGGGCCGCCATCATGACCGGCACCAGCAGCGTGTAGAAGGGCAACGACTCCTCCGCCATGCCATAGATAGTGCCGCCTGCGGCGAACAGCGCCATCAGAATGGGGATCATCCACTCATCTTTGCCGTTGAGTTTGACTGTTACCCGTTCAATACCGGCATCAATCGCCCCCGTTTTATTCACCACCCCCAGAAAGCCGCCGATAATCAAGACAAACAGCGCGACGTCAATGGCGCCGGCGGTGTAGGTTTCGTGGTTATAGAGGCCGTCAATCGGCGCCAGTAAAACAGCGGTAATCCCTTGCGGATGCGCGTCCACAGGGGCATACGTTCCCGCCACCGGCACCTCTTTTCCCAGCGTGGCGTTCATCGCCATTTGGTATTTTCCCGCCGGCACAATCCAGGTCATCACCGCGACCAGGGCAATAAGAATAAACAGGATGGTATAAGCGGTGGGAAATTTAAATTTACCCATGATGTTCTCTCCTGATATCACGGATATGCGCCGCAAGGGCGCATATCCTGTGGGATTAGTCGCCGAGCGTCGCCACCATGACCGCTTTGATGGTGTGCATCCGGTTTTCCGCTTCATCGAAGACTATCGAGCCTGCGGACTCGAACACCTCTTCCGTGACCTCCAGTCCTTTCAGGCCGTAAGCCATTTCGATTTCGCGTCCCACTTTGGTGTGCTCGTTATGGAAGGCGGGCAGGCAGTGCATAAACTTCACATCAGGATTACCGGTAGCGTTTACCACCTGCTGGTTGACCTGATATGGCGTCATCAGACTGACGCGCTCCGCCCAGGCTTCTTTGGGTTCTCCCATCGAGACCCAGACGTCGGTATAGAGGAAATCCACGCTGTGAACGCCGTCTTCAACGCTCTCCGTTAAGGTGATACGAGCGCCGGTAACGCTGGCGATTTCCCGGCACTGCGCGACCAGCGCGGCATCAGGCCAGAAGGACTTTGGCGCTATCAGGCGGATATCCATGCCCATCTTCGCCGCGCCCACCATCAGCGAGTTGCCCATGTTGTTGCGCGCGTCGCCCAGGTAGGCGAAGCTCAGTTCCGGCAGCGTTTTACCCGGCGCGTGTTCCAGCATGGTCATCAGATCGGCCAGGATCTGTGTGGGGTGAAATTCATCGGTCAGGCCGTTCCAGACGGGAACGCCCGCGTATTCCCCCAGCTCTTCCACAATGTGTTGACCAAAACCGCGATATTCGATGCCGTCATACATCCGCCCCAGGACGCGAGCAGTATCTTTCATGGACTCTTTATGGCCGATCTGCGAGCCGCTTGGGCCGAGATAAGTCACCTGCGCGCCCTGGTCGAACGCGGCGACTTCAAACGCGCATCGGGTGCGGGTAGAGGTTTTTTCAAAAATCAGCGCGATGTTTTTGCCGATCAGTGTTTGCTTTTCGCATCCGGCTTTTTTTGCGGCTTTCAGCTCAATAGCCAGATCGATGAGGTGTTGGATTTCCGCCGGGGTGTAGTCAAGCAGCTTCAAAAAGTTACGATTTTTCAGTGAAATAACCATTACAATATCCTTGTTAAAATGAATTGCCTGATGGCGCTGCGCTTATCCGGCCCACGGTTATGCGCGCTCTGTAGGCCGAATAAGGCGGAAGCCGCCATCCGGTAAAAAGCCTTATGCGTCAACGTCGGCGGTTTCACACCGAATCAAAGTGCCTTTCTCGCCCGCGAGAATGGCTTGCCCATCCGCCAGCGAGCCGATTCCGGCAATGCCGCGGCAATGGCTGACAAACTCAGCGCAGGCGGTCACTTTCGGGCCCATCGAACCGGCGTCGAACTGCATTTCACGAAGCAGCTCCGGCGTAACCTGCGCCAGCGGGCGTTGGGTGGGCTTGCCCCAGTCGAGATACACCGCGTCGGCATCGGTCAGAATGAGCAGCGCGTCGGCGTGAATTTGTCTGGCAAGCAGGGCGGCGGACAGATCTTTGTCGATCACCGCCTCGATACCGTGGTAGCCATCGGCTTTTTCCACGACCGGCACGCCGCCGCCGCCGTTACAGATAACCAGGTGATCGCGGCTAATCAGCGCGCGGATGGCATCGTTTTCCACAATGCGTTTCGGCTGCGGGGAGGGCACAACGCGGCGGAAGGCGTTACCGTCGGCTTTGAATACCCAGCCCTTTTCTGCCTGTAACGCACGGGCTTGCGCTTCGTCGTAAATGGGGCCGATATATTTGGTTGGATTGAGGAATGCCGGGTCGTTGGCATCGACTTCGACCTGGGTGAGCAGGACGCTGATTTCACGCTCCGGCAGATGATTCTTCAGCGCCTGTTGCAGCATGTAGCCAATCATGCCCTGGCTTTCCGCACCGAGAATATCAAGCGGGTAGGGTGTAACGTTAGCGTAGGCGCTATTTTGTAGCGCCAGCAGTCCTACCTGTGGGCCGTTGCCGTGCACTAACACCACGCGCCATTGCCGCGTAAGCTGGGCGATGGTTCTGGCCGCCAGTTCGATATTTTTACGCTGAATATCAGCCTCCAGCGGTTCGCCGCGTTTGAGCAGCGCATTGCCGCCCAGCGCGACGACCAGTGTGCGTTTGTTTTCCATAACGTCTCCTTTAAATACCATCGCGTTCCAGTGGACAGCTCATGCAGCGTGCGCCTCCGCGCCCGCGACCCAGTTCATCGCCGGGAATGGGAAGGACGGTAATGCCGGCTTTGTCGTATTTTTCGTTGGTCCAGATGTTGCGCTCATAGCCCACCACCACGCCGGGACGCAGGGTGAGCACGTTATTGGCGTCATTCCACTGTTCGCGCTCAGCTTCAAATGCGTCGCCGCCAGTGGTGATTAAGCGCACCTGATCGATGCCAAGCGCTGTTTCAAGAGCATGAACCAGCGTGCTCTCCTGGGTTCGTTTCAGACCGCCGCGTCCGTCTGGCGTCAGCGTCCAGCACTGAACGTCCGGGCGAACGACTTCCGGATAGACGGAGAAGGTGTCGATATCAATGTGGGTCATGACGGTATCAAGGTGCATACAGGAGCGATGTTTTGGCAGTTCAACGGCAATGACGCGTTCCGCCTGACGATGTTTAAACAATGCCTGCGCCAGGAACTCAACGCCCTGCGGCGTAGTACGTTCAGACATACCGATCAACACCGCACCGCGGCCAATCACCAGCACATCGCCGCCCTCTAAAGTGGCGTGGTCGTAATTAATGTCCTCGTCGCCGAAATATTTAATGAAATCACCGCCTGCGAATTGAGGATGCCAGCGATAAATAGCACGTAAATTATTCGTTTCACGTTGGCGTGCAGGTTTCGCCATGGGGTTAATTGAGACGCCGTTATATATCCAGCAGGACGTGTCACGGGTAAATAGGTGATTCGGTAATGGCTTCATAATAAAGTCATTAATATCGTGAGTATCGACCACCATATTTTTTATGGAGGCGGGGATTTCGCCGTAAGTTAAACCGCCGCTTAAATGGCGAGCCAGTTCACGGTGCGGCATATCCGCCAGCCAGGCGCGAATATCTGCGGCAAAGGTGGGCCCAAGGCGATAATCGGAAATTTGCGTGTCCAGTAGCCAGGCTTTAGCGTCAGCCACATCCAGCGTTTGGGTGAGCAGGTCGGTTAACAGCAACACTTCTATCCCTTGCTGGCGCAGCGTGTTGGCAAAAATGTCATGCTCTTCGCCAGCGCGCTCTACGGATAATACATCGTCAAAAAGTAATTCCTGACAATTTGAAGGGGTAAGTCTTTTTAGGCTGAGATTGGGCCGATGCAACATTACGCTGCGTAATTGACCGATTTCAGAACCGACAAAATGCTTTTCCATCATTATACCTTTTACATAATTTCAAGAATAAAGAAGGAGTGGCTGCAAATATTTAGCGTGCTTGCAGTCGCGGCGTTTCAGTTAAATTCGGGAGCAATGATTGAATTTTATTTGGGTTGTTAATGTGATGAGATTCACATCAATCAAGGAGTGCTATTTTTCTTACTTAATATATGAGCCGGGTCAGAGAAATTCAAAAAACAATAAGGCATTAAATGAATTACTACGCAGCTATATGGTTTGTTATTTTTTTATTGTTAATTATTTGTTTGCTGTATTGAATGATGTTTAAATCTTAACCCATTGAAAATAAAGCGATTATTTTTAATGGTTGCATAACTATGCGTGAGGGGGATTTTATTATCGGGGATATTTAAATAATTTAAAAATAACTATGGATAGAGAAGTCATTTATGCAGGGAGAGCGAATTGTGATCGCTAAAACGTTTTTATGTTAACGCCTTTAATATCAAAGCGTTGTTAGTGGTGGCAATTTGGCGCCGCTGGGGTTTATGCATAGGTACTGCATAAAGTTGGGCGAACTATTAACAATATATAAACACCGCTGGCGATAAACATGCGCTGGCGCAAAATCGATGAGAGTAAGGGTAGTATGGTAGCCATTTTTCTCGTATAAAGAGAAATATAAAACGCTGTTTTAACTAAGGGGATGCGATGATTATTGGCAATATTGAATATCTGGAGGCCTGGCTGCCGACGGCGTTACGGCAGGCGATTGAGCACGTCAATGCGCATGTCACGGCAACGACCGCGCCAGGTAAGTATGACATTGACGGCGACAGGCTGTTTTATATGATTTCTGAAAATATGACGGAGCCGGGCGAATCGCGCAGCGCAGAGTATCACGCCCGTTATCTTGATATTCAGATTGTGCTACAAGGTCAGGAAGGGATGGCATTCAGTACCCGGCCTGCGGGAACGCCGCACACGGACTGGCTGGCGGATAAAGACATTGCATTTTTACCGACGAGCGTCGACGAGAAAACCGTCGTCCTGAACGAAGGTGACTTTGTGGTGTTTTATCCCGGCGAAGTGCATAAGCCCCTGTGCGCGGTGGGAGAACCGGCGCGGGTACGTAAAGCGGTTGTGAAGATGCTGATGGCGTAATATTTTGTGCCGGATGGCGGCGCCTGCACGTTGCGATCTTGTAGGCCAACCGCCATCCGGCATCATCACGACATTATTTAGACAGCGTCGCTACCATTACTGCTTTGATGGTATGCATTCGGTTTTCCGCTTCATCAAAGACAATGCTGGCCGCAGACTCAAAAACCTCGTCGGTCACTTCCATCCCGCCATGTAAACCGTACTCTTCGGCCATTTTTTTGCCGAGCGTGGTTTCATCATCATGGAACGCAGGCAGACAATGCAGGAACTTAACCTGCGGATTGCCGGTTAACGCCATCATCTGGCTGTTGACCTGATAATCACGCAGCAGGGCAATACGCTCCGCCCATTTCTCTTTGGGTTCGCCCATAGAGACCCAAACATCGGTATAGATAAAATCCGCGCCTTTTACGCCCGAGGCGATATCTTCGGTCAGGGTGATGGCGCCGCCGTTCTTTTTCGCCATGGCGCTGCACTCCGCCACTAACGCGGCTTGCGGCCAGCAGGCTTTTGGCGCGACCAGACGGAGATCCAATCCTGTTAACGCGGCGGCTTCCAGCATGGAGTTACCCATGTTATTGCGCGCGTCGCCGGCATAGACCAGCGTCATCTCGTTAAAGGCTTTACCCGGCAGATGTTCCTGCATGGTGAGCAGATCCGCCAGTAATTGCGTTGGGTGATACTCATCGGTTAAACCGTTCCATACCGGCACACCGGAATATTCAGCCAGCGTTTCGACGATCTCCTGGCCATATCCTCGATACTGAATACCGTCAAACATCCGGCCCAGGACGCGGGCAGTATCTTTGATGGACTCTTTATGGCCGATCTGGCTCCCGCTGGAACCCAGGTACGTCACGCGCGCCCCCTGATCGTATGCGGCAACTTCGAAAGAGCATCGTGTCCGGGTCGAGTCTTTTTCGAAGATGAGCGCAATATTCTTACCCACCAGCTTTTGTTCTTCTTTACCGTTTTTCTTATCGGCTTTCAGTTTGGCGGCAAGCTGCAACAGAGCAGTGAGCTCGCTGGCGGTGAAATCAAGTAACTTTAAAAAAGGTTTTTGGTAAAACGTAGACATACTTCCCTCACATGGCTTAGGCCTCTCATTGAATTAAAATTCACTTTATATGGATGATTATTCATTTGCAACCCTGTTTGATAAAACTTTTCTCGATAAGGTGGAGGCAACGTCGGCGGTATGTGACAATAAGAGTATCGGCAGGACATCTATGAGGAACGAGCTATGGCAAACCCGGAATTACTGGAAGAGCAGCGTGAAGAAACGCGGTTAATTATTGAAGAGTTACTTGAGGACGGCAGCGATCCGGATGCGCTGTACACTATCGAGCATCACCTTTCCGCTGACGATTTCGAAACGTTGGAAAAAGCCGCGGTAGAAGCCTTTAAACTCGGCTATGAAGTGACGGAGCCGGAAGAGCTGGAAGTGGAAGAGGGCGATACGGTTATTTGTTGCGACATCCTCAGCGAGTGCGCGTTGAACGCCGAACTCATCGACGCTCAGGTTGAGCAACTGATGAACCTGGCGGAAAAATATGATGTTGAATACGACGGCTGGGGAACCTATTTTGAAGACCCTAATGGCGAAGAGGGTGATGACGACGATTATGTCGATGAAGATGACGACGGCGTGCGTCACTAAAGCTGCATAGTATGACGGTACGGCAGCATCTGCTGTCGTATTTTTTTACAGGTTACGTATGAATTACCCGCAAATACTCTCTCCGGTGCTTAATTTCCTGCATTGCCCGACGCCGCAGGCGTGGATTGTCCAGGCCCGCGATCCGCAAAATCTTCCTCTTCTGCTTACCGATCACCTGATCTGCGAACTGAAGGCTGCGCAAACCGCGTTGCTGTTGGTGCGTAAATATGTCGCCGATAAATCGGGCGCCGACGCGCTGCTCTCCTGGCTGCAACCTTACGAGGCGTTCGCGTTTCGTCAGGGGCCGGAGCCGGATTTTGTTGCCCTGCATAAACAGATTAGCAAAAGCGCCATGCCGCAAACTGATGACCCCTGGGGACGTCAGCTTATCGACCGTATGGTGTTATTGATTAAAGAGGAGTTGCACCATTTTTGGCAGGTACGCGAGGTCATGCAGGCCAGAAACATTCCTTATGTGAAAATCACCGCCAGCCGCTACGCGAAAGGAATGTTGAAAGCGGTACGCACGCACGAACCGCTCACCTTAATTGATAAGCTGATTTGCGGGGCGTATATCGAAGCCCGCTCCTGCGAACGTTTTGCCGCTCTGGCGCCCTGGCTGGATGAGGATTTACAGACGTTTTATCTCTCGCTTCTGCGCTCCGAAGCGCGGCATTATCAGGATTACCTGGCGCTGGCGCAGCAGATTTCCGCCGAGGACATTTCTGCGCGCGTGCGCTATTTTGGCGAGGTGGAAGCTGACCTTATCTTGTCGCCAGACCGCGAGTTTCGTTTTCATAGCGGCGTGCCAGCCGCCGGATAAAGGGTAAAATTAAAGATTAGCGTTTTTATCTTTTACGCTGTCGCCACCTGCGTGGTCATCCGCCCGGCATCAAACTGCTGGCGAGCAGGAAAAGTCATTTTCATGATATTCTGTCCTGAGTAAAGCCTGCCCTGCGGCAGGCAAAAAGAACTCATTCAGTGTTATATTCCCGAAAGGTGACCGTGAACAATGCCATTATTGCATCAATCACTACGGGTTTTTGTGTTGAAATAGTTACTGTTTCACGCCTTTTGACGCTTCAGAGCAGGTCTTGCCAACAAAGGTTTGTTTAATTTTGTTGATGGAGGTTGTTTTATTACCTCCTGCATCGACATCCGATTTCATGGTCATCGCAAATTCTGTATCGCTTATTTTCGTCGTTTCTACAATAGAGTGCGATTTGACATCAGGATTATTACAGACAGTCTCATTGATCAGTTTGGTATCCGTACTTTCTACAAATGTTGTCGTGCAACCGCCTGCACTGGTAGAAAACCCCTTCACCATTTTTTTAGAATCTTCAGACATTTTAGGGGTATAACACATAAGCGTCGCTATGCCCGAATTTTTTTCATCCATTAATACTTCTTTTGTATCTGGATTGATGGTGCGCATTTCTATATTTTCCATTTTCCATTCGCCGGGCTGTATATCTAATGCATATACATTAGAGATACTAATAAACATAGCGGGGAAAACAATTGCTGATAATAGGCGTTTCATTTATAACTTCCTTGAATAATAAGTGATTCCCGGATAACAGGATGTTTCCGGGATTACTTATATCAGCAAAAATAATACCTGGCGAGGATAAATAAACGCCTGGTTTTCAGAGATCCTTTAACATCCTCACTTCGCAATCGACATGTCCGGTGCAGCCGAGCGGTTCGCTAATATGTTCAAATCCTAAACGTTCGTATAGCGCAATCGCCTCGCGTAAAAAAGCCGTTGTTTCCAGATAGCAGCGTTTAAAACCCTGTTCACGGGCATGATCCAGCGCCATCAGCGCCAGCTTTTTCGCCAGCCCCTGACCACGAATCACCGGTAAAAAATACATTTTTTGCAGTTCACAAATGTCTGGTTCGCTACAGGATAACGGCGCCACGCCGCCGCCCACCACACAACCGTTTTGCTCTACCACCCAGTAGGCCGCGCCCGGTTGGCTATAAACCTGATACAGTTCATCCAGATTGGGGTCGGCAACGGTATAACCTTTATCGGCGGTAAGTCCGTATTCCGCTGAAACCTGACGGATGACACGGGCAATAGCGGCATTGTCAGCGGTAGTGATTCGGCGCACCGTGAGCGTTGGCGAGGCGACATTATTCATAATATGGCTCAATTTTTAAAATTTATTTATAGATTACTTTAATACCACCGTCTTGAGTTACGCGCAAGGAGATCCTGAATCAGACAAAATAAAAGGCGGAAAAATTAAACAAAAATAGTATCGTAGTCAAATCAGTAACAATTTACTGGTTTTTATTATTAATTCTAATAGATTGTAATTCAGGGATATGATTCATGAATAACGTTATCAGTAGTAAAGATAACCATAATCACACGTTGGTGTTTACAGGCAAGGGCGGAAAGTATTTTGTTATTTGCCTTGTGAATTTCTTGTTGACGTGTATCACGTTGGGAATCTATGCGCCGTGGGCGATGGTGAAATGTCGACGTTATATTTATACTAATATGACGCTAAACAATCAGCCTTTTGCTTACAAAGCCACGGGCGGCGCATTATTTATTAGTGTGTTGTTAGTTTTTATTATTTATATTGTTAGCCTCTCTCTTATTGAACACGGTCATCCCGGTCTCGGTTTTACGCTATTCGGCTTATTAATTGCGATTATTCCTTTTATGGCGGTGAAAGGATTACAGTATCAGGCGATGATGACTTCGCTTAATGGCGTACATTTTGGATTCCAGTGTTCCATGCGGCGCGCCTGGTGGTACATGTTCGCTCTTCCTGTACTCCTGATGGTGGCGCTTTATATTGTTCTTTATATTATCTCACTGGTAACCATCGCCGTCGGCGGTTTAGTGTTCAGTATCGTTTTTCTCGGTTTGCTGGCTATTATTGGGATAGGGGTCATTAACGGTATTACCTACAGCAAATGGATGACCTTGTTTGGTAATGGCGCAAACTTTGGCATTCATCGTTTCTCGATTCAGGTTAATGTTAAAACGTGCATCAGAGGGTGCGTGTTGGCAATGTTGACCCTTTTCCCTTTTGCTGTCGTGATTGGTTATCTAATCGCGCCGGTGTTCACCGACATGATTCTTTTGAGTATGATGGGGAATGCGCAGGCAGGAGGGGCGCTTATTCTGCAATATTATGGCCAGATAATGGCATGTTATTTCCTCTATTTTCTCGCGATTATTGTGGTAACCAGTTACTTATATGTGGCGTTACGCAACCTGTTTTTAAACAATTTGTCACTGGCGAACGATTCGATTCGTTTTCATTCCTCTGTCACTGCACACGGTATGCTGTGGCGGTTACTGGTGGTGTTTGTGATTTCCGGCGTGACCTTAGGGCTGGCTTATCCGTGGTTGAAAATTTGGCTGGTGAGCTGGCTGGCGCAGAATACACAGGTCCAGGGCGATCTGGATTCGCTTGAGTTAACCAATGATGAGAAGCCGCTGGAAAACAGCCCGCTAATGTGGATTTCTCGTGGCATTATGCCTTACTTCCCGTTTATCTGATGTAAAAAGGCCGACGTTTACGTCGGCCCATAATTCATGTTGTCGGATGGCGGCGTGAATGCCTTATCCGGCCTACCGATCGCGCCATGTCAATAAGCGAACGTGTAGGCCTGGTAAGCGAAGCGCCATCAGGCTTTCAGATTACAGCGCGCTAATAACCGCCTGCTGCTCAATCAGCTTCGCTTTGGCTTCTGCGTAACCGTCCAGCTTCTCACGCTCTTTGGCAATCACCGCTTCCGGCGCACGGGCGACGAAACCTTCGTTGGACAGTTTGCCTTCGATACGGGCAATCTCGCCTTCGATTTTCGCCACTTCTTTCGCCAGACGCGCCAGCTCATCGTCTTTGTTGATGAGGCCAGCCATCGGGATCAGTAGTTCGGCGCCGTCGATGATTTTGGTCACGGAAACCGGACCTTTGTCATCGGCTGGCAGCACGGTGATGCTTTCCAGACGCGCCAGGGTTTGCAGGAAGCTACGGTTGTCGTTAACACGACGAACGGCTTCTTCACTACAGCCGCGCAGCAGCAGTTCCAGCGGTTTACCCGGGGCAATGTTCATTTCCGCACGAATGTTACGTACCGCGACGATCGCCTGCTTCAGCCACTCGGTATCGGCCAACGCAGCTTCATCCACCTGCGCGGCGTTATATTCCGGGAACGGCTGCAGCATAATGGTATCGGCGGTAATGCCGCAGATAACCTTCACGCGCTGCCAGATGGTTTCGGTGATGAACGGAATGATCGGGTGCGCCAGACGCAGCAAACCTTCCAGCACGGTGACCAGCGTATGGCGGGTGCCACGCAGTTCAGACTCGGAACCCCCGGTCATTACCGGTTTGGTCAGCTCCAGATACCAGTCGCAGAACTGGTTCCAGGTGAACTCGTACAGGATGCCTGCGGCGATATCGAAGCGGAAGTTATCCAGTGCTTCGCGGTAGGCTTTAACGGTCTGGTTGAATTCCGCCAGGATCCAGCGGTCCGCCAGCGACAGGGTCATTTCGCCGCCGTTGAAGCCGCAATCCTGCTCTTCAGTGTTCATCAGCACAAAGCGGCTGGCGTTCCACAGCTTGTTACAGAAGTTACGGTAACCTTCCAGACGCTTCATATCCCAGTTGATGTCGCGGCCGGTCGAGGCCAGCGCCGCCAGGGTAAAGCGCAGGGCGTCGGTGCCGTGCGGCTCAATGCCGTTCGGGAACTGCTTCTCGGTACGCTTGCGAATTTTCTCCGCCATCTGCGGCTGCATCATGTTGCCGGTGCGTTTTTCCAGCAGTTCCGGCAGGGAGATGCCGTCGACCATATCCAGCGGGTCGATAACGTTACCCTTGGATTTGGACATCTTCTGGCCTTCGTCGTCGCGAATCAGACCGGTCATGTAGACGGTATGGAACGGAACCTGCGGCTTGCCGTTTTCATCTTTGATGAAGTGCATGGTCATCATGATCATGCGGGCAATCCAGAAGAAGATGATGTCGAAGCCGGACACCATCACGCTGGTGGGGTGGAACTGACGCAGCGCGTCGGTGTTTTCCGGCCAGCCCAGCGTAGAGAAGGTCCACAGCGCGGAGGAGAACCAGGTATCGAGAACGTCTTCGTCCTGACGAAGCTGAACGTCGGCGCCGAGGTTATTTTCCTGACGCACTTCGTCTTCGGTACGGCCAACGTAGACGTTGCCGTCGTTATCATACCATGCCGGGATACGGTGACCCCACCACAGCTGACGAGAGATACACCAGTCCTGAATATCGCGCATCCAGGAGAAGTACATGTTTTCGTACTGCTTCGGCACGAACTGAATGTCGCCGTTCTCAACCGCTTCCACCGCCGGTTTCGCCAGCACGTCTGCACGCACATACCACTGGTCGGTCAGCATCGGTTCGATAACCACGCCGCCACGGTCGCCGTAAGGGACGGTCAGATCGTGCGGTTTAATTTCTTCCAGCAGGCCCAGCGCGTCAACCGCAGCAACGATGGCCTTACGGGCAGCAAAGCGTTCCAGCTTTTGGAACTCAGCCGGAATCTCGCTGGAATAAACGTCAGACTCTTCACCTTTGGTATCGAACACTTCCGCGCTTTCGCGAATGTCGCCGTCAAAGGTCAGGATGTTGATCATCGGCAGGGCGTGACGTTTCCCGACTTCATAGTCGTTAAAGTCGTGCGCCGGGGTGATCTTCACGCAGCCGGTGCCTTTTTCCATATCGGCGTGTTCGTCGCCAACAATCGGGATGCGGCGGTTAACCAGCGGCAGAATAACGAATTTGCCGATAAGACTCTGGTAGCGCGGATCTTCCGGGTTCACGGCCACGCCGGTATCGCCGAGAATAGTTTCCGGGCGGGTGGTGGCGACAACCAGATAATCTTTACCGTCTGCGGTTTTCGCGCCGTCGGCAAGCTTATAGCGGATGTGCCACATCGAGCCTTTGGACTCGCGGTTTTCCACTTCCAGGTCAGAGATGGCGGTACGCAGTTTCGGGTCCCAGTTCACCAGGCGTTTGCCACGGTAAATCAGGTCTTCTTTGTACAGGCGAACAAAGACTTCTTTCACGGCATTGGAAAGGCCTTCGTCCATGGTGAAGCGCTCGCGCTCCCAGTCAACGGAGTTGCCGAGACGGCGCATTTGGCGGGTAATGGTGCCGCCGGATTCCGCTTTCCACTGCCAGATTTTGTCGATAAACGCATCGCGGCCGTAGTCGTGACGGGTTTTACCTTCTTCAGCGGCAATCTTGCGCTCAACCACCATCTGGGTTGCGATCCCGGCGTGGTCGGTGCCGACCTGCCACAGGGTGTTTTTACCCTGCATACGCTGGTAACGGATCATGGTATCCATGATGGTTTGCTGGAAAGCATGTCCCATATGCAAACTGCCGGTGACGTTCGGCGGCGGGATCATGATGCAGAAGGACTCTTTGCTTTCGTCGCCGTTAGGCTTGAAATAGCCCTGCTTTTCCCAGTGCTCGTAAAGCGGCTGTTCGATATCTTGGGGGTTATATGTCTTTTCCATTATTTCCAGGTTGCCGTATTCAGGTTAAAACCAGCCACGCGGTAGGCTTTGTAGCGTTCGCGCGCCAGTTGTTTCAAAGTTTCTTCGTAAGGGACGAAGTCTACCACTTCTGTGAAAGCGGTGGCAAAATCTGCAAAGCTTGTACGCAGGCTGATTAAAATATCGCGCGGGCTGCTGTTGCGTTTTTGCGGCCAGGCGATTTCAACCGGCGCGCCGCCGCGTGGGCCTTCGCCTGCCAGATTGTGCGGGACAAAACTTTCCGCCGGTCTTGCCCACAGCGCTTCATCCAGCCGAATGGCCTGCTTCTCATCTTCGCAGGCGATCAGCACGCGCTTGCCCGCGCGCCAACGTTCTGCGGCAATTTCACACACCAGTTGCTCGACGGCGCTAAGCTCGTCGACGGTGGTGTCATTGTCCAGAAGATAGAACGTCGCATTCTTCATAATATGGGGCTTCTTGTGGTGGATTTAAATGCGTTGCCATGATGCCTCCCGTAGGCCGGATAAGCGCAGCGCCATCCGGCAAAACGCCTGATGGCGGCGCTAATGCGCCTTATCAGGCCTACGGGGTAATCTCAAACTTACTCTTCGCCGTTAAAGCCCGCACGATTGAGCAGGAACTGCGACAGCAGCGCTACCGGACGACCCGTCGCGCCTTTCGCTTTGCCGGATCGCCAGGCGGTGCCGGCGATATCCAGGTGCGCCCAGTTATACTTACGGGTAAAGCGCGACAGGAAGCAGCCCGCGGTGATAGCGCCGCCAGGACGACCACCAATGTTCGCCATATCCGCAAAGTTGGACTCCAGTTGTTCCTGGAACTCATCGCCCAGCGGCAGACGCCACGCGCGGTCGCCCGCTTGTTCGGACGCGCCGATAAGTTCATGTGCCAGCGGGTTGTGGTTCGACATCAGACCGGTAATGTGATGGCCCAGCGCAATCACGCAGGCCCCGGTTAGCGTCGCGACGTCAATGACGGCCTCCGGTTCGAAGCGCTCAACGTAGGTCAGCACGTCGCACAAAACCAGACGGCCTTCGGCATCGGTATTCAGCACTTCAACCGTTTGGCCAGACATGGTGGTCAGCACGTCGCCCGGACGATACGCGCGTCCGCCCGGCATGTTTTCACAGCCCGCCAGCACGCCGATAACGTTAATCGGTAGCTGAAGCTCGGCGACCATACGCATCACGCCGTAAACCGCCGCCGCGCCGCACATGTCGTACTTCATCTCGTCCATCCCTTCAGATGGCTTGATGGAGATGCCGCCGGAGTCGAAGGTCAGGCCTTTACCCACCAGCACGATCGGGCGCGCGTCTTCGGACGGATTGCCCTTGTACTCAATCACCGACATCAGCGATTCATTCTGCGAACCGTGGCCGACCGCCAGATAAGCGTTCATACCCAGTTCGCGCATTTGCTGTTCGCCGATTACGCGGGTGATGACATTTTTGCTGTAGCTGTCAGCCAACTGGCGCGCCTGTGACGCCAGGTAGGCGGCGTTACAGATATTGGGCGGCATGTTGCCGAGATCTTTCGCAGCCTTAATCCCGGCGGCGATGGCCAGACCGTGCTGAATGGCGCGTTCGCCGCTGGTGAGCTCACGGCGGGTCGGCACATTAAAGACCATCTTACGTAGCGGGCGGCGCGGCTCGCTCTTGTTGGTCTTGAGTTGATCAAAGCTATAAAGCGTCTCTTTGGCCGTTTCGACGGCCTGACGCACTTTCCAGTAGTTGTTGCGGCCTTTGACGTGCAGCTCGGTCAGGAAGCAGACGGCTTCCATTGAGCCTGTATCATTCAGAGTATTTATCGTTTTCTGAATAACCTGCTTATACTGACGTTCATCAAGCTCGCGCTCTTTGCCGCAACCAATGAGGAGGATTCGCTCGGAAAGAACGTTAGGAACATGGTGCAGCAACAGAGTCTGCCCCGGTTTTCCTTCCAGTTCGCCGCGACGCAGCAATGCGCTGATGTATCCGTCGCTAATTTTGTCGAGCTGTTCTGCAATCGGAGAAAGGCGACGCGGTTCAAAGACGCCCACGACAATGCAGGCACTCCGCTGTTTCTCCGGGCTACCGCTTTTTACACTGAACTCCATGCACTATGCTCCTGAATCTTAAAGACAACAGTGGTGGCTACAGCTATACTCGTCGTCTTTCAAGTTGCAGATGCGTTGGCTGCGCCTGCTCACCCCTGTCACTTACCTGATGTAAGCTCCGGGGCTTCACAGTCTTGCCGCCTGCCTGCAACTCGAAATCCATTAGAGTATAGAAATTGAAAGCTTTCGTAACTCATGTCCGCTGTTGCGGTGACTTCGTGTTAATCTTAACGTTATTACGGCATTGGCACGTCAGAACAAGTTCTGAGAGGTGAATCCGCTGAGTATAATGATCTTAGCGATGATTTCGACGACTCAAGAGAATAAATGACGTTTAAGCCATGAAACAAGCTAAATTCCAGCAAAAAAATGGGTTTTTACGGGCGTATTTAAAGTGATAATCATAAGATATCTGGTGCGGGAGACGCTCAAAAGCCAGCTGGCGATACTCTTCATCTTACTTTTGATCTTCTTTTGTCAAAAGTTAGTGAGGATTCTCGGCGCGGCGGTTGACGGCGATATTCCCGCAAATCTGGTGCTCTCGCTTCTGGGGCTGGGCGTACCGGAAATGGCGCAGCTCATCCTGCCTTTAAGCCTGTTCCTGGGGCTGCTGATGACGCTGGGCAAACTGTATACCGAAAGTGAAATTACGGTCATGCACGCCTGTGGGTTGAGCAAAGCCGTGCTGGTAAAGGCCGCCATGGTACTGGCGTTATTTACCGGTATCCTTGCGGCGGTTAACGTGATGTGGGCCGGCCCCTGGTCGTCAAAACACCAGGATGAAGTGCTGGCGGAGGCGAAAGCGAACCCCGGTATGGCGGCGCTGGCGCAGGGGCAATTCCAGCAGGCGACCAACGGCAGCTCGGTGCTGTTTATCGAAAGCGTTGACGGCAGCGACTTCCACGATGTTTTCCTGGCGCAAATTCGCCCTAAGGGCAATGCTCGTCCTTCTGTGGTAGTGGCCGATTCCGGACACCTTACTCAGTTGCGCGATGGTTCCCAGGTTGTCACCTTAAACAAAGGGACGCGTTTTGAAGGGACGGCGTTGCTACGCGATTTTCGCATCACCGACTTCCAGAACTATCAGGCGATTATTGGCCATCAGGCCGTGGCGCTGGACCCGAACGATACTGACCAGATGGACATGCGCACGCTGTGGAATACCGACAACGATCGCGCTCGCGCCGAGCTGCACTGGCGTATCACGTTAGTCTTTACCGTATTTATGATGGCGCTGATGGTCGTGCCGCTCAGCGTGGTGAATCCACGTCAGGGGCGTGTCTTGTCTATGTTGCCCGCCATGCTGCTTTATCTGCTGTTCTTCCTGATCCAGACCTCCATTAAATCGAATGGCGGTAAAGGCAAACTGGACCCGGTTATCTGGATGTGGGCGGTCAACCTGATCTATCTGGCGTTGGCGATTGGTTTAAACCTGTGGGATACGGTGCCGGTCCGCCGCCTGCGTGCCCGTTTTCTGCGTAAAGGAGCGGTATAATGCAGCCATTTGGTGTACTTGACCGCTATATCGGTAAAACCATTTTTACCACCATCATGATGACGTTGTTCATGCTGGTGTCGCTCTCCGGGATCATCAAGTTTGTCGATCAGCTGAAAAAAGCGGGGCAGGGTAACTACGACGCGCTGGGCGCGGGTATGTACACCCTGCTCAGCGTACCTAAGGATATCCAGATCTTCTTTCCTATGGCGGCGCTGCTTGGCGCGCTGCTGGGACTGGGGATGCTGGCGCAGCGTAGCGAACTGGTGGTGATGCAGGCATCGGGTTTCACCCGTATGCAGGTGGCGCTGTCGGTGATGAAAACGGCTATCCCCCTGGTGCTGTTAACCATGGCGATCGGCGAATGGGTCGCCCCGCAGGGCGAGCAGATGGCGCGTAACTATCGTGCGCAGGCGATGTATGGCGGCTCGCTGCTTTCCACCCAGCAAGGTCTGTGGGCGAAAGACGGGAATAACTTTGTCTATATTGAACGGGTGAAGGGCGACGAGGAGCTGGCCGGTATTAGTATTTACGCTTTCAACGATCAGCGTCGTTTGCAGTCGGTGCGTTACGCCGCTTCGGCAAAATTCGATCCGGAGCATAAGGTCTGGCGTTTGTCGCAGGTGGATGAGTCCGATCTGCAAAACCCGAAACAGATCACCGGTTCGCAGACGGTGAGCGGCACCTGGAAAACGAATCTGACGCCGGATAAGTTAGGCGTGGTGGCGCTGGACCCGGATGCGCTTTCCATCAGCGGTCTGCATAACTACGTTAAATATCTGAAGTCGAGCGGACAGGACGCCGGACGTTATCAGCTCAATATGTGGAGTAAAATCTTCCAGCCGCTCTCCGTGGCGGTGATGATGCTGATGGCGCTGTCGTTTATCTTTGGCCCGCTGCGTAGTGTGCCGATGGGCGTGCGCGTGGTGACGGGGATTAGCTTCGGCTTCGTCTTCTACGTCCTCGACCAGATTTTTGGCCCGCTGACGCTGGTATATGGCATTCCGCCGATTGTCGGCGCGCTGCTGCCGAGCGCGTCTTTCTTCCTGATTAGCCTGTGGCTAATGCTGCGTAAGTCGTAATCACAGTAATCGTAGGCCTGATGGCGCTGTGCTTTTCAGGCCTACTCCGGACCCGTAGGCCGGATAAGGCGTTAGCGCCGCCATCCGGCAGACAGCCTGGTATTCCTCGAATGATGTAGTGCGTAACCTGACGCGTGGCGCTTTTGGCTACCCGTTAAGCTCAGGCAAGCTGCGGGAAAAAGTAGATCAAAAAATTTATAACGTGCTGCCGTGATAAATCTGATAACCCAAATCAATCGTATTATGGTTGAGATCGTTATTTTTAATTTTGTTGAGCAACATCTGCGCGGCTCTGCGCCCGATCTCAAAACGAGGGGTAATTACGCTGGCGAGGCTCGGTATCATTTGCCTGCCCATCTCCAGACCGTGGAAGCCGGCGATGGAGATCTGCTCCGGTACGGCCAGTTGACGCTCGCGGCACCACAGTAGAGCGCCCATTGCGATATCGTCGTTAGTACAAAAGACGCCATCCACGTCCGGGTGCGCAGCAAGCGCATCACGCATTAGCTGTATCCCCAGATGGATAGAGGAGATAGCGCGGGGATTGATGCGCAACGGCGCCAGCCCCCGGCGCGTCATCGCATCGCAGTAGCCATGATAACGCTGCTCATCACGGATATCGTCTTTTGAACCCAGATAGAGGATTTTACGCCGCTGGCGTTTATCCAGCATGGTGCTGACCATATCAAAGGCGGCCTGACGGTTATCAAACCCCACCTCCATATCTAAGCGATCGCCCTGGATATCCATGAGTTCTACAATCGGAAGGGTAGCTGAGCGCAGGAATTTGACGGTTCTGAGGGTATGATATTTTTCTGAAAGAATAATGCCGTCAATATTGTAGGACAATAAATTGATAACGGACTCTTCTTCCGAATCGCGATTGTAATTGTAATTCGCAATGAGAGTTTGGTAGTTATGACCCGACGTTACGGATTCAATCCCGGCAAGAATGTCGGCAAACAACTGGTTCTGAAAAGAGGGGATCAGCACGCCCAGAGTGTAACTTTGCGCGTTTAACAGCATAGCTGGCGCGCGATTTGGTATGTAGTTAATTTCCTCCATGATCTGCGCAATACGCTCGCCGGTTTCCCTGGCGACTTTTTTCGGCGAGCGGATGTAACGGCTCACTGTCATTTTTGTCACGCCAGCAAGCGTAGCGATATCCTGCAAAGAAATTCTGTGATTCCTCATGTTTTCTCCAGTACCGGGGGCGGGAACGTCGCCCCCATGGTTAATTGGGCTGCGGATGATGAATTAATGCAGAACCGCATTCAGCGCCAGTACGCCCAGCAACCCCATGACAGAAATCAATGTTTCCATAACGGTCCAGGTGCGTAGGGTTTCCCCGACGCTAAGATTAAAATACCCTTTAAACAGCCAAAAACCGGGATCGTTAACATGTGATGCAATAACGCTTCCCGCGCCTGTCGCCAGTACCATTAACGCCGGATCGGCGTGGGTTACGTTAATAATCGGCAATACGACGCCCGCTGTGGTTATCGCGGCCACGGTCGCGGAACCTAACGCAATACGCAGCACGGCGGCTACCGTCCAGCACATTAATAACGGAGATAGCGAGGTGCCGGTCATTAATTGCGAGATATATTGACCCACGCCGCTATCCACCAGCACTTGCTTAAACGCGCCGCCGCCCGCGATGATAAAAACAATCATCGCAATAGCGCCAATGGACTCGCCGACGATATCCATCACCTGCTCAACCGTACGTCCATTGCGTCGGCCCAGCGTAAAAATGGCGATGATAATGGCAATAAACAACGCCACTGCTGGATTACCGATAAATTCGAAGAAAACCCGCACGGCATTCGTTTTTGGCAGCGTGATTTCACATACCGCTGCGATGGCCATCAGAATGACCGGGATCACGGCGGCAAAAATACTGTTCCAGAATGACGGCATCTCCTCTTCACTGAATAGGTGAGGATTAAATAATCCTTCAGGCGGCGCTTTCTCAAAGCGCGCCAGCAATTTTGAAAACAGAGGGCCGGCAACAATCACGGTCGGTATGGTAATGATTAACCCATACAGCAGGGTCGTACCGAGATTTGCCTCAAAAATTGTCGCAATAGCGGTAGGGCCGGGATGCGGCGGCAGGAAGCAGTGCGTAACGGATAAGGCGGCGACCATTGGAACCCCGACATACAGCAATGGCAGTCCCGATGAGGCCACAATTGTAAAAACGAGCGGCAACAGCAGTACGAATCCGACTTCAAAAAACATTGCCAGGCCGACGATAAGCCCGGTGATCACCAGCGCCCATTGCACGCGTTTTTTGCCGAACGTATTAATGAGCGTCGTCGCAATGCGCTGCGCGGCGCCGGTATCGGAAATTAATCTTCCCAGCATCGCGCCAAAACCGAGGATCATGGCGAGTCCGCCCAGAGTACCGCCAATTCCGTTTTGTATGGAGTGCAGGACGTCTTGCGCGCCCATCCCTTCAGCAAATCCCACTACGGCGGCAACCAGAACAAGGGCGATAAAGCCGTTAACTTTAAAGCCAATCATTAAGACCAACAGCAGCGCAACGCCTGCCGCAATAATTATTAATGGCATATTCGTCTCTCTTATTAGCGCCAAAATAGCAGCGCTTACGCGCTGCGTCGTATTTTCCTGCTCAGACGGCAACCAGCATACCGCCATCGACAAACAGCAGATGTCCGTTAACAAAGTCGGAAGCTTTTGACGAGAGAAACACCGCTGCGCCAATAAGCTCCTGGGGATCGCCCCAGCGTGCGGCAGGCGTACGTTTGCATAGCCAGGAGGTGAAGGCTTCATCTTCAACCAGCGCTTTGGTCATCTCCGTTTTGAAGTATCCCGGCGCAATACCGTTGACCTGGATATTATGACGCGCCAGCTCCACGCACATGCCGCGAGTCAGCATCTTCACGGCACCCTTCGACGCGGCGTATGGCGTAATCGTGTCGCGGCCCAGCTCGCTTTGCATCGAACAGATGTTGATCACTTTTCCTGCCTGACGCGCCACCATACGGCGCGTAACGGCCTGAGAGACGAGAAAAACCGCGGTTTGATTTACGGCGATGACGTCATTCCACTCCTGTTCGGGAAACTCAGTAAACGGATGACGGCGCTGGATACCGGCGTTATTTATCAGGACGTCAATGACGCCGATATCTTTTTCGATATGTTCAACCGCAGCTTCAATATCCTGTTTATGAGTGACATTAAAGGGAGCGGCAATAGCTTTTATCCCTTCCTGCTGAAGTTTCGTCACGGCTGTTTCGGCGCGCTCCGGGGTGATATCGTTAACAATAATGCGCGCGCCATAGCGACCAAGACCGGTCGCCAGCAAATAACCAATTCCCTGAGCGGCTCCGGTGATAAGGATATTTTTACCTGCCAGTGAAAAAAGATCGTTCATGATAGTGTCCCTTATTTTACTTTCTCAGAAAACGAGCTGAACTTTTGCCGCCTGTGTTTTGTCTCCGGCAAAGATCAGCGCCGCTTCCAGGTCGGTAAATGGATATTCCGCGCTCAGTAACGGCAGCGGATTGATAACGCGGTTGGCAAGCCAGGAAACCGCAGTATTAAATTCGGTAGTAAAGCGGAAAGAGCCTTTCAGGGAGATCTCTTTGCTTATTACCATCATCATCGGGAAGTTGGGGACTGCGCCGCCCATGCCAACCTGCACCATCACGCCTTTGGCCCGTGTGACTTCCAGACACGTTGAGATAGAGGAAGGATGCCCAGAGACTTCAAAACTGATATCGAAATACCCTTTTTCTGCTTTCCAGTCATCGAGAGAATCATGCTGTGGGTTCACCAGCGTATCCGCGCCCATCTGCCGGGCCAGCGAGAGAGAACGGGCGCTGATATCGGCACATACTACTTCCGCCGCGCCCAGCGTTTTTACCGCGCTAACAATCAGGCAGCCGATAGGGCCAACGCCGGAGATAAAGACGCGTTTGCCTTGCAGATCGCCCGCCTCATGAGCCGCATGAATGGCAACCGCCAGCGGTTCGGCAAAGGCCATGGCTTTTTCGTCTGCCTGTTCCGGCCAGGGAATGCACTGAACGGTATCGACAGCTTTAAATCGGGTAAAACCGCCATCGACATGCGGAAAATACATGGCGCTGCCAAAGAAACGCATTTCAGTACAGTGGTTTTCTTCATGCTGCAGACAGTATTTGCAATGACCGCAAGGCTTCGATGGATTAATCGCTACCGGTTGTCCTTCACGTAATAAATCTGAGTCGCTATGAACGATTTTGCCAATCACTTCATGACCTAAAATCATTGGCGCTTTTACTGTAAAATTGCCGACTTTGCCTTCCTGATAATAATGTAAGTCAGACCCACAAATGCCGCCTCGGGTAATTTGTACGAGTGTTCCTTTATTATTCCATTCAATATTTTGTTCCGTAACGGCAACAGCACGCTTACCCGCAACAACGCAGGATTGAGTTTTTACTTCCATAAATTCCTCACTGGTCAGGTAGTTACCCTGAACGCATTTAAGCGGTTTTATTTGTCACTATTTGTGACTTATGTCACGCTGGAAAATTGTTACACTACAATGTTACGCATAACGTGATGTGCCTTAGAGTTCTTCTCTATGGAAATTAAAAAACGTGAAATTGTCGAACGTAGAGGCGTAATATTGTGGAGTGGAATATGACTCAGAGGTATTTAAATGGCCGGGGAAAGCTATATTTTAATGGGTGTTTCAGGTAGTGGTAAGTCTTTAATAGGCAGCAAAATTGCAACATTATTTTCTGCGAAGTTTATTGACGGCGATGATCTCCATCCGGCGAAAAACATTGATAAAATGTCGCAGGGAATACCGTTAACTGATGAAGACCGCTTACCCTGGCTGGAACGATTAAATGACGCTTCATACAGTCTTTATAAAAAAAATGAGACGGGATTTATTGTCTGCTCGTCATTAAAAAAACAGTACCGCGATATTTTACGTAAGAGCAGCCCTAACGTACATTTCCTGTGGCTGGATGGCGATTACGCTACCATTCTGCAGCGAATGCAGCGTCGTGCCGGGCATTTTATGCCGCCAGACCTGCTGCAAAGTCAGTTTGACGCGCTGGAGCGACCCTGTGCCGATGAACATGATATTGCGCGTATCGATGTTAATTATGACATCGAGCACGTGACGGAGCAGTGCCGACAGGCTGTACAGGCTTTTCGTCAGGCACTCAGCGCTTCCTGATCATTGTCAAAGCGCTGAGTCAGGCGGTCAGAAGTCAGCTTTTAGGACTACACGATAGCGGGCTTTGCCGTCGCGAACGTGCTGGATAGCCTCGTTGATTTGTGACATTGCGAACAGTTCCGTGGTGGGCGCGACTTTGCTGCGTCCAGCGAATTTCATCAGTTTGCGAAGCTCATATGGCGTTCCGGTTGCCGAGCCTGAGATACTGCGATCGCCGGCAATTAATGTAAACGCCGGTACGGGCAGCGGCTTCAATACCGCCCCAACGGTATGGAAGTTGCCGCCATAGGTCAGCGCTTCGAAGTAGGGCTGCCAGTCGAGATCGACGTTGACCGTGTTAATAATGAGATCGAACTGGCCCGCCAGTGCTTTTAACGCTTCCGGATCGCGGCTATTCACCACGTTATTGGCCCCCATCGCCAGCACTTCCTGCTCTTTCGATGGATTTGAGCTGAACGCGGTGACTTCGCAGCCCATTGCATGTAACAGCTTTATGGCGATATGCCCCAGCCCGCCGATACCGATGACGCCAACGCGGCTGGTAGCAGTAATATGGTGCATCAATAGCGGTTTAAAGACCGTAATGCCGCCACATAACAGCGGGCCTGCGGACGCCATATCTATATTCTCCGGAAGAGGAATTACCCACTGCCAGCCCGCGCGAAGCTTCTCGGCAAAACCGCCACGATTGAGGATAGTGGGCACTGCGCCTTCCTGGCAGTTAATTTGATTGCCGCTGATACAGGCATCGCAGTGTCCGCAGCTGCGCGCCGTCCAGCCGATTCCAACGCGCTGGCCGACTTTTAGCCCCTTATCCTGTGCCGCGCTGCCGAGTGCGGCTACCCGACCGATGACCTCATGTCCGGCAACCAGAGGGTATTGAGAGAACCCCCATTCATTGTCGATCATCGACAGATCGGAATGGCAGATCCCGCAGTAGTCGACCCGTACCTCGACATCTTCCGGTTGGAGTTCTCCCGCATCATATTCATAGAGTTCGAGCTCGCCGCCCGCCTCTTTGGCGGCGTAGCTTTTTATTATCGTCATTGTGTTTCCCTTAATGTGGTGTTGAACTGAAAAGTGTAGAGCATGGAGGCAAGGGACGCCCGACGTTAATCTGCTGGAGAAGGCGGGAAGTAGCCTGATTATTCTATTTAATACTCAACGCTGCTGAAATTTTCAGCACTTAGCGATACAGGTGTATGCTCGTGCTTGCATGGCGGCGTATGACAGGTATAATCCACAACGTTTTCCGCATACCTCTTCAGTGCCGAAGTGGCGAAATCGGTAGACGCAGTTGATTCAAAATCAACCGTAGAAATACGTGCCGGTTCGAGTCCGGCCTTCGGCACCAAAAGCATGTAAATGGACCTCAACTGAGGTCTTTTTTTATGTCTAAAATCTGCGCTATACAAGGCCTTCCACGATTTTTCCTTCAACTGAAGTCAATCTAACTCAACCCACATCAACAAGCTTGTGAGTATACTAATGAGTATATTTTCCGATTCTATATTGCTTGTATACTCACGAGATACCAATCGAAGGAGGTCCATCATGACCTAACGGATACTAAAGTTCGTTCTGCGAAACCTGAGGATAAAGAGTATTCACTTGTTGACGGTGACGGCATGTCCTTACTTGTAAAACCTAAATAGCTGCGCCAAATAGTAGATCACTTTGAGGGAACTCAGCCCGGATTGTGCGATCTGATCAATCGCCAAAAATCACAAATCACCAACCGGACTGAGCGATGCCGATCATAGCACTAATTCCCCGTGACGAACGACGCCTGATGTAGAAAGCTATCCATAAAACGCACGATAAAAATTATGCCCGCAGGCTGACTGCCATGCTGATGCTGCACCGGGGCGATCGCGTCAGCGACGTTGCCAGAACGCTCTGCTGTGCCCGTTCCTCCGTCGGTCGCTGGATTAACTGGTTCACGTTGTCGGGTATTGAAGGTCTGAAATCATTACCTGCCGGGCGTACCCGTCGCTGGCCGTTTGAGCATATCTGCACGCTGTTACGTGAGCTGGTAAAACACTCTCCCGGTGATTTTGGCTACCAGCGTTCCCGCTGGAGTACAGAACTTCTGGCAATAAAAATCAATGAGATAACCGGTTGCCAGTTACATGCCGGAACCGTTCGCCGCTGGTTGCCGTCTGCGGGGCTTGTGTGGCGAAGGGCCGCGCCAATCCTGCGTATCCGTGACCCGCATAAAGATGAAAAGATGGCGGCAATCCACAAAGCGCTGGACGAATGCAGCGCAGAGCATCCGGTATTTTATGAAGATGAGGTGGATATCCATCTTAATCCCAAAATCGGTGCGGACTGGCAGCCACGCGGGCAGCAAAAACGCGTGGTGACGCCGGGACAGAATGAAAAATATTATCTGTCTGGCGCACTGCGCAGCGGAACAGGTAAGGTCAGCTACGTGGGTGGAAACAGTAAAAGTTCAGTGTTGTTTATCAGTCTGTTAAAGCATCTGAAGGCGACGTACCGACGGGCAAAAACAATAACGCTCATCGTGGACAACTATATTATCCACAAAAGCCGGGAAACACAGCGCTGGCTGAAGCAGAATCCGAAGTTCAGGGTGATTTATCAGCCGGTTTACTCGCCATGGGTAAATCATGTTGAACGGCTATGGCAGGCGCTTCACGACACGATAACCCGCAATCATCAGTGCCGTTCGATGTGGAAACTGTTAAGAAAAGCTCATCATTTTATGGAAACGGCCAGCCCATTTCCCGGAGGTAAACATGGGCTGGCGAAAGTGTAGCGGTGTTCGGCGCAGCTATTTAGTGAAATATGACCGATGGGGTTTCAGCCTGAACTGGGGCTGGCGGCGCGACCAGTTAGCCGATCTGGAACGGATGCTCTACTTGCTGGATGGCAAAACCATTCCAGACAATCGGCATGATGTCTCTATCCAGTTTATGGATTTTGTGCGCGATAATCCGCATCAACAGGTCTTTGAAGACGATATGTTCACCATTCGCTACTTTCAGAAAGGCAGCGGGCATATCACGTTTAAGCGTCTGGACCCGGTGGAGAAGATGAATGACATTGTGGCTAAACACTATCCGGGGATGTTGCCTGTGAAATAAGATGTGATGTTTTTATAGGCACCTCTATGCTAATCTTAATAGGAGTTATTAAGTATTATTAAGCGAGGTAATCCCTATGGCTTCTTCCGCTAAACAGACCATCAGCGCCCAGATTCCAGTTGAGTTGGCTGCTGCTGTTGAAAATCTGGCAATTGAGTTAGATCGTTCTAAGAGCTGGATTATTAAGGAAGCATTGACCAGTATGCTGGCCGAAAGAGAACGGCGTCATCAGAGTATCCAGGCCGGTCTTGCCGATGTGGATGCTGGTCGTGTGGTGAGTCATTCGGATATGGTAGATTTTGCCAACCGTTTAAAGGAAACCTGACAGGAAAAGATGTTGCTATCCGAGCGAGATAGTCGCCTCTCATTGCCATTTGCTTAAATACTCCCCATACTAGATACATGTGTTTATTACACGTGTAATTTCAGGAGGCTCTATGTCGGGTATGAGTGTACGACATAAAAAAACAGTCAGTGTCACGCTGGAACCTGCATTGCTTCAGCAAGCCCGTGATGCAGGTATTAATCTGTCTGCGGTGCTTACCGCCGCGCTGAAAGAGGAAATCAGTGCCACGGGCGTTGAACGCTGGAAAGCAGAAAATAGAGCGGGTTTGCAGGAGCTCAATCGTATTACTGATGAGCACGGCCTTTTATCGGACGATTACAGGACGTTTTAATCATGCAATACATGGTTTATCGCAATAAAGGAAACAGCAAGGCTTATCCTTATTTACTTGATGTGCAAAGCGATATTATTGATGAACTGCATACTCGCATGGTTATCCCATTGTTTCCTGTGAGCAGGTTAGTAAATAACCCAGTTAAGCGTCTCACGCCCACTCTGAATGTGGAAGGTAATGACTATCTGGTGATGACTCACGAAATGGCGAGTATCAGGCTTTCGCAGATTGGTGATGAGGTGATGGACGTTCGTTCCCACAGGCAAACCATCAAAAATGCTCTCGATTTTATCTTTGATGGGTTCTGAATGGCTTGCAGGTCAAATGGAGAGTTGTTCACCGTTCTGGAGGGGACTTGACGCGCTTGAACCTGTGGAAGAAGATGAGGCGTGATTTTAAGTTAACTGCGTTTTCAGAGAATCGCGCATGAGTATACATGTGAGTATATATAGCGGTTCTCTTGTTTTGTAATCTTATTTACTTCAATAGGTTACGTCGAGAATCGCGGTGCGGCCTTCGCACCAAGTGATGCAATAATTAGCTACCTAAGGGTGGCTTTTTTTATGTTCATTTCCGTTCAGATTCGTCTATATCCATCTGTAATTCAAAGATAATTTATTTTTCTGTAATAGAAATATTTATTTTGTGGTCTTTCCGTGCTGGTCGTTTTTCATCCATTAACATCCACGCGATCTGGGGGCAAAAAGGGGCAAACCCGGTTCGATAGAGGAGTGACCCCCAAATGGCGCTTACAGATCTCGCAATCCGGCATGCCAACCGCCTGGCAAGGCATACAGGCTCTTTGACTGCCACGGTCTTTACATTCAGGTGAACCCCAGCGGATCCAGACTGTGGTATCTGAAATTTCGCTTTGGAAACAAAGAGAACCGTATGGCATTAGGCCCTTACCCGCTCATTTCTCTTGCACTGGCAAGGGAGAAGCAAGCGGATATAAGAAGGCTTATTTTAGAAGGTATTAATCCGGCGGAAAAACGCAGAGAGGAAAAGTGGGGGGGGGGGCGAACCTCTTTAATACGTTTGAGTCCGTAGCGCGCGAATGGGGCGCCAGTAATGTGAACTGGTTTCGAAAATGTTCAGCAGTTTGTAAGAATGCTCCAATATTTCATCATCCAGTTGCGGCTTGCTGAATCGGCAGGCAAAGCGGCAAGGAGGATTGAGCGGTTTCAGAAGGACGGGCGAGGAGAAGTAGACCGAGAGTAGCAGATCGCCGTGAAGGGCATGGCGGATCAGGTCGGCGGGCTGCAACGTGATGTTGTGCTGCCGGATGACTTCTGCGGCCTCATCCAGCGTCAGCCACTCCTGGAGGATTTTGTGAGGGAGCATGGGGCGTTCCTTTTTGTGTTGTTGGTTGCGTGTCGTGCTTGTTGATGGTGAAAACCGGTGTGAGATGTTTTTGCTAAAACAACTAACCTGATCAGTTTAGTTAACGATCTTTTCAGACATAATCCGGTGATTATTTACGCTGGAAAAACAGGATGTAACATTGAATAGCTCGGAAGATGATTTGCTTGAAGTGGCGTGGTATTTGTCGAAGTACGGTAAATCTCAACCACCCGTGGGACTGGGTGTTCAGAAATGGAAAGAGGCTTATGCCTTGTTTTATCCCCGTTTTGGAGCGGGCAAAACTGCCAATGAGTTTCGCAATAGTCTGAAAAATAGTCGTGACCGTTTTGATTCCTGGCTTAGTGATGTGCGTGTCGGCTGGCTTGACGAGCAGGGCGCTCCTGCTGCGCTTTCTCATTCAGCGCAGCGTGTGCATCAGCGATTGAGTGTGCTTTCAGAGAGTGCGATTGAGCAGCGCGTTCTTTCGTTAATATCGACTGATGGAGATGAACAGGCGCAACGTGACTGTTTTATTATTCAGCAGGATAAAAGTATTGAAGATACCGTGCGCGAGCAGTTGATTGCTGCACGGCTGGGGCAGGGTACCTTTCGGAAAAATTGTCTCATGTTGTATCCGGTATGCCCTGTTACGGGGACGACGTTTGCGCCGTTACTGCGTGCCAGCCATATAAAACCGTGGGCTGCCTGTGAGAATGGGAATGAGCGTCTTGATCCTTATAATGGAATTATATTAGCTGCGCATATTGATATTCTATTCGATCAGGGATGGATTTCGTTTGAGAACGATGGGCGTTTATTAATTAGTGATGAACTGGATATTAACGTTAAAGAGCAGTGTTTGTTGCCGGAGAAAATAAAGGCGCTTCCTGTTGAATCGTATTGTTATCTGGGATGGCATCGGGAGAATTTGCTTCGATGAAAATTAAGTGAAACTGGATCGCGATTTGCGTTAAAAATTTGGTTACAACTCCTACCAATACTATTTTTTCTATAGTGCATGGTTTAATGCGCAAGATTATAAATATGTTATGACCATCTTTTTGGTGGAGGGATATCTGCGGTTCGAGTGGCCGGGACAATCTTATGGCTAAGTGGCGATAGCAGAGCACTGATAGCAGACGTGAATTGACAGTACCTTCTGAGATCGCGATCAGCATTGTGTGCTACTTGACATGGGGACTTATCTACTGGGGCTTTATAGAAGCTCTTTTCTGTTTACCTTGTGAATTCTACATCAGGTTGAACGATAAATTACATGCCGGGTAGTTACCGCCTCAGATCATCTGCCAAATAGCTATATCGCTGTAGGCTAAATGGCTTCTCCCTCATCGACTCAGTGTGGGGGAGTTGACCCAGCTCACTTTTTAACTATCGTTGTTTGAAATTTATGCGTGATTTCTGCGCATTACATTCCATTTTATCCCCCTGACGCTGCCCTTCATGTTATCTTTAAGGCCCTCTTTTTTATCGCAGTGTGCCGCACCACATCGCTCGGGATAGTGTTACCGCCACTGCCTCATACAGACAGAAAAACCGATGAATAAGCAAAATTATGCACCTGGGATGCGGGTGGTTATTCGTGATGCAGAGTGGCGCATTCGCCGGGCGGATGACAGCGGAGATGGTGGCCACCTGCTGACCTGTGATGGAATTTCGGAGCTGGTACGCGGTAAAGAAGGGCTATTTCTGACAAAGCTGGAGCAAAAAGTCGAGATTCTAGATCCAGCAAAAACAAATCTGGTGGAAGATGAGTCAGCCAATTACCAGGCGGCTCAGTTGTACATAGAGGGCCAGCTACGCCAACGCGTCCCGACTGACAGCAAAGTCCATTTTGGGCATCAGGCTGCGATGGACTCCATGCCCTTTCAGCTCGATCCCACGCGCATGGCACTGGCGCAACCGCGCCAGCGGATATTAATTGCTGATGCGGTAGGGCTGGGTAAAACTCTTGAAGCCGGTATCCTGGTTTCAGAGCTGATTCGCCGCGGACGTGGCAAACGCATTCTAGTGCTGGCGGTTAAATCCATGCTCACGCAATTCCAGAAAGAGTTCTGGAGCCGTTTTGCTATTCCGTTGACGCGGCTTGACTCCGCTGGTTTACAAAAGGTGCGTAACCGCATCCCAACCAACCACAACCCGTTCCACTATTTCGATAAGACCATTATCTCCATCGATACTCTGAAACAAGACATCGAATATCGCCACCACCTGGAAAACGCCTGGTGGGATATTATTGTTATCGATGAAGCACATAACGTCGCTCAACGTGGGACCAGTTCCTTACGCAGCAAACTGGCAAAATTGCTCTCCGGGCGTAGCGATACGCTGATTATGCTCTCGGCCACGCCGCATGACGGTAAGGCTGAAAGTTTTGCTAGCCTGATGAACATGCTCGACCCGACGGCCATTGCCAATCCTAAAGAGTATGAATATGCCGATTTTGCCGACAAAAATCTGGTTGTGCGTCGCTTTAAAAAAGACGTCAAAGATCAGATGGCTGGCGAGTTTCCGGAGCGCAATATCGTCAAATTGATGCGCCCGGCAACCGGAGCTGAAGAAGAAGCCTACCGCCGATTGGTTGAGAGTCAGTTCCGTGACGATGATGATGAAGACTCGCGGTCAAATAAAGGCCGCCTGTTCAAAATTACGCTCGAAAAAGCGTTGTTCTCCAGTCCAACGGCATGTGCCAGCGTGGTGGCTAACCGCCTGAGGCGGCTGGAGAACCGCAAAGAAATAAACAGTCAGAGCCAGATTAACGAATTAGAGTCATTGCTGCTGGCGCTCAATAATATTGATGCCAGTCAGTTCAGCAAGTATCAGTTATTGCTGGAGACCATCCGTAACGATCTCCGCTGGAAAGTGAATAACACGGAAGATCGTTTGGTGATCTTTACCGAGAGTATCAAAACGCTTGAGTTCCTTGAGCAGCAACTGCGTTCCGATCTCAAGCTGAAAGACGATCAAATTGCTACGTTGCGAGGCGATCAGGGCGATACAGTTCTGATGGAAACCGTCGAAGCGTTTGGCAAATCCCAGTCTCCGCTACGCCTGCTCATCTGCTCGGATGTCGCGTCTGAAGGTATCAACCTGCACCACCTCAGCCATAAAATGATTCACTTCGATATTCCGTGGTCGCTGATGGTATTCCAGCAGCGTAACGGACGTATTGACCGCTACGGGCAAAAACACCAGCCACAGATCCGTTACTTGCTGACTGAAGCCAGTGAACCGCAGATCAACGGTGATATGCGCGTGCTGGAAGTGCTGATCAATAAAGACGAACAGGCGCAGAAGAATATCGGCGACAGTTCCGAATTTACCGGCAAATTTACCCAGGAAGAGGAAGAAGAGCAGGTTGCTGAATTCATGATGCAGGACGATGGCGCCAGCCTGTTCGACGACCTGTTGAATAGCAATGTCACTGAAAATTCTGAACACGACCTGTTTGGCGAAATCTGCAGCGCAGTGTCCAGCGATGCTTCGACCGTGACCGAAAGCGACATTAGTCTGTTTGATAATGAGCAGGCATACTGCGAAAAAGCGCTAGGCTATCTGAAGGCCTGCGGCCAGACCGTGCAATACGATACCTTGCCTGATAACACCTTATCGCTGGTCGCACCGGAGGAGTTACGCCGTCGCTTTAACCAGTTACCGCCGGAAATTGCGCCGGAAAACTGGCAGCTTTATCTAAGCCAGGACAAAACGGTTATCACGGAAGCCATTTCGCGTGCGCGCGGTGAGCAACATGCCTGGCCCGATGTGCAGTATCTCTGGCAAATTAACCCGGTCGTGCAGTGGTTAGACGACAAAATTCAGTCTGCCTTTGGTCGCCACCAGGCTCCGGTGATGCGTTTGCCGCACTTGTTTGAACCTGATGAGGATCATTTCATCCTTTCCGGGTTGTTCCCGAACCGTAAGTCGCACCCGATGGTGAACCCGTGGCTGGTGGTGAGCTTTAACCGCGAAACGTTAAGCGGTAGCCTGCCTTTTGCTGAGTTCCTGAAACGACATCCGCAACTGAGTAGCAAGCTGACTAACAGTGGCGGTAAAGATCGTAACCATCAACGCCAGCAGGATCTGCTGGAAGCGGCAATCGCCCATGCGCGGGATGTGTTTGTTCACGATCGAAATGCTTTTGAAGAGCGTATCAATCAGCAGCTCAATGAGCATCTTCAAAAGCTGGATGTTCTGCGTGGGCGTCAGCTGAGTCAACTGGAGCTGGATTTTGCCGATAATAAACAGCAGCTTTCAGTGAAACAGAGCCGCAAAGAACAGCGTCAGCGCGAAATCGAACACAATTTTGACAGCTATATCCAATGGATTGAGGACACTATGACCACCGAAAAAGAGCCCTACATTCAGGTTATTGCTGTAATCACCGGAGCGGAGGGCTAATCATGGCGCTGGTCGGTATTAATAACGAAAACGAGTTTTACTCTAACCACTATCTGGGCGAAGTCTTTACCAGCGATATTCGCGATGTACTGGAACCCTGGATTGAGCAGGAAAATGCCGCTCGCGAAGCTGAACGTGCTGCCCGTGAAAAGGGCAAACAGGTTGAGGCGGGCTACCGCGCGCCGTGGAACCAGCTTTACAGCCTGGCGACAGAGTTTTTCCGCAAACTTACTGAACATGAGAAACAGCGCCAGATCCCACAGCGTCTTGCCGATCAGCGCAGTCGCTGGCAGCCGCTGTTAAAGGCATTGGGTTATGAACTCAATCTGCATATTCAGATGCTGGATGACGATACGCCTTTGCCGGTACTGGCTCGTTACAACAGCACCGACGGCAGTCCGTGGCTGTGGATTGTTGAAGCGCATGATCAGGAAGAAGGAACGCTGGATCCGCTGGCGCTGTCGTTACTGACCGCGCAGTTCCCGGCAGATACCGATAAACATAAGCGCGACAGCCTGCGTAAAAAAGCCAACGGTGAATATCGCAGCTGGCAGGATCTGCTCTCCACGGTGGTCTTTACACAAAATGAACCGCCGCGTTTTGTGCTGCTGCTCGGTAACCGCCAGCTGTTATTGCTGGATCGTACTAAGTGGGCGCAAAACCGTCTGCTGCGCTTTGATTTTGAAGAAATTTTAAGCCGTCGTGAAACGGATACGTTGAAAGCCACGTCGGTATTGCTACACAAAGATTCGCTGTTGCCAGGCAGCGGTGCGCCATACCTCGATTCGCTGGATGACAATTCGCACAAGCATGCGTTTGGCGTGTCGGAAGATCTGAAATATGCCCTGCGTGAAAGCATTGAGCTGTTGGGCAATGAAGCGATGCGTTATCTCATCGACAACGAACTGGCTTATTATACCGGGAAACGAGCTATTAACCCGGATGAGTTGAGCCGCGAATGCCTGCGGTATATGTATCGCCTGTTGTTTCTGTTCTATATCGAAGCTCGCCCGGAGCTGGGCTATGCGCCGATGACCGCCAAAACCTATCTGCAGGGTTACAGCCTGGAAACACTGCGCGATCTGGAGATGATCCCGCTGACAAACGAAGAAGATCGCAATGGGCGCTATTTCCACGATAGCCTGAATATGCTGTTCAAGCTGGTGCGTGATGGCTACAGCGGCGGCGTAAAAATGCAAAGCGATCTGGAGAGCGGCGATCAGATCACTATTCACAGCCATCAGTTCAGCGTACCGCGCCTTGAAAGCCATCTGTTTGAAGCGAATAACACCCGCATTCTTAACCGCGTGGTATTTCGCAACGAAACCCTGCAACAAATTATTCAGGCGATGTCGTTAAGCCGCCCGGGTAAAGGACGTTTCAACCGCCGGGGGCGTATCTCCTATCGTCAGTTGGGTATCAACCAGTTAGGTGCAGTGTATGAAGCGCTGCTCTCCTACAGAGGGTTCTTTGCCAGTGATGACCTCTACGAGGTGAAAAAAGCTGGAGAAGAGTTTAACGAGCTGGAAACTGGCTATTTCGTTAGCAAAGACGAGATCGGTAAATACCACGACGATGAGAAGGTCTACGAAAAAGACGGCAGCCTGCGTATTCACCGTAAAGGCAGCTTTATCTACCGCATGGCCGGGCGAGACCGCGAAAAATCCGCCTCTTACTACACCCCGGAAGTACTGACCCGATCGTTAGTCAAGTATGCCCTGAAAGAACTGTTTAAAGAGCAGATTGATTCGATTACCGATCCGCACGCCAAAGCCGACGCAATATTAAACCTCACCGTGTGCGAACCGGCGATGGGCAGCGCGGCGTTCCTTAACGAAGCCATCAACCAGCTAGCGGAAGCTTACCTGTTCCACAAACAGCAGGCGGAAGGCCGTCGCATTCCTCAGGATCGTTACACCCAAGAGTTGCAACGGGTGAAGATGTACATTGCCGACAACAACGTATTCGGCGTGGACTTAAACCCGGTGGCGGTGGAGCTGGCGGAAGTGTCGCTGTGGCTGAACGCTATCAGCGGCGATGCATTTGTACCGTGGTTTGGCTACCAGCTGCACTGCGGCAACTCGCTGGTTGGGGCGCGGCGTCAGGTGTTCAACAAGAGCGAACTGACTTACAAAAAAGCGAAAGATCCGAGCTGGCTTAACAGCGGACCGGCCGAGCTGGCGATGAATACGCCGCGCGAAGAGAAGCAGATTTTCCACTTCCTGCTGCCGGACAGCGGCATGGCCAATTACAGCGACAAAACCGTTAAGCAGCGCTATCCGGATGATTTCAAAGCGCTGGACAGCTGGCGCAAAGAGTTTACCAAAAGCTTTGCACCGCATGAGATTGCCGATGTGCAGCGCATCAGCGGCAAAGTGGAAGCGCTCTGGAACACGTTTCGTCAGCAGCTGAAAGCTGAGCGCCAGAAAACCGCCGACAATTATCCGGTATGGCCTGCGGAAAATACGGCTCATGTCCGCTCTTCTTTAAGCAGTAAAGATGAAACCTTCAGCGGTCGCCTCGAAGATAACAGTACCTATCAGAAACTACGTTGGGTGATGGACTACTGGTGTGCGCTATGGTTTTGGCCGATCGACAAAGCGGATGAGTTGCCGGATCGCGGCACCTGGTTGTTCGAGATGGAAACCCTGCTTGACGGTATTGTCGTCACGGAAAGGGTCACTGAAGCCGCAGAACAGGCTACCGGCGATCTGTTTGCCGACGAGGGCATGGTGCGTGAAGAGTCTTCGCTGTTTTCCGGTGCAGGTCGCCTGAAAACCGATGTGTTGTTCCGCCATTTGCCGCGTCTGGCGATTGTTGATGCGCTGAAGAAGCAGCACCGTTTCTTCCATTGGGATCTGGAATTCTGCGATCTGTTCGCCGAGCGCGGCGGCTTTGACCTGATGCTCGGAAACCCACCGTGGTTGAAAGTAGAATGGCAGGAAGCTGGCGTGCTGGGCGACTACGAGCCGGAGTTTGTGCTGCGTAAGCTGAGCGCCTCGAAGCTGGCAATGTTGCGTGCTGATACCTTTAACGCAATTCCGGCGCTGGAAGATGCATGGCGCAGCGAGTATGAAGGCTGTGAAGGGATGCAAAACTTCCTGAATGCGCAGCAGAATTACCCGGTGCTGCGTGGCGTGCAGACCAATCTGTATAAATGCTTCTTGCCGCAGGCATGGCGTTTAGGAACGCAGAAAGGTGTGGCAGGTTTCCTGCACCCGGAAGGGATTTATGATGACCCTAAAGGTGGGCAATTACGTGCGGCGGTATATCCGAGGTTGAGAGCACATTTTCAGTTTCAGAATGAGTTAAATTTGTTTGTTGAAGTTGATCACCATGCGAAGTTTAGCAGCAATATTTATTCTGCTTGCCCTGGCTCTGTGGGATTTGAACACATATCTAATTTGTATGCTCCGCAAACTATTGATGCATGTTTTGAACATTCTGGTAGTGGGGACATTCCCGGTCTCAAAGACGAGATTGAGAGTGAGGGAAAATTAAAAGTTGTATGGAACACATCTGGCCACCGTTCTCGGCTGATAAATATCGCCACTCATGAGCTAGAATTATTTGCTCGTCTTTATGACAGCAAAGGAACGCCAGCCTGGCAGGCACGTTTGCCAGCTTTACACGCAGAACAACTTGTTGCTGTACTGGAAAAGTTTGCTAATCAGCCGAAGAGATTGGGTGATTTACAGGGGCAATATTTATCCCTGGAAATGTGGCATGAAACAAACCAGCAGAAAGACGGCACTATTGAACGTAAGACGCAGTTCCCTGAGGATGCATCACAATGGGTATTGTCTGGCCCGCACTTCTTTGTTGGAACACCGTTCTACAAGACGCCACGAGAAAACTGTACGTTAAACAGCGATTATGACTGCCTGGACCTGCTAACTTTGCCCGACGATTACCTGCCGCGTACTAACTATATTCCGGCATGTGATGTGCAGGAGTATGCCAAACGTACCCCACGCGTTACATGGACTGACCCGGGTGAAGATGAACCGAGAAAGGTGACGGATTATTATCGCTTGGCTTATAGAGCAATGATTGGTTCAGCTTCAGAGAGAACGTTGTCTTGCGCGCTCATACCTAATACGGTTTCACATGTAAATAATGCTCGTACTTACATCTTCAAAAATAAGCATGATCTGTTGAATATTGCCGCTTGTCACTTTTCACTACCTTTTGATTTTCTTTTAAAATCAACTGGTAAACAAAATTTACACAATACATTGGATGAGTTTTCTTTTACCGAATTTAACACCTTAACTATAATACGGCTTTCAGTAAGGGTTTTAATTTTATCATGTATTACAGACGGTTATGTTTATCTATGGAATAAAACGTTCACTCCAGATTTCAGCACTCAACGCTGGAGCCGTAACCTCCCGCAACTTCCACAAGATTTCTTCGCCAACCTGACCCCAGAGTGGCAGCGTAACTGCGCTTTACGCTCCGACTACAGCCGTCGTCAGGCGTTGGTGGAAATCGACGTGCTGGTGGCGCAGGCGCTAGGGTTAACTCTCGAAGAACTGCTCACCATCTATCGCGTTCAGTTCCCGGTCATGCGTCAGTACGAAGCGGACACCTGGTACGATCAAAACGGCCGCATTATTTTTACCCCAAGCAAAGGGCTGGTGGGCGTCGGCCTGCCGCGTACCGCGCGTAAAGCGGATCTGAAAAATGGCTTTGTCTTTAACGTCGATAGTCCTGACTGGACCGGCGGCGACTGCACCGATCAAGCTATCGGCTGGGATGATGTCAAGCATCTGCAAACCGGTATCGTCAGCGTCACTTTTGATGACTATACCCGAAGCGACGAAGGCGAGCGCCGTACTGTCACTTGGCAGGCTCCGTTTATCAACCCCGACCGCGAAGATGATTACAAAGTGGCCTGGGCATTCTTTGCACAAGATAAGGAGAGCGCGTGATGCTGCCTTCTGTTGTCAGTCGGCAGGTTGCCGACAGCGTTGCTTCCTTTTTACGGGCAGCCTTCCCGCTTAACAGCCCGCTGTTTAATGGTGAAGAAAATAATAACGTCTCGATGCTGGAGCAATTTCTGTCCCAGCCGGAAACGCTGCTGAAAGGGCCGTATCTTTCCGCTCAGCTGCCGTTTCGTAAAAGTGACTTACCGCTGAACTTCTTCCCTAACCTGACGCTGCCGTTCCCACCGCACGCGCATCAGGCGCAGGCGTTTCAGCGCCTGGGTATCGAGACGCCTCAGCCGACGCTGGTGGCGACCGGGACGGGTTCCGGTAAAACGGAATGTTTTATGTTCCCGCTGCTTAACCATTGTGCTGGGGCATCAGAGGCCGGTGTTAAAGCGATCATCATTTATCCAATGAACGCCCTGGCAACCGATCAGGCCAGCCGTTTCGCTAAAACCATCGCCAGCGATCCGCAACTACATGGCAAAGTGACTGTCGGCCTGTTTGTCGGCGACAGTGAAATCGAGCCCAGCAAAAAGATGTCTGCGGATAAAGTCATCACCTGCAAACATACCCTGCGCGAGAACCCGCCGGATATCCTGCTGACCAACTATAAGATGCTGGATTACCTGCTAATGCGCCCCGGCGATCAGAAGCTCTGGCGCTATAACCAGCCAGGGTCACTGCGTTATCTGGTGGTGGATGAACTGCATACGTTTGATGGTGCGCAGGGGTCGGATCTGGCCTGTCTGGTGCGCCGCTTAAAGCATCATATCGGTGTTGATGACAAGCGTTTTGCCTGTGTGGGAACGTCGGCTACCGTAGGTGACGAACTGGGACAACTACTCGATTACGCGAAAACGATCTTTGATCAGCCGTTTAGCAATGACGCGGTTATTCGCGAAGATCGCTACACGGCGGCAGAGTATCTGCAAGGTTATACCATCGAGTACAGTCAGTATCCGGGACAGGATGTCAGCGCAGCGCTGGATCCGCAAACGTACGCCAGCCCGGTAGATTATCTGAACGGACAAATTCCGCTGTGGTTCCCGGATAGTTCACTGCAATTACCTGCCGAGCTGGACAGCGATCTCGGACGTGAAAAGCGTATTGAGTTGGGCTCATTGTTACGTCGCCACAGCATCCTGCACGTACTCCTTGAGGATTTGCAGGGGGGAATTTTGTCGGAACAGCAGTGCCTGGAAAATCTCCAGGTGATGCTGGCGGAAAGCGCCGGGCATGCAACCCGCGTGCTGCAAAGCATTCTGGCACTAATTGCCCAGGCACGCCTGGAGGTTCCAGAAAAACAGGAAGATCGGGAAAAGCGCCTACAGGCGAATAAAGCACGTCCCGTTCTGCCTTTTGTGCAACTACGTTCTCAGCTGTGGTTGCGCGAGATGCGCCGCCTGGTCGCCAGCGTGTCAAAAACACCTGAGCTTGTTTTTGCTGATGATGTCGCGGTGGAAGATCGCGAACATTATCTTCCCGTTATTCACTGTCGTGACTGCCATGCTACCGGGTGGGCGAGCCTGCGCCATGGTCAGAGCGTTCAACTCGAAACTGATCTGGACGGTATTTATCGTCAGTTCTTCGAAAAAGGCCGTTCTATTGTACTGGCCTTCCCGGATAACAACGATAAACCTGTCAGCGGTGTTCACCAGAAGCTGTGCCCTTCCTGTTTAAAGCTCAATAAGCAATCTAACGTGCAGTGCGGGCATTGTGGCCATACTGGTCTGCTACAAGTACTTATCCCGGATATGCTCAAAGAGCGTAAGGATGAGCTGGAATTTGCCAACGAATGCCCGTACTGCAACAGCAAACAGGGTATTTCGATTCTTGGGTCACAGGCAGCCAGCCTGTCGGCGGTGATGATCCATCAGCTTTATGGCAGCCAGTTCAACGAACATAAAAAGCTGATTACGTTTTCTGACTCGGTACAGGATGCCGCACACCGCGCCAGTTTCTTTACCGCCCGAACCTGGCCGTTGATGGTACGCGGACAAATCGCCAGCGTGTTGGGTGAAAAAGAAACGTTACCGTTGGATACCTTTGCGGCACGCGTCTGCCGGCAGACGCGTGAGCGTTCACCGGATGATGCTCATTTTGTCGCGAGCTTCATCGCGCCCAACATGCAGTGGATGAACGATTACCAGACGCTGAAGAACGAAGGCCAGCTGGCAGAGAGTTCCGATTTACCGGAGCTGGTTTCTCTTCGTCTCGACTGGGAGGTATACAGCGAATTTACCCTACGCGCGCGAATTGGACGTACGCTTGAGGCCACGGGTTACGCAGCTGCAGGAATTGATATTGCACGTTTCAATTCAGCGATAACGGCGCTTCACCAACAGCTTGTCGAAGAGCTGGGTGATGAAATGGATGGGGTCAGCGTTGAGCAGGTGGCACACCTGGTGATTGGCGTTCTTTGGCATCAGCGGCAGGCGGGAGCTGTTCTGCATCCGGCGTTCGAAAGTTATCGGCGTGAGGGTAAGACCTTTATGATGACGCAGAAGGAGCGAACTTCACGCTATATGCCGTCTATTGGCCCGAAAACGCGTAAACCTGCCTATGCATCATTTGAAAAAATAAATGGTTTCCATCGCCTGATTGGCGCGAAATCCAACCCCAGCTGGTATCAGCATTGGATCAACCGAACGCTCAGCAACGGCAATAATCTGTTTATCAGCAGCCTGGCCGAGACGGTTTTACGATGTCTGTTTGCGGCACTGAAAATGGCTGGGTTGGTAAAAGATTTTGATACAAAAGGCAAAGAAGCATGGGGGCTGGTACCTTCGGCGCTGGTGGTGAGCCGTGATGTTGTTCAGCTAAACTGCTCTTGCTGTCGTGAGGTTGTTCGGGCACCGGCCGATCAGGGGTGGCACTGGCGAAACGCGCCATGTCTTTCTCTGCGCTGTGAAGGCCGCTATCAGGAAGCTGAAAATGCGGTGACCTGGCACTGGGATAATATGGACATCGCGCGTGTTCAGGGGGCAGAGCATACCGGATTACTGAGCCGTGAAGATCGTGAGGCTACGGAACAATCGTTCTACCGCGGTAATCAGCCATGGAATATCAACCTGCTCTCGGCAACACCGACGCTGGAGATGGGTATCGATGTGGGTGACCTTTCTACGGTATTACTCTGTTCTGTTCCACCCGCGCAGGCTAATTACTTACAGCGTATTGGTCGTGCCGGGCGTAAAGACGGCAATGCGCTTAACATTACGGTGGCTGAGGGGAACCCGCACGATCAGTTCTTCTTTGAACAACCTCTGGAGATGATGCAAGGGCAGGTACAGGCCCCTGGTGTGTTCCTGAACGCAACGGCTATCCTGGAGCGTCAGCTGGCCGCATTCTGCATGGACAACTGGGTGAAAACTGGCGTCCCGGCATCTGCTATCAGCAAAAATGTGAAGCAGATGCTGGACGAGCTGGAGTTTGGACACAAGTCTGGGTTCCCATATAACTTCCTGCGTTATGTTGATCAGCATCATGTGTATATTGCTCAGCAGTTTTCGTCTATCTTCCCTGACCTTACGGAAGACACACGTCTACAGCTCCTGTCATATTTGCAAGGAGCACCAGGACAACGTTCTCTGGTGCAACGTATAGAAGAAGCATTAAAACTGCTGGTGGAGGATCGCAAATCGTTGCGTTCCCGGATTGATAAGCTCAAGCGCAGTATCGACAAGCTGGAGAGCGATCCGCACGATCAAAACTTTGACAGCGATATGCGCGAGTTGACTTCGGAACGTCAGGCGCTGATGGCGCTGGTGAACCAGATCAACAACAAGCAAACGCTTAATTTCCTCACCGATGAAGGATTACTTCCCAACTATGCCTTCCCGGAGGCCGGTATTACGCTGCGTTCTGTGCTGTGGCGGCGTAAAGATGGTGGGGAGACGCGTGAATATCAAAACACGACCTACGAATACGAACGTCCGGCTTCAACGGCGCTGGCTGAGCTTGCTCCATTGAATAACTTCTATGCGGGTGGGCATAAAGTTGAAATCGAACAGATTGATCTGAAAGTGTCTGAGCCTGAAAACTGGCGTATTTGCAGCCACTGTAACTACAGCGAGAATATCGATCAGACCGGCGATCAGCATAAATACTGTCCAAAATGCGGCACACCAGGTTGGGCTGATGCCGGGCAAAAAACGACATTACTGAAGCTTCGTCAGGTTTATGCCCGCTCAAGCGCGCGTGACAGCCAGATCAGTGATGAGAGCGATAGTCGCGAACCGGCATTCTTCCAGCGACAGCTACTGGTCAGCTTCGAAAAAGAGGATGTATCGGCCGCTTATGCTATTGATGAAGGAGAAATCCCGTTTGGCTTTGAGTTTTTGAGCAAAGTGACTCTGCGAGATATCAACTTTGGCAAAATGGCGGATGATGCCAATGAGCTGATGATCGCAGGAGAGGCAAAGAAACGCACCGGGTTTAAAGTTTGCCTCGGCTGCGGCATGGTGCAGCGCCCTCGAGATCATGAACCACGTCATGACCTGAGCTGTAAATATCGCGCTGAACCCGAAAAAGCGAAGTTTGAAGATTATCTCTACCTTTATCGCCAACTGGAATCTGAGGCATTGCGTATCCTGCTGCCAGTGACCAGCTACAGCAACGATCGCGTGGTGGAAGCCTCCCTGGGGGCAGCCATTCAGCTTGGGCTTAAACATTACTTCAAAGGTAACGTGGATCATCTGAAAGGCGTGGTGTATCGCGAGCCGGAAAATGAGGGCGAATCCTGGCGTCAGTATCTGGTGATTTACGACACCGTACCAGGGGGAACCGGCTCACTCAAAGAATTGATGCGTACACCTGACAACCTGCTGAAATTACTTGAGCTGGCCTACAAGGCGCTAGTGGAATGCAACTGCAACCATGATACGCATAAAGACGGCTGCTATCGCTGTGTTTATGCTTACCGTGACCGCGGGCGTATGAAGTATGTATCAAGAGATCAGGCGCGTCTCCTACTGGCGAAAATCCTGAAGGCCAGTGCTTCTATACGCGTTATTGATTCCATCAAAAACATTTCGCTTGATGCCATGATGGGGAGTGAACTGGAAAAACGGTTCATTCACTGCCTGCAGGATAACAAAAATCTTCTCGTGAGCCGGAGTTATGCCCATCAGAATGCAGGCTGGATTATTAATACCCGTACAGAACCGGCGATGAGCTGGCATCTCAAAGCACAGGTTGATTTAGGGGTTAAAGAAGGAGTAGGCATCCTTAGCCGACCAGATTATGTGCTCTATCCTCTGATGCAGTCAGAAAAGATAAAACCGGTAGCAATTTTCCTGGATGGTTTTGCTTTTCATAAAGATAGCGTGTCGGATGATGTCCAAAAACGGCAGGCGATTAAAGACAGCGGTAATTTTTGGGTATGGACAGTGACCTGGGCAGACCTTCAAGAACAAGGTATTAAACATGTACAGAATGTTATGGCGCTTGGTCATAACCCGGATATGAAACAGCCTAAGTTTTATAACCCGTTCCATGATACAAACTTTGCTACGCTTGAAGGTTCATTCAGGGAGAGAAACAGTTTTGCACTGCTACTCGATTATCTCTCTGATCCCGGTAATAAAACTCTGCTATGGCAGAAAATGGCCGCTGCCTTTGCTTGGGTGTGGCTGGATCCTAAAAAGTCGCAGGATACCGGAGCCAAACAAAAGTATGCCTATGAAATGCAGGAGAACGCTCCCGCTTATCGGTTGAATGCACTTTTGCCTGATGAACCTTTTGTATTTGGAGGTTTACTGGATAGCTGTAGTTCATCACAACAGTTCATTGAGCTGGCAGTTGTTGTTCCTCAGCAAGCCATTAAATCAACGACAAGCATTGAACAAATGCGAAATTGGTTGAGGTTGCATATTTGCTTTGACGATCGTTATTCGCAGGATGATGGCTATGAAGCCGGATTTAACGGTTTCTGGTGGATGGTGAATTTACTGCAGTTCCTGCCAGATATGACATTTACCAGCCGTAAAGCGGTTCATTTACCGCAGGAGGCTGAAACGGTAAAAATGCAGACTTCGGTGGTAGTGGATATTCAGCCTGACGAGAGCTGGGCGGAGATACTTGAGTTTGGTTTATTGAGCGCAGAAGAAATCGCTTTGCTTCAGTCGTTATCGCTACCGGCACCGACGGTCGGATATGAATTGCAGGATGACGATGGTGAAATTATTGCGGAAGCCGATCTCGCCTGGCCGTTACAAAAGCAAGCCTTGATTATCGATAATCAGGACTTTACTCCTTTATTCGAAAGTAAGGGTTGGCACGTTGCGTTCGGGCCAATTGACGAAAGCACATTACAACATCTGTTCGGAGGTGACAAATGACGGTTCAAGCGCCAATGGTGGCACTTTCTGATGGTTTTCTGGGGGCTTTTGCGCGGATTCCTAAAGCACAGCAAAAAAAGGTCCAGGAATTCATCTCCAAGTTCCGCCAGGATCCGACGAGTAATGGAATTAACTACGAAAAAATCCACGATGCGCGCAGCAATAACGTGCATTCCGTGCGTATTGATCAGACCTACCGGGGAATAGTCCTGAAACCCGAACAGGGGGATCTGTATATGCTGATGTGGGTGGATAAGCACGACGAAGCTTATGACTGGGCGCGGCGACATGATTGTGCAATTCACCCGGTTACTGGTGCGATTCAGGTAATTGATATCAGCTATATTAAACCCGCCTCCGAACCTGTTGTTGTTGATAAACCCAAACTCTTTGCTGCTTATACTGCGGAGCAGATCCTCGCGCTCGGTGTTCCTCCTGTGTTTATTGAGCAGGTAATGGCTCTTGTAGATACAGTGGGGCTGAATCAGCTAGAAAGCGTGATGCCAGCGGAAGCTTGGGAACCTCTACACTGGCTGGCAGAAGGGCTGGATTACCAGGAAGTGCTGGAAGAGTTTAACGAACATCGTAATGAGCCTGTTGATACTAACGACTTTATTGAGGCGATTGAGCGAAGTAAACGTCGCTTCCATGTTGTTGAAAATGAACAGGAGCTACTGCAAATGCTCAATGCGCCACTGGAAAAATGGCGTGTGTTCCTGCACCCGAGCCAGCGAAAACTGGTGGAGTCTCCGGCAAATGGTCCGGTACGTGTATTAGGTGGTGCAGGCACGGGAAAAACAGTTGTTGCGATGCATCGTGCTCGTTGGTTATCCCAACGTCTGGCCGATAAACCGGGTAAGAAAGTCCTGTTCACGACCTTCACCCGCAACCTGGCGGCGGATATTCGCGCCAACCTCCAGCGTTTGTGTAGTCGTGAGGAGATGGCGCGTATTGAAGTTGTTAACATTGATGCCTGGATGAGCGAGCAACTGAAACGCCATGGATATGATTTCCGCGTGGTGTATGACAGCGATGAAGGGCGACGTAAATGCTGGAACTATGCCTTGCAGCAAGTCCCTGCTGAACTGGGTTTACCGGAAAACTTTTATTCTGAAGAGTGGCAACGTATTGTTCAGCCGAATGCTGTTTACAGCCGTGAAGAATATCTGAAGGTGAGCCGTATTGGTCGTGGCACGGCGTTATCACGTATTCAGCGTGCGAAAATCTGGCCTGTTTTCGAAGAGTTCCGGGCACAAATGGCGCGTGCCAAACTGCGAGAAATGGGTGATGCCATGCATGAGGCTATTATTCTGTTTAAAGAAAAACAGGTGCAATTGCCTTATAGCAGTATCGTAGTTGATGAAGCTCAGGATATAGGTGCACCGGCCTTTACCCTTATTCGTAGCCTAGTCCCGGAGTCTCCTAACGATCTTTTTATTGTGGGTGATGGACATCAGCGTATTTACCGCAATAAAGTCGTGCTCGGTCAGTGTGGGATTAATGTTCGTGGGCGTCGTAGTAAAAAACTGAAAATTAACTACCGGACTACAGAAGAGACGCGACAGTTTGCTGTCGGGTTATTAACCGGCATTAAGGTTGATAACCTGGATGGTGAAACTGATTCCAGCAACGATTATTTATCATTGCTTCATGGTGAAAAACCCATGATCACTTATGCTTCAGATTTTAAAGAAGAGGCTGCGACGATTATCAAGCAAATTCAGGCGTTGTTAGCCAATGATGTTCGTTCCCAAGATATCTGCATTACCGCTCGTACGAAGCATGCTTACGAGCGTTATGCTTCTGCTCTGAATGATGCTGGAATCGAGACCTATAATTTAGGTCAGGATAGTGGTGATAGTGATCAACGCCCTGGTGTGCGTATGGCAACTATGCACCGCATTAAAGGGCTAGAGTTCCAGTATGTGTTCCTTGCGGGTATCAACGATGGCGTCGTGCCGGAAGTGAAAGCCATATCATCTGACGATCCTGTTGAACAACGTGATGCTCTATTTAATGAACGTGCGCTACTCCATGTTGCAGCAACCCGTGCGGTAAAAGGGTTATTTGTTTCTTCATACGGCGTACCGAGTACATTACTAACTGTACACTAGTCTTTTATTATGTGGGCCAGGGTTCTTTTCTCTTGGCCCCGCAGCTGATGATATGCTTTTTCGCAAGCTGATTGACACCATTTGAGATCTTTTTTCACTAGTAGTTTAGCCCTTTGGATCCCTAGGGCAGTTCGTAAGCGTTTAGGCGATAGAGGCATTTTCTCCACTGGACGTGCGGCGGCAGAATCCGTCAAACGGAAGATAGCGGCCTTTATCGTCCGTCACGCGGCTGTAGTGTTGGTTGAGCTTCAGATCCACTCCGTTAAGTTGGGACAATGCAATAAGTACCGGTGATCTTTTGATTGACATGTTGCTATCTCAAAATTTAATGAATTTGAGTTATACAGACCGCCACTTAAAACTATCTCAATTTTCCTTTTTTTTGAGATAGAACGTTCCCTGTGAAGACAGGATAATTTATAGGTATCCCTATGCTTCAATCTCTGAACCACTTAACGCTTGCTGTCAGTAATTTGCAAACTAGCCTGACCTTCTGGCGCGATTTGCTGGGGTTGCAGCTACATGTTGAGTGGGATACTGGCGCTTACCTTACCTGTGGCGACCTTTGGGTCTGCCTTTCTTACGACGTATCCCGTAACTACGTGGCCCCGCAGGAAAGTGACTACACCCACTACGCATTCAGCATCGCGCCAGAAGATTTTGAACCGTTCTCGTATAAGCTGAAACAGGCGGGAGTGACGGTCTGGAAAGACAATAAAAGCGAAGGGCAATCTTTCTATTTTCTTGATCCGGATGGCCACAAGCTGGAGCTGCATGTGGGAGATTTAGCATCCCGACTGACGCAGTGCCGGGAGAGGCCTTACTCTGGAATGCGTTTCGGTCCTGGAAAATAATCACGCAACTTTCTGATCTTCTACGCAGTATTCAATTTTACATCCCATTCTGGGGGCAAATCCCCAAACTAAAACCTCACAATCCACTATTTTTCAATAAATTAAACGAAAAGGCGAGTCCGGCCTTCGCACCAAAAGCATATAAATGAACCTCAACTGAGATCTTTTTTATGTCTAAAATCCAGAAGTTACCTACCTTTCTCGGTTGAGCGCTGTGTTTTTTCCGTTGTTATCAGAATGCTAACTGTCAGTACAGAGCCGACAGACAAAAAGTATGTCTGCAATAATGTCTTGAATGTACATATAGTTGCGAGCATCATCGCAACTATGTGCTCATGGATTCTTTAACGTAATGACCGCTGACAAAACCCTAAAGCAAGCGATATCAAATATTACTATTTGGCGCAAAGGCGAACAGCGAGCGCCGCATAAGCCGTTATTGCTGTTATATGTCCTCTCGCACTATCGGCAGGGTCACGATCGCCTGTTTGATTATGGTTCTGAAATTCATGAGCAATTGCTGGATTTGTTGGAGCGCTATGGGCCACAGCGCCGTGAACAGCGCCCGGATATGCCGTTCTGGCGTCTGAAGGGCGATGGTTTCTGGGAATTGCAAAACGCGGAATTCTGCTCAACCAGCGGTAGCCGCCAGCTACCTAAACGTGAACTCATTGAATATAATGTTGCTGGTGGGTTTGATACCGTCAATTTCGCGCTGGTAACAAAAAAACGTAAGCTAATCGACACGCTGGCGCAGCAGATCCTTGAGGCGCATTTTCCGACCAGTATTCAGGAAGACATCGCTGACGAGATGGGTTTTGATATTCGCACCTCTCTCCGTCAACGCGATCCGAAGTTCCGCCAGGCGGTGCTACGAGCTTACAATTATCAATGTGCGGTCTGCGGCTTCAATATGCGCCACGACAACGCCCCTATAGCCCTTGAAGCAGCCCATATCAGATGGAAGCAGCATCATGGTCCTTGTGAAGTGCCTAATGGCCTGGCGTTGTGCGCAATTCATCATAAAGCGTTCGATCGCGGTTCGATTGGCCTGGATGAAAATATGCGCGTAGTGGTTTCCGACGCGGTGAATGGTGGCGGAGTGGTACAGCGGTTGTTCTGGGATTTTGCGGGGAAAGAGATCGCGTTGCCCCCGGTTAAAGAAAATTATCCGGGCGATCGGTTTGTGGAATGGCATAGGAAAGAGGTGTTCAGAGGAGGGCATTGATCTGGGGGAGTATTTTGAGTGTGGTATACGTTATCTGTTAAAAATAGCTCCACATCAAAAGCATCGAAGTAATCGGCCACGGTTCTCGCACTATGGTCTGTAGCGCGCTGGTGGAGTCACACCTGTGGTCAATCGACGCGTAGAGCGCCAGATGAGCCATCATGAGCGCAAGCGGAATTTATAAGGCGCGGCGCCTTAAAGAGCACGGGGAGATTGTAAGTAGCCCGATATTGTTGGCTTTTGCTTAGCTTGCTGACGGGATTCGTCGTATGAAACATGAAAATTACCTCATGTTTTATATAAGGATTCGACACTATATCAAAACCAGTAACTCTCAATCTTTCAAAGCTATGTGTCAGATCAGGTCGTGATAAGACACATAAATTTAAAAATCTATATATCTGGCCAGATAGACTTTTTTATAACAGCTTTATAAATTAAACAAATCTGCCATAGAGACAGATTTGTTTAATTTATAATTAGAGGTTTGCAACGTTATGATATACTTTTTGCACATCATCATCATCTTCAAGGGCATCAACAAGTCCTTCAAAGATTTCTAAATCTTCTGGTGAAAGTTCAACTTCTGATTGAGCAATCATTTCTAATTCTGTTGTTGAAAATTCAGAAATTCCAGCTGCTTTTAGCGCTGCAATTCCTTTGTGCAGGTCTGTAGCTTCAGTATAAATAACGATGTTTCCTTCTTCTTCGGTTACATCACGAACATCAACTTCAGCATCAAGCAAAATTTCAAAAATATGGTCAGGGTCTGTTCCTTTAAATACAATCACTCCAGTATTGTCAAACATATAGCTGACAGCACCTGCCGCTCCGATATTCCCGCCTTTTTTATTGAAAATTGTGCGGATATTAGCAATCGTACGGTTAACATTAGACGTCAACGTTTCAGCGATAACCATTGAACCATTTGGTCCAAAGCCTTCATAACGCCCTTGCACGAACGTTTCATCTCCGCCACCTTTGGCTTTATCAATGGCTTTATCAATAACATGTTTTGGAACCTGTGCTTGTTTCGCACGTTCAATAACGAATTTTAAAGCTGAGTTTGATTCCGGGTCTGGTTCACCTTGTTTAGCCGCAGCATAGATTTCTACACCGAATTTTGCATATACTTTAGACGTTGCACCGTCTTTAGCTGTTTTTTTAGCAACAATATTTGCCCATTTACGTCCCACTGGAAACATCTCCTCAAAGAATTATTTACATTAATGGCAGGTTAATAACCTGCATGTTTTTCTGCCGTATTATATCATAATATATAAATTCTCGTCTATGAGAAATAAAAAGTTCCAGCTTTTACGGAGGATTACTTTGATTTTAACAATAGCTAATATGGTGGGTAAGTCATTTTTTAATTTTCTTCTGGTTCTTTTTTTATTCTTAATAATTGAATCGCAGCAATAACGTCTTATTGATGGTGGTTTCGTTCATCAGGTGAGGTGGAACGCTTGCACGTTTTGCGACATATTGTGGCAGAAACTTAATGGCGAAATTAAGAGCCTATCCCATTAGGGCTATTTTACTTGCCATTTTGGACCTGGGCAGTGCTCAAAATCCTCACGTACTACGTGTACGCTCCGGTTTTTGCGCGCTGTCCGTGTCCAAACTGGCTGCGCCAATAACGCCTGGTGGGATAGTCTCTAAGACGATATATTCCCGCCTTGAGCCGTGTTAATTTGTTGCATACTTTTAAATGGAGGTATACCTCTTGTAGGCTATACCTCCTGCTTCACGTTATCGCGCGATTAACGCAAATACGCCCCAGCCAAAGTATTCTCGCGTCCAGGTGACGTGACGTTTGGGGGCTACCGTCAGTTCTGTTCGAACCTCTTGCGCAAACTCATCGTCAGGGTTTTCCTCCAGCCAGCGGCGCATGGTCATCCACTTCGCGGCTTCATATCTGTCCCAGCCTTGCAGGTCCGCCAGCACCATTTCCACTACGTCATAGCCGAGTTGGTCGAAAAAGGCGACCAGCTCGGGCAGGGGGCGAAAATCGGCGACAGATGAGACGCCACAGGCGTGGGCGATCTCTTCCGTTGCGGGGATCTGACGCCAGTACGGTTCACCGATGAGAATGATCCCGCCAGGTTTGAGGCTTTTGGCCAGCAGATCTATTGTCCCCGCGACACCGCCCGCAATCCAGGTAGCGCCTACGCAGGCCGCCACGTCATATTTTTCCTCGTCGATATAACCGGCCGCGTCGTTATGAATAAAATGTACATATTCACTGACGCCGAGCTCTTCTGCACGTTGTTTTGCCTGTGTGGTGAAGAGCGGGCTTATGTCAATGCCAGTACCTGTAACACCGTAATCGCGAGCCCAGGTGCAGAGCATCTCACCCGAACCGCTACCGAGATCGAGAATCCGCGTGCCTGGCTTCATGCGTAACGCATGGCCCAGTGTGGCGTACTTTTCCGCTGTAAACGGATTATGGATACGGTGTTCGCTTTCGCTAATGGTAAAAATACGTGGGATATCCATTGGGTTATTCCTTTTACTGAGGGCAATACCCTCAGAAGTGGATGCTTTTTCAGCCAGCAGCGCAAACAGCTTGCCTGCAAAAGTCTCGCCGACCGGCCAGGTGTGACTGTCCGGGCGCTGCAACACAGTGAAGCCAGCATCACCAAGCAGGCTGATATATTCATCATCGCGCCAGGCCTTCATTTGACTGCCGAAACGGGTGGTACAGCCGTTTTCCGCTATCGCCCAGAACTGCGTTGAGCTGGTTTGGGCCTCTTCATCCCAGGCATTTTCCGTTAACAGCAGATGAGGCTCGGCAAGAAACAGGCCGTGCGGACAACGCTGCCAGCCTGGCTGCGCCATGCCCTGGCGTTTAACTTCATCGAAGGTATGCACTTCAACAAGCAGTTTGCCGTCCGGTTTCAACCACTGCGCGCAATGACTGATGAGGCTTTGCGCATCCGCAGCGCTAAAGACATTCAGTTCCCCAAACGTCATCATAATGAAATCGAAAGGTTCCGTGGGGTGGTATGTACGAATATCTTGCTGAATGTAGTCAATATTCAGGTTTGCGGCTTGCGCCTGCTGGCGAGCCCATGTGATGGATGCCGGAGAGAAATCTACGCCTGTGCAGTGAAACCCACGCTCCGCTAACAGGCGGGTATAAAAACCGGGTCCACAGCCGAGATCCAGAATGCGGGCGCCACCGGGTAACTGACGGGTAATCCATGTTACCTGTTGCTCAATCACGGTTAGCCGGCGGCTGGCCCAGTCGTGGTCCTGCGACAGATGATTTTCCAGCATGCGTTGGCTGAAGGCTGGCTCGTCCTAGGGGATTTTGCCTTCATCGGGTAATAACCGAATGCGATGCGTTGCAAAAATAACGGCGCTGATATCCATCATCATCTCCTTAGCGATTGTCAGGCTGGGCGCGAACGTTGTTCAGCCCGGTCGTATTAATGCGGTAGGGCTGACCGTTAACGGATTTGATCAGCTTTTTGGTTTTGAGTTTTTTGAATACAGCGAGCGTGCAATCGGCGAGCAACAGCCCTTCGCGGCTATAGCATTCAACGGCGGTGACGCGGCCTGACGCATCGCGGATGTGCGTAATGCGTCCGCCTTTGGCGAGAACGTGTAAGGTACGTTGTTCCTGACGGGATAAATTCATACTGAAGAACCTGTTTAATCATCATAGGCAAAACGTGCAAACACACTGCGGTGTCCGCATTCGATTTCGGCGCATTGATAATCAGTCCGGCCTGAAAAGGTCGGGGAACTGATCATCAGATGATGACATTCTCCAGCATCAAAGCCTCGGGTTGAGTTGAAAGGTATTTACGTCGTGAATGATAACACCTGATTTCTGTAAGTGAATAACCGGGAGTGAAAAATGTGATCTCAAAGGGAGGATCATGCGTTTAGTAAGTCAGTTGAATAGATCCTGCCGCTACCATAATGAATATTGATTAAACTCATATACCCGATAATGGCCGTTTTGATAATCTCGGCGTATCTTTTTAGCCATTGACAGGGTTGTTGCGTTGGAAATCTTTTTTTAACCCACTGAAAAATATCACTTAAATATTTTTCATACATAAACATTTATGGTCCGCTGAGTTCGGATCCGGTTTTGTATGGGTTAAAAAAGGTACGTTATGAAAGTCATATGGACTGTCACTCCTGTGGGGTATCAGCGCATAGCGAAACGTTGCCCTTCATGCAGCGTAAAACGGGACTTCACGCCTTCTGGGGCATTTCGGGTTAATTCGCAAAAGAAGGTACTCGATGTCTGGAGTATCTATAAATGCACACACTGCGATTACACCTGGAATATCTCCCTGTTCTCGCGCCTGCCAGTCAGCAAAATTAACCGCGGTCTTTATGGCCGACTGATGGCGAATGATGCTGCCACGGTGCAATATTTTGCTTATGACAACGCGATCCTGAAGCGAAACAATGCTGAATTATCGGGGCAGCCTGATTTTCACATTCAGGAACGGTGGCTGGTCAGTATCGCCTCCCACAAGCAGGTCAGTGTTAGCGTCAGGATTTCCCGTTCTTTTCAGGTCAGCCTGCTGTCGATTTTGAAGAAGCAACTCCTGTTAAGCGCAGCCGAAATCAAGAGACGGATTGAAACAGGGCAAATAAGTGGCGTCACGGTGAAAATGCTTAAATCGCGAAAACTGAAGAATGCAAAATATGATTTGCAGCTCTCAGTTGAAACACTGTATGACCGGCGAAGGATTGTTCTGACCCGTCGATAAAAACAATAAGCTCACCTTACGTTTAAGAGTGCTGGTATGGCAACGACGTAACGGAATGAAAGAAGGACTAAGGGACAGGTGAGCTTTAGTTGAATAACGCTTGTCTGTGGCATTCAGTGAAGGCTGAATCGCCACGGATAATCCAGATTTTCGCACCAGTGATGATATTGTATGGATTCTTTGCGCAAGCCAGCAGAATGACAAAGGGCGATGGGTTACAATTATCTGTAGAGTAAACAAAAGGAATATAATGTGGCGCTATACAATATCTCTGAGAAAATACTGACTACCCTTGAAAAAACATCTTTCACCATCGAAAGGCTGCAGGAACGCTATGATCTTCAGGAGGCTATCAAGAAGAATATTGATATTATCGCGCCGGGCTGCCTTGTCATATCCGAAGAATTCTCTGATTGGGAGGATAGTCGGCGGAGGATTGATTTATTAGCGATTGACAAGCAGGCCAATTTGGTTGTCATTGAACTGAAACGTGATGAAATCGGCGCGCATATGGAACTGCAGGCGCTAAGGTATGCGGCAATGATTTCAACGATGAGTTTTGCGAAAGCATGCGAATATTATCAGGCATATCTTTGGAAGCATGGGATCGATGAGAATGCAAAAGAGAAGTTACTGGATTTTGTGGAGTTAGAAGAAAACGAACTCGCTGATTTTGGTAAAGATATTCGCATCGTTCTGGCATCAGCGGATTTCAGTAAAGAATTAACGACAACCGCAATATGGCTAAGAGATAAAGGTGTCGATATTCGCTGTGTTCGCTTAACGCCTTACAACTTTAAGGGTGAAGTGCTGATTAATGCTGAACAAATAATACCAGTCCCTGAACTGGAAGAATATCAGGTCAGATTCAGAGAGAAACGCACGGAACAAATTATTAGCAGTCAAAAGTCGGAGAGGGATTATTCCTTATATAAATATAAAGGAAAAACCTTCAATAAACGGAAGCTTGCACTTGAACTTTTCACTGACTGGATTAATAAACATAATCCTGCGAATATAGATGATCTCAAGAATAAATTGAGTGAAGACTTACAGAAAAGAACAGTAGCACTGGTTGAGCAGATCCCTGAAAAAAGGAAAAACAGATATCATATGCAGGAAGATGCGTTGATTGAGTTGCCGTCCGGTGAGCGTATTGCTATATCGAATCAATGGGGGTTAGGGACTATAGAACTGCTTATTGATTTTGTTCGTCAGGATAATTTTGTAGTTGAAAAAGTGGGTTGACAGGAAGTAATAATAAAATAGATCCCATTCATTAATGGGATCTCACGTTTCATCCGATACGAAGACCCTGGTCTCTTTGTCAGTAGCATCATAATTACGCAAGCCTCTTTACTTTGCTTATCATTTATATTTAATGTAAATATTCACTCAACACCATTAAAAAATAAGAAAAAATGACTCACTGTTGAGCTGATATTAATACCTGAACCACTGAATTAGAGTAATGTGGCGCTATTCATAGCGTAATTTTTTCTGTTGCGGTTACAGGGGGAGGAATGCACACCTTTAGACCATACTCACTAAGGCATAGCGATCTGTTATATGAAGATATTCCGTTAGAAATACGCGAGCAAATAATCTTATTGATTATTAATACGTTAGGGAATTGCTCCTCTTTTTATGATATGACATTATACTGCTATCATAATAGTCATTCTGACGAAGTTTATCGAAGAATATGTAAAACGTTGCGCAAAGAGTATGGCTTATTCACCTTATATGCGCATTCAACGTCATATCTGGATGAAATGAGTAATCTGTTATTAAAAACAGATGATAAAAGAAAGCATATTGATACCATTGAGCTTGCTTTTAACTATATAGATACCTACCTTCGAACCTATGAAGTTACGCTTGGGTTAGAACCGGATAAGGCGATTAGTGAATTAAATAATATATTTCATGAGCATAGTTTAAAATATCGATATGAAAATGGTAGAATTGTAAGGCTGCGCAGAATAAAACGGCTTAAAAACATATGTTATTATTTGTACTCTCCTGGAGAGTATGGCTTTGTCGAATATGATCTTATGGAAGCGTATAATCGCCTGATACTTAATGATTTTGCCTGTGTCGTAAGGGAATGTCATGCAGCCTTCAGAAGCGTTATTCTCAGAATTCATGAGAGAAAAGGTATCGTATATCATGAACAAGATAGTTTAAATACACTAATGGCTAATCTGATGGCGAGAGGCGTTATATCTGCTGAATATGTACATAAATTTCATTTTTTAAGTGACGTGCTGGAGTCAGAAATATTTCTGCCGATGGCGCCAGAAAAGTCGCATCATCACTACGCAATGATGCTCCGTATCTCTGAAGAGTTGGCCTGTAGTATCTATTATCTTACTGAGCGGAGTATATTTTTTCTTACCCAGCGGGCTGAAGAAGACAGTGTCGCGCCATAATAATGATCGCGCTGTCGCTCAGTCAGACTGGATCATCGTTATTTAAATTTGTTCAGACGTCGGAATTTTTTGTTCTGCCGTCTGTTTTTTTAGTGATGAGCTGTTCAGTGCAATAATAAGGGGTACAGTACGATGACTGATTTTTAAACTGCATATCATCTGTGTCGCATTTACTCATGGGTATTGGGTCAGGGAGAGAGAAGAATGAGCGCTATTTTAAAGCCTTTTTTATTGGCAATAACCCTGATGTTAATCTTAATAAGGCCTGGCTTTGCAACGGAGGATGGAGCGATAACCATGGTTAAAACCTACAGCGCTTATGACTATTTGCAGACCCGAGCGCGGTTGATGCACGCTGTCGCCGATCACGGTCTGGTGTTATTTGGGGAATTTGACCATGCCAGAGCGGCACAGAATGTTAACCTGAAAATGCCGCCGACAACGGTTCTGGTCTTTGGCAATCCTAAAGGCGGAACGCCTCTCATGCTGGCGCATCCCGAACTGGCGCTGGATTTACCGTTTCGGGTGCTCATTAGCCAGCAAGCCGATGGGCGAACGTTAGTCAGTTATCATCCCGCTGAAACGCTGCAACGTTATGGTCTTGATGCCGCAGATATACAGGCTTTGAAAAAACTGGAACAGCTCGTTGAAAAAAGTCTCCACTAAAGCTGAAAATCGGGCGATGTGTTTGCACGGGTGATGTCGCGAATAAATGCGCTCACATCGTCCATTACCTGATGCGACAAGGCGGCATCGAACGTGGCGCTATCAGCATCACAGAACCCGTGCCGCGCATCGTACATTTTACACTGCACCCGGGGGCGCTTTTCCAGCGCCTGTCGCATGGCGAGGGGATCAAACGCCGGCTCATAACGCGCGATAATAACCAGTGCCGGACAGAGAGGCGCAAGATGAAGGTACTGGCGTATACGGGAACCGTAATAGCAAATGACGCCATCGCATAACCCACTGGCTGCACTTAGCCATGCGAGCGTTGCGCCGACGCTATATCCTACGACGATTAGCGTCTCGTACTGCGTTCTGAGCTCGTGGAGTAATGTGGTAACGACGGCGGGATCAAAGCCGACATTTGCTGAAAAGTGACGGTAAGCCTCCTGCTGCTGTTCATAGCGAAAGGGGGTATGGTGAGGAAACAGCGCGGGAATATAGATGTCGAATCCGCGCGTCATCCATTCATGGCCTGCGCGTTGGATATGAGCGTTAATACCATAAATTTCATGCAGAATAATCGCTGCCCGGCGATGGCGGCTCGACAAACTGGAGGCGTTGCTTCCCCCGGATACGCCTGGGGCGAAAAACACGGTGTCTTTTATCATAACGCGTTCTTGATACAAAGAGAGCGGCTGGATTTTCGCCGATCACGCTATGTCAGAGACATTGTTCCTGTCAATGTACAGACACATTTTATGGCCTGATTTTTGGTTGATAAATTTTATATTGGTAAACCAATGTGCTGTTCATATTCAGGCATCAGAGCTAAAGGTGGAACATCAGTCGTGTATTGTCTACTGCCTTTCCTTTCATCTGGCCTCACTAGCGAAACGGGGCGCATTATTATTTTGTTGGTTGACCAGTTTCGCGTTTTTGGTGTGCTACGCGTGCTATCCCTCTTTACAAATGCTATAGTCTGATACCGGGAAATCGCATCGGACGGGCACGACCAATATGAAATCAAACACTTCTCAGCAAAGACCTTACCAGGAAGTGGGCGCAATGATACGGGATCTGATTGTTCAGACGCCGTACCGCCCCGGGGAGCGCTTGCCGCCGGAAAGAGAGATCGCTGAGAGGCTCAATGTGACGCGTACCGTCGTGCGTGAAGCGCTGATCATGCTGGAAATTAAAGGTCTGGTTGAAGTCCGCCGCGGCGCCGGGATCTACGTGCTCGACAGCGCGGATAATAACGAGATGGAAGGCGCTGACGTCAATCACTGTAATGACGCCGGGCCGTTTGAACTGTTACAGGCGCGTCAGTTGCTGGAAAGCAATATCGCTGAATTTGCCGCTCTGCAAGCCACCCGCGAAGACATCATTAAAATGCGCCAGGCGTTACAACTGGAAGAGCGAGAGCTCGCCTCCAGCGCGCCGGGCGGCTCAGAAAGCGGCGATATGCAGTTTCATCTGGCCATTGCCGAAGCGACCCATAACAGTATGTTGGTAGAGCTCTTCCGTCAGTCCTGGCAATGGCGTGAAAATAATCCGATGTGGCTCCAGCTTCATAGCCATCTGGGCGATACGCTTTACCGTAAGGAGTGGCTGGTCGATCATAAGCAGATCCTCGCGGCGTTAATTAAGAAAGACGCCCGCGCAGCGAAGCTGGCGATGTGGCAGCACCTGGAAAACGTGAAGCAGCGTCTGCTGGAGTTTTCCAATGTTGATGACATCTACTTTGATGGCTATCTGTTTGAGTCATGGCCGCTGGACAACGTTGATGCCTGATTATACCTGGAATAGCGTGGGCAGACCCAGTCCACGTTTTACTTCCTGTAACGTCTTTTGAGTGACCTCATGGGCCCGCTCGCTACCTTTTTTCAGTAATTCCATTAGCATTCCCTTATCTGCAATAAAGGTTGCCCGTCGTTCGCGTATGGGCGCGATCAGTTCTTGCAGGCAGGTCTCCAGCTCATTTTTACAGACACGGTCGCCTAATCCGCCTTGTTGATAATGTGCTTTCATCGCCGCGACTTTGGTTTTATCCGGATGGAACGCATCCAGCCACGTAAAGACGACGTTACCTTCTATTTTTCCCGGATCGCTAATTTTTAAATGGTTGGGATCGGTGTACATCGCGCTGACCGCACGGTGGATGGTCTCTTCGCTGGCGGAAAGAAGCAGGGTATTGCCGAGCGATTTCGACATCTTGGCGCTGCCGTCAATGCCTGGCAGACGGCCCGTATCGCTCAGGAGCGCCTGACAGGGTCGCAATATCGGCGAGGAGAAAAGACTATTCATCTTATGAACGATCTCATTCGTTTGCTCAATCATGGGCAATTGGTCGTCGCCAACCGGTACCATTTCGGCCTTAAAGGCGGTGATATCTGCCGCCTGGCTAATGGGATACGCCATGAACCCGACCGGCAGGGAACGGGTAAAGCCTTTTTGGGCAATCTCATTTTTTACCGTAGGATTACGCTCCACTCGGGCGACGGTAACAATATTCATATACAGCACCGTTAATTCGGCGAGGGCGGGTAACGCGGATTGCAGGCAGATCGTCGTTAGCGCGGGATCGATGCCGACGGCCAGATAGTCAGCTAACACTTGCGGAATATTATCGCGGATTTTTTGCGGATTACTGCCGTTATCGGTGAGTCCCTGCAGGTCGGCAATCAGGACATACTGTTGGTGATCCTGCTGTAGCGCGACGCGCTGGCGCAGTGAACCGACATAATGGCCGAGGTGCAGCGAGCCGGTGGGGCGATCGCCAGTCAGAATGATGGGAAGGGTGTTCATTAAGGACTCCTTTATGCTTACTGTAAAGCCGAAAGACGTCCCGAAACACAGTAGCCGCCTTTCGGCGGCTACTTAAAGAGGGATAGTGATCCGTGCCGCCTTCAGGAAGGCAGCCACCAGCGGAGATGACGTTGCGTAGCGTTGGATCGTTTCGTGTTCATGTGATCTAACGTATCACGACTAAACGTAAGGGTAAAGCGGCTGGCGTGTCGTCCGGGCATAAAGTCATATCGCCTGAACAGAGAACATGTTACTGACTTTGAAACGCGATTTTATAATTTGCTGCCCAAAAATACGTGGCGCTGAAAGGCGCATTTTTGATGCAAATCATTTATTACTGTGATAACACTGTGCGCGATAAAAACATTAAATATATTCACATAGTAAATATGTTCTATTGGAATGGTTGTTTTCGATATGACAAAAGTCTAAAAAGCCCATTGATGTGAAAAGGAATAAGAATTGTCTATATTCCGATTCTGTGGAATTAAGTAATTTCTCGGATAAAAATAAGAAATGATATTGATATTTCTTTTTTGATATGGTTCTTATAGCGGCTATGGTTATTCAGGAAACGATGCTTGAATGCCTGGCGTAATAGATTTCAGGTCAGTAGCGCTATTGTAAAATGGATTGTTGATGGCAGAAGGTATTTAGCAAGAATCCAGTTATAGCAGATTGTCGTATTTAATCTGGTATACAGAGACACCAACGAAATGGCTGGAAAATGGAACGTTCTTTCATTGTTGGCGTTCCGTCCTTGTCAGCCTGCTTTGCCGCATGATAATCACGGAGGGGGGATGGACGCCATCTATTTAAAACTGGACGGTATTGAAGGCGAAAGCCGGATCAAAGGTTTTGAAAACCAAATAAAACTTATTGCTTACAACCACAACCCGACAAAACGGGAGTCCGGCGAAGCGAGAGGGACATATATTGGAGGGTTGACGCTGACAAAGCCAGTCGATCTTGCTACGCCTGGCCTCTATGAGCACTATTGTAACGGGAAAACGGTGAAAGAAGGCGTGCTGACATTATGCCGTCGTGATAAGGGCGCAATGCTGCCATTTATTATTTATACGCTCACCAATGTGCGAATTTCACGCATGAGCAATCATGGCGACGCCGAAGGCAGCGCCACGGAGACCGTGGATTTGGTTTATAGCCATATTCGCTGGGATATTCCCGCATTAGCGTCGAAAAGCAAAACACGGCGGCCCCTTCACCGACAGGCGCTGTGGCGATGAGGACAAAACAAGCTTGCGGACTCGCAGTGGGCGATGCTGTATAGCGAAATGGCATTTAGCGGCTTGCGAAGGCTGATGAGCGCTCATGTAACCAATCGATTGCCTGAAAAGGCGATAACGCATGGCCCTTACACCCGTTATGATTTTTACGCATAGCCGCTAATAAAACGGCATTTTTTATATACACATCAAGTTGATAGTGTGTTTCTGACCTTGACGTAAATAAGCGGGAAAAGCGATGAAACACACCATTGGGATACTGGGGGGGATGGGACCTGCGGCAACGGCGGATATGTTGGAAAAATTTGTTGAATTGCGACATGCCAGTTGTGATCAACAACACATCCCGCTCATTGTCAGCTCTATCCCTGATATTCCCGATCGTACAGCATGTCTGTTATCCGGCGGGCCTTCGCCATACCGTTATCTGGAGCGTTATCTGCATATGCTGGAAGACGCCGGGGCGGAGTGTATCGTTATCCCATGCAACACTGCGCATTATTGGTTTGATGATTTACAGAACGTCGCGAAAGCGCGAATGATCAGCATCCTGGACGCTACCCTGGGGGATATTCCACCATCGGCGCGGCACGTTGGTCTGCTGGCGACCAATGCGACGCTGGCGACCGGGTTATATCAAAAGAAAGCGCTGGCGCGGGGGCTGACGTTAATTCAGCCAGAAGACGCGGGGCAGGCGTTGGTAATGCAGGCTATTTATACGCTTAAACGTGGCGATAAAACTGCGGCGCAAGCGCTGCTGCTGCCGCAAATCGATAGCCTTATTGCCCGTGGCGCTCAGGCAATTATTATGGGGTGTACCGAAATTCCGCTTATTGTGGCCGGACATGAACGCGCGATAGCGTGCCCGATGATTGATTCCACAGCGTCGCTGGTGCGCGCGGCGATTCGTTGGTATGAGTCCTGGCCAGACACCCGCGCCTCTTTGACCGGGGAGCAACGCCTTACCGCCTGAGGTGTTTACAGCGCGGCCTGAAGCCCACGCAGGTCGCGCCAAAATGTTTCGGCTACCTGACTCATGCGGGTATTCATGCGATAAGCATAAGCCTGAATCGGAATAACCAGTTCGTCGGCATCAAGCACTATCAGGCGCCCGTCGGTAATCTCCTGACGGATAGCATACTCGGGCAACCAGGCGATTCCGCAGCCGTCCATCGCAACCTGTTTTAACAATTCACTCATCGAAGAGACGAAAAATGTACTGAAACTCAGTTCAGCATGGCGAGTCAGAGTACGATTTATCAGCCGGCCCATATAGGAGTTCTGACTGTAATTAAGCAGGGGAAAGTGCGGCTGCTCAAGCGTATAGCGCGGCTCGCCCCGGCCATTGTTGGCGCAAACCGGAAACAGTCTCGACTCAAACAGGCGGATATTATCAAACGGCGCTTGTTGCAGGTTTTCATCGTGATAGGAAAAGATAAAATCGCTTTGCCCCTCACGTAACATATCCACCGCCTGGTCGACATCTATCGCCTCAACGGCGTAGGTAAACTGCGTCGGCATCTGCTTAACGATAGTCGGCAACAGGCCGAGGGAGAGCGAGTGGGCGGCGGCAATCTTGATTTTACGCAGCGTATAATCGCTGCCGCCGCGCAGTTCAGTCAGATTACTTTCCAGCTGCTGTAACAGGTGGCGAACCTGAGAGTGAAAGATTTTACCCTGTTCGGAAAGCTGTAGCGGCGAGACCTGTCGGTTAAACAGTTCAACGCCCACGGCATGTTCCAGGGCGCGAATCCGCCGGCTAAAAGCGGGTTGCGATACGTTGCGGATAATGGCGGCCTGAGAGAAATTGCGGCACTTTTCCAGCGTCAGAAAATCATACAGCCATTTTGTCTCAATATTGTGCAAACCTGCTCCAGTTACATCCATTTACCGTTATCCTGTCAGCCGCCCGAAGGGGCATTCTACGTCCATTCGGGCGGCTGACAACCGCTTATCCCGTCCTCTTTCAGAATGCCGCGATGGGGCAGCCTGAAACTAGCAGGAATTACGCCGGTTCAAAGGTACCTTTTACGCAGGCTTTCCCCTCATTGACCATGCGTTTGCCGCGCGCATACACCTGCTCAATGCGTAAATCTGCGCTAAAGACGAGCAGATCCGCATCGTGACCGGGACGGATTTCGCCTTTGCCGTCCAGACTGAGGAAGGCGGCTACGCTGGTTGTCAGCGGACGCAGAGCATCGGTCAGGCTGAATCCGTAGTGATTAACCAGCGTCTGCAACGTCTCCAGCAAACTTTCGAAGCCCGCGACGCCGATACCCGTCAGATTTCCGGCAGCGTCAAATAGCGGCTGGCTGCCGTTACCGTCTGAACTGAGCGTCACCCGGGAAAGCGGGACGCCGGCTTTTACCGCTCTGGCAATGCCCTCCGCCGGCGCGACGGGATCCGGGATACTGGTGGTAATGTCGATCACGCCGCCTTTAAGCGCAAACGCCAGCGCCTGCTCGAAAAGAGATTCGCTACGGTTGACGTGGGTAGGCAGCAGTTTACCGATCGGCACGTCGCTGTTTTCCAGGATGTCATACAGCGGCTGTAACCCTTTTTTGCTGCTGCCCATATGAAAAACGCTGACACCAGGTTTGCCCCCCAGCAGGCCGCCAACGCGTGATTCGGCGGCCATGCTGGCGAGTTGATTCCCGCTGGGTGCGGCGGAACGGTGGTCGGAGACTGCGCATTTCACGCCAATGACGCGATCGATCAGCGCGACGTCTTTTTCTACCGAGCCAGTAATGGTCGGCGACGGAACGTGATAAGCGCCCGTGAGCATCCAGGCGGTGATCCCCTCCTCATTTAGCGCTCGCGTTTTGGCTAACAGCGACGCGGGATGACGGCTGACGGAGTCGGTGCCAAGCAGGCCGACGACCGTTGTTATCCCGGCTTCCGTCAGGCGGCTCAGAGAGACTTCCGGCGTCCGCGTCGTCGGCCCCGCTTCGCCGCCGCCGCCGATCAGATGAACGTGTTGGTCGATAAAGCCCGGGCACAGCATACGGCCGCTAAGATTAATCACCGCACAGTCCGGTACGATATCGCCGGGGATGTCAGCGCCGACGGCAATAATTTTGCCATTCGCGAGTAGAACATCGCAGATGCCCCGGTCTTCTGGCGCAAACAGGTGCGCACCCTGTAACAAGGTAAACTCCGCGGCGGATAAATCAGGCATGATAACTCCTTATTAAACAATAAGCTGCATGACCCAGATCGACAGCAGCGCATTGATGGCGCAGACTGCGATAATATGCGGGTAATATTTGGCGTTGACTTCGGCAGTACCGAGACAGCGGCCGACATTCTGTACCGGGTTTCCCATCAGGTAAATGGCTGGCAGTAGTACGGTAACATCGTGGCCGCTTAGCGCACCGGCGGTAGCCAGACTGGCCGCCACGCCAACGGCGCCGCCCATACTCATCAGCGAAGCCAGAAGCACCGTAGCCGCTTCGCCGGGAAGCCCCCACAACGCCATCACGGGCTGGCAGATATGGCCTACCCAGTCGAGCAGACCGGTAATTTTCAGCGCCTGAATAATGACAAATGCCATGACCACATTGGGTAACAGGTTGGTCGTGGCGATGGTAAAACCGCGGCGTGCGCCATCGATAAACATATCCATGACATTCTTACGTACCTGAGTCGTCATGATTGGGCTCCTTGCGCAGGGTGACGGCGTTCTTCGATGTTAATCCAGACGCGCAAAAGGTTTGCGCCGATAAATTTGAATAGCAGAATGACCACCAGCGGAATGATGACTGACGTTCCCAGAAAGGCGAATACTGCAACGCCGGAGGAGAAATAGTTGGTGATAATAGCGCTGCCGCTGGTCTGCCAGGCGGCAAAAATCACTTTATCGCGTTCAGTGATTTCGCCTTCCTGCGCCAGTTCTTTGGTCATACCCGCCGCGGCGTCGGTATTTTGCAGGTTGGCGATCAGCGCCAGTGAGCAAATACCGGGAATGCCAAGCAACGGTTTCAGGATGGGCGTCATCAGTTGCTGTGCCGCCCGCAGACCGCCCAGTCCATCCGTAATCGCGATGATACCCAGAGAAAGGATAACCGACGGTGCCAGCTCCAGCGCAAAAAGGAAGCCATCTTTCGCGCCCGTTCCGCCCGCGCCGCGAAAGGTCTGCGTACCGGTCACATGTCCGAATGACCCGTTGAGTACGGTAAAATCAAAAACGCGCCACCAGCCTTCGCTTCCGGAAAATACGCCGGAAAAGAAAATAATGGTGAGAAAAAACGCCAGGTATCCCTTTATCCCGACCTTTTCTGTATCAAGCGGCATGGCCGCCCCGTCCACTTGTTGCGCCATAGCGATCCCCGAATTTTTTTGATGATGTGTTGGTTGTAGCCACAGGCCAAAAAGCCCGAAACAGAAAGACCTTATCAGTCATGAGGGTAAGGGCAAAATGCAAGTATGTATCGTACTATGCGTTTCTTGCATAGCAGCGCGAAAAATCACCATCCTCGCTACTGCCGGAGGCGCGGGGAACCGTGGACGGTATAACGCGAGGTAAAAAAGCAAAGAAACAGGTGTTGACGCAGGCCGGAGCTGGGAGCAGGAAAAAAGGAGAAATAAATTTGACGTTAGTCAATTTCACGCCACTTAATTATCGTTGTTAAAAAATAGGATTTTTTAACCTAAATTTTACTTTTTTACTGTAATTTTTCACGCCTTAAGAGGAATTGTCACGGTCAGGTCAGTAGCCGCTGATAGGTCAGCTTGCGCCCTAAGAATCCTACGGGCAGGTAATAAAAAACGAATAATCGAATTAATTTCATGATGTGATTTATTTATAATTGTGATGATTTGAGAGGCAGCGATAATCATCATAATGGAATATATAGCCAAAATAATTCGAGTTGCTTAAAGGCGGCAAGGGAGTGAGTCCCCAGGAGCATAGATAACGATGTAACTGGGGTGAGCAACGGCCCGTCAGGGCGAGGCCCATGGATGGGCCGGGTAATCCGTAGCCAACACAGAAGCCACTTGAGGTAGGAAGGGTATATAAAATAATAGGCAGATTAATAGCACTAATGACCATAGAATAAGTATAGTTTTTAGTGGCATCTTTACCCTGAAATAACGTGTTGAGGATGTGCTATTAAAAACAGATCCGCATTGCGCCGCGAATAGCATTAAAGATACAACCCGGTGCGGATAGCGCGGGTTTACTCTACCGCTTATTCACGTATCACAAACCGTTTTTGTTTTATCTGCTGCGCGGCGCTGATCAGCGCGGCAAAAAAGAGCGCCGCGGCGCCGCAAAGCGTGGCGTTGATAATTGCCGACGCGCCATTGCCTGACAGACTGGCGGCGAGCGGACCGAGAATTTGCCCAATACCATACGTTAGCGTCACCAGGCCTAACAAATTAATATTGCCCGGCGCGCTGAGTTGTCGGGCAAGCGGCATCACCAGCGAGGTTGTGCCCATAAACGTGGCGCCAAAACCAATACTGCTCAGTATTAACAGCAACAACGAGTCGCTGGCGAGAGACAGTAGCACGCAGGCGCTCTGGATCAACAGGTTCGCGGTCAGGCATGGTAGGACGCCCCAATGTTTTGCCGCCCACAGCCAGCCGAAGCAGCCGGGAATGATCGCCAGGCCGACCAACGACCAAAGGTGCGCCGTGAGTAGCGGAGAGCCCGCGCTTTTCGCCATCAGCGGCAAATAGGTGGCGACAATGATGTAGCCGAATCCGGCGAAACCGTACAACAGCGCCAGTTGCCACCAGGGCATAGGCTGATTTTCGATTCTTGCTAAGGGCGCAGGCGGCAGCGCATGAGCGCGGGGGGGAATCAACATTGCCACGATTAATAGCAATATACCGGCGAGCGCTCCGGCCCCCAGCCATAGCGAATGGGCCGAAAGCGCATAATGTAAACCGCCAATGACATATTCGTTGCCCAGTGCAATCCCGGCCCCGACGCCGGAAAAGAGCGCGGCGATCACAAACGGATGGCGGGTATGATGCAACACAATCATTGATCCAAAAATCATCATTCCCGCACTCGCGACGCCTGCCAGGAAGCGCACCAACATGACGACCGCGGGCTGAGTAAATATCGCCATAGACAGAATAAGAATACCGGTGGCGACCGCCGAAGCCAGCAGCATGGGGCGTAGACGAGAGGGGAGATGAAAAAGGCCAAAGGAAAACAGTAAGCTTCCCGCCAGGTACCCTGCATAATTGGCGCTGGCAATCCAGGAGAGTTGGTTAAACGTTAGCTGCTTTTCCGCCAGCATTACTGGCAGCATGGGCGTATACAGAAAGCGGCCAACTCCCATCCCCAGCGTCAATACCATCATACCGAAAAGCGCCGTAAAAATGGGATGGCGAGGTGAAGCGCTCTGAGCATGAACCATGGTTTTTCTCTTTGCTAAAGTAAGGCAGGAATGCCGGATTGTTGTTGTAAATGATAATAAAAAGTAAAATTAATGTTTCAAATTTGCAAGAAAAGAAAGTGAAGCGCAGGCGAATAGCGGATTGAGAAGAGGGGCATCGGTGGGAAATGGCATTAAATTAATGCCTCCCACGTGCGGGGTTTGGCAGTTAATCTGAACGAGAATTGCGCCTTCCCCTTCTTAGATACTGAGCAGTGCCGGTATTTGCGACAGTAAATATAACACCAGACCAATAGCGCCGCCGACCAGCGTGCCGTTCACGCGGATAAACTGCAAATCTTTACCGATATTAAGCTCAATCTGCTGCGACATATCGCGCGCATCCCAGCCTTTTACGGTATCGCTGATGTGGCGCGTCAGGAAGGCGGCGAATTCCGGCGCGACGCGGTGCGCGGCCTGTTCCAGATGACCGTTAAGCGAGGCGCGTAATGCGTCGTCGGCGATCAGCGTCTCGCCAAACCATTGTCCGGCATGAGCGATGCGCTGCTTCACCTTCGAGTCTTCGGCGTTGATATCTGTTTTTAACCACTGGCGCAGATCCGCCCAGATCTCGCCGAGATAACGGTTAAACGCCTCATCTTCCTTCAGGTAACTTTTAATGTTTTCTGCCCGGGCAGCCATTTCCGGATCATGTTTAAGTTTATCGATCAGCCTATACGTCGCGCGATCGAAGGCATGACGAATCTGATGCGCGCGGTCGTGACTGATATCATCCAGCAGAGAATTTACCGCGTCGGAGACCAGTTCAGCGCTGTGTTCTCCCAGCCATTCGGTCGGCAGAATCTTCGCTTTTAACGGATGCTCGGTTTCCAGCCAGCGTATGATCTGTCTGGCGATAAATGTTCGGGAGCTGTCACGCTGTAACAGGGCGATAAGCTGGGCGATCAGCGTATCGAGTAACACCTGGTGACGATCGTTTTTGGTCATGCTTTCCAGCATCAGGGCGCTGGTGCCGGAAAGATCCACTTTATCAATCGCCTTATGTACCGCTCGCTTGAGCAGCCGCTGAATACGGGCGTCATCGGTCAGTTCCAGAAAGCCGCTCATAATTTGCAGCAGATGCTGCCCGACCCGGCTGGCGTTGTCCGGCTGGCTGAACCAGTTTCCGATAAGCAGCGCGGGTTCATGGCGGCGGATTAGCGCGATCAGCGACTGCGTATCAAGGAACTTCTCCTGCACAAATTGCCCAAGATTTTCGCCGATTCGGTCTTTATTACGGGGAATAATCGCCGTATGTCGTGAAATAAACGGAATGGGAATGCGGCGAAACAGCGCCACCACGGCAAACCAGTCCGCCAGCGCGCCAACCATCGCCGCTTCGGCAATAGCTTTTACGCCCAGCACCCAAAAACTGGGCGGCAGGAAAAGCGTGGTCACAAACGTCGCGGCGGCTATCAGCAACAGTGAGAGCGCCAGGCGTTTGGCGCGTTTGAGTTCGGCGATTTTATTCATAGGGTTAAGGATAGAGCCAGACGGCAGGAACGTGCAAAAAACATCAGGTTATCCTTTGCCGGATAAGCCTCTATCCGGCAGAGTGTTTACTTCTCAGCGGCCAGTTCTGCCGCCTCATGCTGGCGCACGCGCTGTAATAATGTCGCCAGGGTGAAGACCACGATCACCCCGGCTACCGCTGCCAGCAGGTGAAACGGCAGTCTCCCGCCGTGAAACCACAGCCAGCGGCCAACTTCGACCGACACCGCCATCACCGTCAGAATCACCATGTTCAGCGAGGCCGAAACCGTCCCTTTTGGCAAGTTGTTGGAGAAAAGCGTGAAGCGAAACAGCGTCGGGAAAATCATGCCAATGCCGAACGCGTACAGGCTGGTGCCCAGCACAGACCAAAGCCAGACGTGCGGCAGAAGAAGATTACCGAGGAGCAATGTCGCCAGCCCGCTTAACTGGATTGGTACGGCGCGCCAGATAAAACGCGGTCGGGTCGGATCTTTCACCAGGCGCACAACGATCATATTGGCCACGATCACCGCGCCGAATACGGGCACCTGCGCCCAGGCGAATTGCGAAGTACTCATCCCGCCGGCATCGATCAGGATCACCGGCGACACCGCCACCCAGCTCATCATCGGGATGTAGCTCAACGACAGCGTCGCCGCCCCGGTGAGAAAAATCGGGTTGCGAAACACATTACGAAAATCGCACAGTACGCTCACCGCGCTGAACGGCACCGCGCCGCGTTGCACCGTTTCTGGCATCGCCAGCAGCAGGCCGCACAACGCCAACAGTCCCATCACCGCAATAATACCGAACAGTACCTTCCAGTGAACGAAGTGCATCAGCGCGGCGCCGGAGAGCGGGCCGATAACCGGAGCGACCAGCACAATGGAGGTAATAATCGCCATCAGCTTAATGGCTTTGGTTTGACCGAAGGCCTCCTGTACCGTGACGTAGCCGACCGTTGCGATAAAGCAAATGCTGGTGCCCTGCACAAAACGGGCAACCAGAAACTGCGTCATTGAGGTCGTCAACAGCGTTGCCGCGCAGGCGAGAGTAAAAATTAATGCGCCTGCAATCAGCACTGGCCGGCGGCCAATCCTGTCGGATAGCGGCCCCAGAAGCCATTGCAACGCCATTCCGCCTGCCAGATAGAGACTGACCGAGGCCGGCGCAAGACTGACGTCAGCGTTAAAATCGCGCACGACGTAAATGATGCCAGGCTGAATCAGATCCGTCGTCAGATAGGCGGCAAAATCGTACAAAATCAGCGCCATCGGGAAAAATAACGTTGTGGCGCGTTGGGAGAAAAACTGAATAATCCGTTGCATAAAAAATGCGCTCCATGTCGGAGAACCCTATGATGGGACAGCGAAACTCAATACCGTCATCGTGACGTCAGGCAGGCGATGGAAACAGCGGCTGCGGATGTACTGAATTTCATGTAATCAAAAACGCTGCCGGTGAAAACACAGACAGGAAGAGACGCGTTCTGAATCTCGTCAGAACGTGTGGCGATTACAGATAACAATCAGCACATCACACCTCGGGAAATTTACGTTGCACGGAAAATATACACATTAAGTGTAATTAAATTTTGATGTTAATCAAAAGAGTTTGTCTGGTTAATAAAGATAAAGGCAGGGCGCGCAGACTGGCATTTTGCGTGTTCAGTTCCGAAAAAGCATATGCATTACAGATAACAGGATTTATCTTCCGTCGCGCCTCGCAATGCTGAAAAGGTACGGATGAGAAAGGAATTTTCAGGAGGTAGAGTCGCAGCTTCCTGGTTTGGGGTGACGGAGCGCCATGAAAAAATCGACGACCTCAACACCGCATGATGCGGTGTTTAAAACCTTTTTGCGCCACCCGGAAACCGCCCGCGATTTTATGGAGATTCATCTGCCGGTGTCGTTACGCCAGCTTTGCGACCTGCGGACGCTAAAGCTGGAACCCGGCAGTTTTATTGAAAAAAATCTGCGAGCCTATTATTCCGATGTGCTTTGGTCGCTGAAAACGCGCGAGGGCGACGGTTATATTTACGTCGTGATTGAACATCAGAGCACGCCGGATGCGCATATGGCGTTTCGGCTGATGCGGTATGCGATGGCGGCAATGCAACAGCATCTGGATGCGGGGCATAAGCATCTTCCGCTGGTGGTGCCGATGCTGTTTTATCACGGTGTTGATAGCCCGTATCCTTTTTCGCTGTGCTGGCTGGATGAGTTTGCGAACCCGGAAGTGGCAAGAAGACTCTATGCCGCTGCCTTTCCGCTGGTCGATATTACGGTGGTATCGGATGATGACATTATGCAGCACCGCCGCATTGCGCTGCTGGAGCTCATCCAAAAACATATCCGCCAGCGGGACCTGCTGGGACTGGTTGAACGGATTGCTTCGCTGTTAGTTACTGGTTGCGCTAATGACAGGCAGCTTAAAGCGCTGTTTAATTATCTTATGATTCAGCACGGACATACACCTCGTTTCACCACGTTTATTCGTGATGTGGTAGGGCATGTCCCGCACACTAAGGAGAGACTGATGACGCTGATAGAGAGGATCCGCGCAGCGGATCGCAGAAAAGGGGAACGGCAAGGGAGACAGCTCGGTCTGGAGGAAGGATTAGCAGAAGGATTAGAAAAAGGGCTGGAAAAAGGTCAGCATGTTGCCGCATTGCGTATCGCCAGACAGATGCTGGCGGACGGACTTGACCGCGAGACTGTCCAGCGGTTCACCGGCCTTACGGCTGAAGAGCTTCAGGATGTTAGCCACTAACGCGGTTCCAGTCTGAATGTTGCAGGCCCGGTGCCCACCGGGCAACGCTCTCTATAATTATCGCTGATAACCTCACGAATATACCGAACTTTACCGATAGCGCCAGCCATCTCTACTACCCTTATTGTTCTGAGCGGCATTTCCGGCTGCCTTAATGACGATAACAAGGAGACATGTGATATGGCTTACCAGACAGTGAATCCTGCCAATAATCAGCTCATTAAAGAGTACCCCCCGCACACGGACGCGGATATTGAAGCCGCGCTGCAAAAAGCTGACGCGCTCTATCACTCCGACTGGTCCAGGGGAGAGATTGACCAACGTTTGCCGGTACTGCATAAGCTGGCTGACTTGATCGACAGCCGTGTTGAAGAACTGGCAAAAATCGCCAGCCAGGAGATGGGCAAGCTCATCGAGCAGAGCCGTGGCGAAGTCAAACTGTGTGCGCAGATCGCTCGCTATTATGCGGATAACGCGAAGCAGTTTCTTGCCCCGGTGCCTTATAAAACCGAGTTTGGCGACGCGTGGGTAGAACATCATCCGATTGGCGTCATCATGGCCGTTGAGCCGTGGAACTTCCCGTACTATCAGTTGATGCGTGTGCTGGCGCCGAACCTGGCCGCTGGTAACCCGGTGCTGGCGAAACATGCCAGCATCGTACCGCACTGTGCCGAGACGTTTGCCCATCTGGTGCGTGAAGCCGGCGCGCCGGACGGCGCATGGACCAACCTGTTTATTTCCTCCGATCAGGTGGCGAATATCATCGCCGACCCGCGCGTGCAGGGCGCGGCGCTGACCGGATCTGAAAAAGCGGGGAGCGCCGTGGCGGCACAGGCGGCGAAGCACATTAAAAAATCGACGCTGGAACTGGGCGGGAACGATGTGTTCGTCGTGCTGGACGATGCCGATCTTGAGAAAGCGGTGAAAATTGGCGTGCAGGCACGGCTCACTAATGCGGGGCAGGTATGTACGGCGGCGAAGCGCTTTATCCTGCATGAGAAAATCGCCGATCAATTCCTCAGCCAGTTCACCGAGGCGTTCAGGAAGGTGAAGGTGGGGGATCAGATGGACGCTTCTACCGAACTGGGGCCGCTGTCGTCGAAAGATGCGCTGGAAACATTGACCAGACAGGTCGAGGAAGCGGTGAAAAATGGCGCGACGCTGCACGTTGGCGGCAAGCCGCTGGAAAGCAAAGGCAACTTCTTTGAGCCGACCATTCTGACCCACATTACGCGTGACAACCCGGCGTACTTTGAAGAGTTCTTCGGCCCGGTGGCGCAGATGTATGTGGTGAAAGACGATGACGAGGCGGTAAAACTCGCCAACGATTCCCACTACGGCCTGGGCGGCGCGGTGTTTAGTCAGAATATCGAACGCGCTAAACGCATGGCCTCCCGGATTGAAACCGGGATGGTTTATATCAACTGGCTGACCGACACCGCAGCGGAGCTGCCGTTCGGCGGCGTTAAGCGTTCGGGCTTCGGACGCGAGCTATCGGATCTGGGGATTAAGGAGTTTGTGAACCAGAAGCTGGTAGTGGTGCGCCGCTAATCCCTGTTGCCCCTCTGAAATCGGGAGGGGCCTGGCTTTTTGCAGCGAAGGACGCGGATCTTAAATCAGAACGAAATAAGCGAACAAAACCCCCTCAATTGCCCTCCTTATTTATCCACGTTGCACTAACCGTGCTTTTTATCCCGGTATTGTTTGTACAGACATTCATGATGCCCGCATTTTCTGTTCTATGCGGAGGCCGGTATGGAATTTTACGAGAACCGCCCCAGACAACCATTCATTGGCTTTGTGCAGCTCAGACGGGCGCTAAAAAGGTGGTGGCTGCGTAAGCGAGCCTGTCAGGCGCTGCGACGAATGAGTGACGAGCAGTTAAGGGATATTGGGTTGGAAAAGAAGGATGTGGAATAACAGATAAGAGCCAGTAAAACTGGAAAGGCTGGATAATCTTATCTTAACCTCTCCAGTAGGCGGGTATCCTGGAACGCTAATTTTCCTGCCAGGCTTTCTCGATCAGCAGTTTGGCTTTATCCAGATCGTGTTCGTTACGCACAATCAATTCGACGTCGCCGGTTCCCCAGTGGCCAATATGCGTGACGTCCCGGCTAAATCCTTCTTCAAGCTGGATATGCTGTGGATTGATTTTCAGCCACAGGCGTAGGTGTGGGTCGGTCACGGGATAAACGGCTACGCACAGAAAGTTGCGAATGAGGCGGAAGGCGTCATAGAGCTTAAGCTCTTTAAACTGAACCTCATCACTGAGTGACAGCACATAACTTTTTAGCTGTTCATATAATGAAAGCAGCGCGGGAGAGGCCGAAGAGAGCTGTTCGCGCTGCGTGCGGGTATGGCGTTTACCGCTGCTGACGGAACCGTTCGCGATGATGTACTGAGGGCTATTTTCGACCACGGCGTTAAACAATTCCAGCATTAACAGGTCGTCGGCAAAAAGCTTGTAGCGAATCAGGTTGATATTGCGGTTGATTTGCTGAACGGCATGTTCGTCGTATTTATTAAAATCGGCGGCAATACAGATTAACCGTGTGCCGGACCAGTCAATGACTTTGGCCGCGGTTTTACTTATTTTCTCCATCACCAGCAACTGAAATTCCGCTTTATGATCGAGCAGCCAGTCGAGATAAAAGAGCCCTTGGTTAATGACGTTTTCATTGCTGTGGCGTTTATATTCAATAATCACCGGGCAGTTATTTTCGTCGAGGCCGAGGGAATCAATTCGTCCACGATGGTTTTTACCCGTGCGGTATTCGGTCTCGAGAAAGCGGACGCCAAGGAATGTTTCCATATGGGATTCGATCAGCATTTGCAGATCTTTTTCAATGGCTGCGGCTTTGCCCGGCAGTTCTTGTACTTTCCCGCCACCGAGGCGGAAAAGCTGGATATCGCTCATGGATCCCTCCTGTCTTTCATATTACCGGGTATGATACTGCACAGAGTAGAATCAGAAAGCATAAAATTGAGTCTGAGGATATGTTATTTGTGGTAATTTATTAATTTGAAAAGAGAAAATGGCAGGAGCGCCAGAATGAGTACGTTTGACACGACGAAAATTGCTTTAAAAGATATCCTGGGGCAGATTACTGATGGACGGGTACAGTTGCCTGATTTCCAGAGAGGGTGGGTATGGGATGATGAGCATGTCCGGTCTTTGCTGGTTAGTATTGCCCGTTCTTTTCCCGTTGGTGCGGTTATGCTGCTGGAGACTGGGGGAGAAGTTCGCTTCCAGGTGCGTCCCGTTGAAAATGTAGAATTGCAGAAAACCGAGCCTGAGATGTTGATTCTGGATGGCCAGCAACGTTTAACGTCCTTGACTCAAGTCCTGATGCTGGATACGCCCGTTAAGACTTTTAACGAGAAAGGAAAGCAGATAGACCGTTTTTATTATATTGATATTGAGGCCGCTCTGGACAATAGGCTTGATGAAGCTTTTATTTCTGTTGAAAAGTCTAAAAAAGTAACGATGAATTTTGGTCGTGATATAAAAACTTTTGTTAACTCATTTGGGGAAACGGTTGAAATGGATTTTTCTACCGTGCAAAAAGAGTGCGAAGCATTATTTTTCCCTTGTAACCAAATTATCAACTCTGATGCATGGGAAAGTCATTTATATAAGTGTTCACAAGAAAAGTTTTTCACTTATATGCAGTTCCGTGAAAAAATTCTGAATGCCTTTAGGAACTATTTGCTGCCTGTTATCAAATTGGGTAAATCAACTAGCAAAGAGGCCGTTTGCCTGGTGTTTGAAAAGGTTAATACCGGTGGTGTTCCACTATCCGTATTTGAACTGGTGACCGCCAGTTTTGCGGCTGATGGGTTTAATCTTCGGGATGACTGGTTTGGCAGTAATTTGCGTCAAAAATTTGGCCGCCGAAATGTACTGAATAAAGAAGCTATCCTACAGGGCGTAGAGCCGACAGACTTTTTACAGGCTATCAGCATATTGAATACGCTAAAAAAACGGCGTGCCGATCTGGCCGAAGGGAAGACAGGGAAATCAGTTACTGCAGTAAGTGCTAAACGTGTTTCAGTATTAGCGCTTTCTCTTGAAGATTATCATTGCTGGGCCGACGATGTGGAAAAAGGCTTCTTACTTGCCGCTAAATTTCTCCATCATGAATGTTTTATGCACTCATGGGATCTTCCTTATCGTACGCAGCTTGTGCCGCTGGCGGCAGTATTATCGCAATTACAAGGCAATTGGCTGGAGCCCAAAATTTATGACAAACTGGCGCGCTGGTTCTGGTGCGGTGTCCTGGGGGAACTGTACGGCGGCGCGGTAGAAACACGTATCGCAAACGATGTGGAAGAGTTACTAAACTGGATTGAGAGGGACGGTGAAGAACCGCGTACCATTTATGAAGCATCATTCCAGCCCGGGCGTTTATTGACGTTACGCTCCCGATTGAGCGCCGCGTATAAAGCGCTAAGCGTGTTGATCCTACGCAATGGCGCTCAAGACTTTTTCTGGAAGTCGACTATCCAGAAGCTGGATTTTGGTGAGATTGCACTCGATATCCACCATATTTTCCCTAAGATATGGTGTGAGAATAATAATGTTAGCCCAGCGGTGTATAACTCTATCATTAATAAAACGTCAATCTCCTATAAGGCCAATCGAATGATTGGTGGGAGATCTCCGGCTGAATATCTGTCGCAGATCCAGACGCATCCGCAGGTAGGTCTGGAGAATGCCGAGATGGATGCGATCCTACGCAGCCACTTTATTGAGCCTTCGCTGTTACGGCAGGATAGTTTCGAGGCATTTTTTGCCGATCGAAAAAAACAATTGCTGAAATTGATCGAAGCGGCAATGGGGAAAAATATTAGTCAGGATGATGTTGCTGAATTAGAGACAGCAACAGACGAGATTGATGTCTGATACTGCAACCCAGGTACGAATTAAATCGCACTTGGGTTTCCTGCCTATTTAGAAGAAATCACGCGGATAAACGTTTGAACTTGCTTTTGTTTACGTACTGACAGCTTGCTTACTTGCCGTAAAGACTCAACCAGCTCAGGCTCTGGTGGTTTCACGGTCAGTACAATGCAGCCTTCCATCACCTTAATATCCATTTTGCTGCCGGTGGTAAAACCAGCGGCTTCCAGCCACTGGCCTTTTAGGGTAATGGCGGGGATACGGGTGTATTCCGGGTAGCGGCTCGCATAACTGACGGTGGCGGCGCGGTTATTTGTCGGGGAGACTTCTGGATCGGTGAATTCTGCAATAGAATGCGGGGTAGTCATGGTCTCTATTCCTTTTCAATAGGGATTGTGATTAGCGAGGCGCTCGTGTTGCAGCACGGGCGTCTTGCGAAAAATACCTGTACATAACATCAGTGAATAGAAGGAAAGTCCAGCTGAAAATGAATGAAAATAACGGCGCGGATGAAGGGAAGGATTATTACTGGTGATGGGAATAAAGCGGCTATTTAGCCGCTTTATTGGTTTCTGGGGGCGGGTTAATTTATGGCGGCGTCGGTGAGGGCGTCGGCCAGGTGGACCTGGGTTTGTTGGGCGGATTGGATGCTAACTTTCAAATTAGATAAAGTTGTATCTATTTCATTAATTTTTTTAATGATTATCCCTTGTTCATTTTTTGGTGGAAGAGGTACAAGAAGTCCCATAAGTTCATTTGAATTAATGTTTTTGACACCTGTAGTTGTTCTAATAGGACCTTCAATTTGCTCACGTATTAAATTTGATTTCATTATCATGTTTATATATCTGGCATTAATATATTCGTTATGTAGCCGTACTCTAATTATATAGCCAGCATAAGCATGATCTTTTAGATCGTGTTGAACTAATGTACTTTGACCGACAATATTAGTGCTGCCATTAGATCTTATAAATAAGAGATCATTTTTATTTAGTGTAAGATCTTTTAATTCAGAATCGGTTAATGCACCATACTTTATGTCGGCAAGATCGATAATACCTTTTACAATGTTAGGAATTCTTAGAACAGGATAGCCTGAAATATTATAATCACATTTTTGAGAAGTTCCATATTTTATATCATGGAGTATATTTCCCAATTTAACCCATTCCCACCCATCTGGCAGTTCAAATGGTTTTTCCTCATCACTAATCGGTGGCAACGGTTTTTGCTTTTTCATTTTCCCGTCTTTCACCAGCTGTGCTTTTTCCTGCGCAATACGTTTGAGCAGTTCAGAGGCCGGTTCATCGTTCGGATCCTGCGGTACCAGTTTGCCCATCACCGCCAGTTGCAGAATGGTCTGTTTTAAGGCGTCAATGCTGGCTTCGGTGGTAAACAGTGTGTCGAAATGCTCGCTGATACGCGACCAGTTTTCGGCCAGTTCATCGGCGTTCTGGCTGTCGGTTAGCGTGGTTAGCAGGGTTTCAACCAGCTGTTGATGGGCATCCAGACTGGTCAGGGAATGCAGCTCCAGTTGGTCGCAGAGGGACATTAGGGTTATGACATAAGATAAAATCTTCTCTTGCATTTTAAGAGAAGGAAGCGCGATAGGTATACTACCTATGACACTTTGGTTTATCGCGGGTATCGAGGTACCTGATTGGTACTTTGACATATCGAGAGCACTAAGGATTAGATAGAACCACTCACCTGATATTGCATTACATGGTTTTATTCCAAGACAGTTGTTATCAATTGCTGTTTCCTGAACTAAAATTCTTCGCTTATTAGTCGCAATTGCTCCGCCAATTTTAGGGAAAATGATGGTGCCGGGCTCTGAAGTTTTAATTTTATATTCATCAGCTAGATCTTTTGAAATTGTATTTATTGTTGAAACGATGAATTTCTCGTTACCCTCGAGATTCATGTCGCTAACCTTACACATCAAAATTTCTTTATCAGAGTTTCCTTGAACCACATTTGGAAAACCAGAACCTAAAGCCCATGTACCAAGATTAATTAATCGGGTCCATTCCCACCCCACCGGTAGCTCAAACGGTTTCTCTTCCTCGCTAATCTCCGGCAGCGGCTTTTGCTTTTTAATTTTCCCTTGCTTCATCAGCTCGGCCTTTTCCGCCGCAATACGCTCCAGAAGTACTGACGCCGGTTCGTCGTTCGGATCCTGCGGCACCAGCTTGCCGCGCACCGCCAGCTCCAGAATTAGCTCGCGCAGCTTCTTAATGCCGTACAGGTCAATCTTACCCGAGCTGCCGCGCCCCGCCGTGGAGCGGGTTTGCAGCGCCGTGGTCCAGGTGTCGATATGGTCGACAATCAGTTTTTCCACCGCCATCAGTTGGTCTCCTTACCGGAGAGCGCCGCGCCGAGGATATCGCGCAATTGGTGGCGCAGGGTCTGGATTTCTTCCTGCTGCTTCGCGTACTGCGCCAGCAGTTCGTCCGGGTCGTGGCTGACGGTTTCCGCCTGGTGCGGGTTCTTGATATCGAGGTTAAAGTTGCGGGCAATCACCTCGTCGATGCTGACCTTCCACGCCTGTTCGTTCTCGACGCGGCTGGCGAAGCCGTCGGCCTCGTTGCCCCACCAGTCGATCTCGGCCTGGAACTCGTCAAACTTCATCGGTTTGGTTTTGCTGTAGTTCTTCACCCCCGCCGGGTACGGGTGCTCGTAGAACCAGATTTCTTTAGTCGGCTGGCCTTTGGTAAAGAACAGCAGGTTGGTTTTGATCCCGGTGTACGGGTTAAACACGCCGTTCGGCAGACGCACGATGGTGTGCAGGTTGCACTCCTCGGTGAGCAGCTTTTTGATCTTGGTTTTCACACCTTCGCCAAACAGCGTGCCGTCCGGCAGCACCACCGCCGCGCGGCCGTTTTTCGCCAGCACTTCAACGATCAGTTGCAGGAACAGATCCGCCGTTTCGCGGGTCTGCATTTCTGCCGGGAAGTTCTTCTCGATACCGTCTTCTTCGGTGCCGCCGAACGGCGGGTTGGTGACGATCACATCCAGCTGTTCATCCCACGACGACAGCGGCTTGTTGAGGGTATTGTCGTGACGAATTTGCACCGGCACTTCGATACCGTGCAGCAGCATATTGGTGGTCGCCAGCAGGTGCGGGAGCTGTTTTTTCTCCACGCCGTGGATCTGCTGTTGTAGCGTCTGGTGATCGGCCACGCTCTTCACGTAGTTGTTTTTGACGTGATCGAACGCGCAGGCGAGGAAGCCGCCGGTGCCGCAGGCCGGATCCATAATCGACTCGCCGAGCTTCGGATCGACGCGATCGACCATAAAGCGGGTGACGGCGCGCGGGGTATAAAATTCACCGGCATTGCCCGCCGATTGCAGATCTTTGAGGATCTGTTCATAAATGTCGCCGAACAGGTGGCGTTCGCTGGCGCTGGTGAAGTCAATTTCGTTGAGCTTGTTGATCACCTGACGCAGCAAGGTGCCGTTTTTCATGTAGTTATAGGCATCGCTGAACGCCTGTCTGACCACAAAGCCGCGCGGGTTTTTATCGATGGGGGCGGTGAGGTTTTTCAGCGCCGGGAACAGGTCATCGTTGACGAATTCCAGCAGGGAATCACCGGTAATGCCCTCGGCGTTTGCCGCCCAGGTGCGCCACAGGTAGCGCTGTGGGATCGGATACTGATAGTTATCCTGCTCCAGTTCCAGCGCCTCTTCCTGGGCGTCAAAGATTTTCAGAAACAGCAGCCAGGAGAGCTGGCCGAGGCGCTGCGCATCGCCGTCCACGCCGGCGTCTTTGCGCATAATGTCCTGTAATGATTTGATTACTGAGCTGATTGACATGATGTATTCCATGTTTCATTAACAATAAGGCCTTCTGCTACGCGGTGGCAGCAGAAGGCGCAAAAGGGGAGTGGTTACGCGGAGCGGGGCGGTAGGTGGTAGATTTCGCTCTCCAGCTCGCTGATGGCCTGATTATACCCGTTACGGTCGCCGAATCCGCTTTTAATGATCTCCGGCAGCGTACCCATGCTGTCGAACGGCTTGAGCTTCAGCACCTGGATACTCTCGATTTCCTGCACGCCCGCATCGGCGTATTTATCCAGCAGCGTATTCAGCACCGCCTGCGCGGCGTCGGAGTATTTGGTGAAGTAGTTGCGTTTACGCACGTTCTCCGCCCGCTCTTTGCGGGTTAACGGCGGCTGACCATACACCACGTGGCACAGCATGTCGAACGGGTCGAGCTCTTTACCGACCTCTTCCGCCAGCACTTCCCAGATGATCCCCTGCTGCTCCAGTTCCTTGATGATGGCTTCTTTGCGTTCGGCGTCCTGCCATTTGCGGGTGAAATCATCCAGCGAGGCGTACTCTTTGAGCAGCGTTTTACGGGTGTAGTCTTTGAAGGATTCGGTGACCAGCTTGCCGTCGGCATCGTAATACTGCACGCGCTGGGCAATCACGCCGACGGCCACGCCGTTGACGTGAAACTTACGTACTTTGTTCTCGTCGTCTTCCGGCAGCGGGCCGACATCGTCTGCACCGGTGACGGTATACGGCGCGGGATCTTCATCGGCCCCGGTGATGTCGTCTTTAGTCTCTTCTTCGTGCTCGTCGAACTGCTCTTCAAAATCAGAGTCCGGGTCGGCGATATCTTCCGGCGTGGTGTCCATCACCTTTTCCGGAATGCCGTCGAAGCGTTCGTCGGCGAACAGTTCGGTTGCCTTTTTGAAGTCGAGGATGGTGAACCACAGCTTGCCGTAGCGTTCATCAATGCGGGTACCGCGGCCGATGATTTGCTTGAATTTGGTCATCGACTGAATGTTTTGGTCCAGCACCACCAGTTTGCAGGTCTTTGCGTCGACGCCGGTGGTCATCAGCTCGGAGGTGGTGGCGATAACCGGATAGGCTTTTTTGGGGTTAATAAAGTTATCCAGCTGTGCTTTGCCGATGTCGTCATCGCCGGTGATTTTCATCACATACTTGTCGTTCTTCTTGACCTGTTCCGGGTTGAGATTGACCAGCGCGCGGCGCATCCGCTCCGCGTGATCGATGTCGTTACAGAAGATGATGGTTTTATCCATCGGGTTGGTGCGTTTGAGGTAATCGGTAATGGTTTTGGCCACCAGTTCGGTACGCTCATCAATCACCATCGTGCGATCAAAATCTTTCTGGTTGTAGATACGGTCGTCGATCAGCTCGCCGTTTTTATCTGTCTGGCCTTTGGTCGGGCGCCATCCCTGAAGATCGACATCGATATCGACGCGCACCACTTTATAAGGGGCAAGGAAGCCGTCTTCGATGCCTTCTTTCAGTGAGTAGATATACACCGGGTCGCCGAAGTAATCGGTGCTGGAGACTTCATGAGTCTCTTTCGGCGTGGCGGTTAAGCCAATCTGCGTGGCGGCGCTGAAATAGTCGAGGATTTCACGCCACGCGCTATCTTCCGAAGCGCTGCCGCGGTGGCATTCGTCGATGACAATCAGGTCAAAGAAATCCGGGGCTACTTGTTTAAAGGCCTTTTGATCTTCTTCCGGGCCGGTGATGGCCTGGTACAGCGCGAGATGGATTTCAAAGGCCGGATCGATAGTGCGCCCGGTGACTTTGGTCATTGCCGTGCCAAACGGCAGAAAATCGTTGTTTTTGGTCTGATCGACCAGAATATTGCGATCGGCGAGAAACAGGATCCGCTTTTTACTTTTCGCTTTCCATAAGCGCCAGATGATCTGGAAGGCGGTGTAGGTTTTCCCCGTTCCGGTTGCCATCACCAGCAGAACGCGGTTCTGCCCGGCGGAAACGGCTTCAATGGTTTTATTGATGGCCTGTAGCTGGTAATAACGCGGTGCTTTGCCGGTGCCGTCGTCGTAGTAGTCCTGGGTAATCACCGGAAGCTGAGCTTCAGTATAGCCTTTTGATAAGCATAATTTTTGCCACAGTTCCGAGGGAGAAGGGAATTCGCCGAGGGTAATCGGTTTTTCCATTAGTTCGCCGTCAGCAACCGTGGCATCGCGGAAAATAAAACCGTCGCCGTTGGTAGCAAAAACAAAAGGAACGTCCAGCAGGCGCGCGTATTCAATACCCTGCTGCATCCCTTTACCAATTTCATGTTTATTGGCTTTGGCTTCAATCACTGCCAGCGGAATACCCGGCTTGTAATACAGGACGATATCGGCGGATTTCACCGTTCTACGCGCCGCGACTTTGCCGCGCACGATGACTTTGCCGTCCCGGAGTTTGACCTCTTGTCTGATTTGCGTTGTGTCGTTCCAGCCAGCATCAAGGATGGCGGGCATAACGCGTTTGGTGATGATGTCTGCTTCCGTCAGGGTACTCAGGTTCAGGTCAGCCATTGGGGATTCTCATCGAATAGCGATGCGCAAATTCTACACACAAAATCAGATGAAATCATTACACTCTGTGTGCATTATTGGTGTTAAGTCTCTGTTTTAGATGAATTCGTGAATTCTGTACCCAACATATAAGGTTTTAATATGGAAGTTATTAAGATTTGGAGATCCTTTCTTAAACATTTTAAACAGAAAAAATTAGATTCTGCGGTGATTGTCTATGGCGTGATCGCAATCTATTTAATCCCCTATAAAGTTCCTTTAAAAAGTTACCTGGTTGCATTTCTCTTTGTATCTATTCTAATATTCTCTTGCACTCAAGAAAATCGAATTAGGGAATATATCAGTTTCTTTGTACGCACAGACAATGATCATTTATTGACTCGGTTTGCTGGTATTCTATCGCTAACTGCATGGTCAATTTTTTTGCTTTTGTTGTTGTCTGCTAATGTGTTTGTCAACACCATAACGTATTGGTTAGCTATTTTATTTTCAGTCTCTATCCTCATTAGTAGCATTTTGACTATTTTAGATTTTGCCAGAAATAATACAGCAAAAACCTTTAAGGTAATCGGCTTGGCGGTTACCGCATTTTCAGGTGTTTTTGTTTTTACTAGTAGTTACTCTGCCAGTATTTTCTGGCAAATCAGTAACCTGGAGCTATCCTCTTCTCCATGGTTAGAATATTGTTGGAAAGCCACCGCATTTCTTATGTTTTTCCTGTGGTTATCACAACCTATTTGCTATGGGCTATTTCTGCGTTACGGTGATAAAGCAAAAGGGTATCGAATCTTTACATTAACAGGTGCTTTTATTATGTCTATGTTTTTGTTTCTGCTTGTTCCTGTGTTGATTGGTGATGTCGCTTATTTTGTGCTAAAAAAGACCATCAACCATGAATGGCGCAATGAAGCAAAGTGCGGTGAATTGGAAGTGAAGAATAAAAACGAAAAATATTTTGGTTTTAATACTGATAAATATACTGTGTTTTATTCGGATAAAAATGATAAGTGGGGTTTCTATGAGATCACCTGCAAAAAAGGGAGCGACAGGAGAGATACTTATAGTGTGGAGCCTTTGCCGGAGTATAATATCCCCTCGTGGTTAAGGTAGTTTGTATTTATCATTATGTAGTGGTGCGCTGGTGGAAGATATAATATGCTAACGGTGAATAGAGAGTGCCATATCTGCTCTGAAGGCCATCATTCTGTGATGGCCTTGATGCGGGTTACTTCCTTAACCCCGCAAATGCCGCTCTGATCTCGTCTTCCGGCAACTGGATCCCGATAAATACCAGCGTGCTGTGCGGCGTTTCGTCGCCCCACGGTCTGTCCCAGTCGGCGCTGTAGAGACGCTGCACGCCCTGGAACAGCAGGCGGTTGGGGGCGCCGTCGATCCACAGCATCCCTTTGTAACGCAGCAGTTTATCCGCTGATTCCAGCAGCAGGTTTTCCATCACCCGCGACACCTCGCTGATATCCACCGGGTAATCCAGTTCCACCACAATTGACGATACATCGTTCTGTTTATCGGCAATAAAGTGGAAACGCGGTTGGCTTGCCAGCACGTTCTCTTCCAGCATAAAGCCGCTGGTATTAAACAACTGACTCAGGTCAATATCGCCGTGTACCACGGTGTAAACCGGGGCGCGGGCGTTGATACGCGCCAGCCGCTCGCGCAGTTTCTCGCTGTCGCCTGCCACGTCGGTTTTGGTCAGCAGGATACGGTCGGCGTAGCCTATCTGCGACTGGGCGATGGTGAACTGGTTCATCTGCTCGTTAGCGTGCACCGCGTCGACCAGCGCAATCACGCCGTCTAACAGGTAGCGTTCGCATAATACGTCATGGGAGAAAAAGGTCTGAATAATCGGGCCGGGGTCAGCCATGCCGGTGCATTCAATCACCAGGCGGTCGAAAGCAATATCGCCGCGGTCGCGGCTGTCGAGCAGGTCTAATAGCGCATCTTCCAGCTCGTTGGAGCGGGTACAGCAGATGCAGCCGTTAGTCAGGGTTTTGATCTGTGTGGCGCGATCGCCAATCAGTTGATCGTCAACGGAGACTTCGCCAAATTCGTTTTCGATAACGGCGATTTTAAAACCATGTTGTTCGTTGAGGATATGGCGTAGTAGGGTGGTTTTGCCGGCACCAAGAAAACCGGTAAGTAGGGTAACTGCAATCGGGGTCATAGTCTCTCCATTAACAACAGCGCATACCGCCTTTGCCATCGCCGCCGTAACGTGCTTGCTGACGTTCGCGGAAGAACTCTTCATAGGTCATGTACGGCTTGTCGGGATGGTTGGTTTTCATGTGCTCGACATAGTTGTCGTAGTCCGGAATACCAATCAACATTTTTGCCGCCTGGCCGAGATATTTTTTTGCCTGACCTAAAGTATCAAACATTCTGCCGTCCTGTTAATGAATAAAGCCGGATGGCGGCTTGCGCCTTATCCGGCCTACACTAGCCGGGGTCGCTGTGCGCTACCCGGCATCAGTTTTAGTGGTGTGAAGAGATCTTCACGCCGCCTTCCGGCACGGGCACATACGGGGTTTCTTTGTCGGTACGTTTATCGCTGTTGCGTACCTTCATCCAGGTGGTGAAACCGTAGAAGATAATACTGTACACCACCACCAGGAACAGAATACTCAAACCAGCGTTAGTGTAGTTGTTCACCACGATATGGTTCATATTGGCAATCTGCTGCGCGGTCAGGTTGGCGTCGTTGGCAATCTTCTCTTTATACAGGTTTGCCATGTAGAAGAAACCTTCCATCTGTGGGTTGGCGCTGAACAGTTTCAGGCCCAGCGCCCAGGTGGTGCAGATCAGCAGCCATACCGCCGGAATTACCGTCACCCAGATGTATTTGGTGCGCTGCATTTTGATCAGTACCACGGTGCTCAACACCAGCGCCACGGCGGCCAGCATCTGGTTAGAGATACCGAACAGCGGCCACAGGCTCTTCACGCCGCCCAGTGGGTCGACCACGCCCTGATACAGCAGATAGCCCCACAAACCGACGCAGCCTGCGGTACCGATGATACCCGCGACCAGAGAATCGGTTTTTTTCAGGAACGGGACGAAGTTACCCAGCAAATCCTGCAACATAAAGCGGCCGGAACGGGTACCCGCATCCAGCGCGGTCAGGATAAACAGCGCTTCGAACAGAATACCGAAGTGATACCAGAAGCCCATATCCGCCATCGGCAGGACTTTGTGGAACACATGCGCGATACCTACTGCCAGCGTTGGCGCGCCGCCTGCGCGGTTCAATACTGACGGTTCACCGATATCTTTCGCAGTTTGCAGGATTTGTTCCGGGGAAATCACAAAGCCCCAGGAGCTGACGGTCGCCGCTGCATGTGCGGTAACGTCTTTCAACTGCGCCATAATCAGCGGCGCGTTCTCGCCGCCCATCTCGTGCAGGTTTGGCATGGTAATGCCCAGACCTGCCGGCGGGGTGTTCATCGCGAAGTAGAGACCCGGTTCAATGATCGAGGCCGCCACCAGCGCCATCACCGCAACAAAGGACTCCATCAGCATCGCGCCGTAGCCGATAAAACGCGCATCGGTCTCACAGGCCAGCAGTTTCGGCGTGGTACCGGAAGAGATGAGCGCGTGGAAGCCAGAGACGGCGCCACAGGCGATGGTGATGAACAGGAATGGGAACAGAGCGCCTTTCCACAGCGGGCCAGTACCGTCGACATATTGCGTCAATGCCGGCATTTTTAGTTCCGGGTTGAGGATCACAATCCCCAGCGCCAGACCGACGATCACGCCGATTTTCAGGAAGGTAGCGAGATAGTCGCGCGGGGCAAGGATCAGCCATACCGGCAGCAGCGCGGAAACAAAGGCGTAGCCGATCAGCGCGAAGGTAATGGTGGTGTCTTTAAAGGTCAGCGCCGGGCCCCAGTACGGGTCGTGGGCAATCACGCCGCCGAAGTAAATAGACGCCACCAGCAGCACGATACCAATAACGGAGACTTCGCCTACGCGTCCCGGACGCAGGAAGCGCATGTAGATGCCCATAAACAGCGCAATCGGCACCGTGGAGCAGACGGTGAAGACGCCCCACGGGCTTTCGGCCAGCGCTTTAACCACAATTAATGCCAGCACCGCGAGGATGATGATCATGATTAAGAAGCAGCCGAACAGCGCGATGGTGCCTGGAACGGTACCCATCTCTTCTTTGATCATCTCGCCAAGAGAGGCGCCGTTACGGCGGGAGGAGATGAACAGCACCATAAAGTCCTGCACTGCGCCCGCGAGCACTACGCCCGCCAGCAGCCACAGCGTCCCCGGCAGATAGCCCATCTGCGCGGCCAATACCGGCCCGACCAGCGGACCTGCGCCGGCGATGGCGGCGAAGTGGTGACCAAACAGCACGTAGCGGTTAGTCGGCACGTAGTTCAGGCCGTCGTTATTGATGACCGCCGGCGTCGCGCGCGTCGGGTCGAGTTTCATGACCTTCTGGGCGATATACAGGCTGTAGTAGCGGTAAGCCACCAGATAGACGGAAACGGAAGCGACCACGATCCACAGGGCGCTCACGTGTTCACCCCGACGTAGGGCAACGACCGAGAGGCAGAAAGCACCGATGATTCCGAGAATCACCCAGGGTATGTGCTTGAATATCTTTTTCGTATCCATAGTAAAACCTGGTTGTAAGTTTAATTATCAGCCGAAGCTGGGTGGACATTGAGTTCGTGTTTGAGGAGGTAGATTGACTGCTATGCTGAGAGGATCTTGCCAGATCATCGCGCGCGTAAAGTTAGGTAAATCAGTGAGTGGTTGTATGGCGGTTTAAGCGGTCGGACGTACCGGTAAGCGGTTTCGCGGAGGAGGGCGTGGGCTATTTTATGTGATTGAGATCACGATATAAAATGGGACGATCCTTGTTGCGCGGGGCGTCATAACGACTTCACTGAGCTAATCGTGATATTAATGGCGCGCATCCCATAAAGTTTTCCCTTTCCAGGCCGAAAATTCTGTATCTGTCTAGCGGAAAGAGAAAACATGTTAAAGCGAATTAAAATTGTTACCAGCTTACTGCTGGTATTGGCGCTATTTGGCCTTTTACAACTGACATCCGGCGGGCTGTTCTTCAACTCGCTGAAGAATGACAAAGAAAACTTCACCGTATTGCAAACCATTCGTCAGCAGCAGTCTGCCCTGAATGCAACCTGGGTGGAGCTGTTGCAAACGCGTAATACCCTGAATCGCGCGGGTATCCGCTGGATGATGGACCAGAGCAATATTGGCAGCGGCGCAACTGTCGCTGAACTGATGCAGGGGGCGACCAATACGCTGAAGCTGACCGAAAAAAACTGGGCGCAGTATGAGGCGTTACCGCGCGATCCACGTCAGAGTGAAGCGGCTTTCCTTGAGATCAAACGAACCTATGATATCTACCACGGCGCGTTGGCGGAGCTTATTCAGCTTCTTGGCGCGGGTAAGATTTGATCAACCGACTCAAAGCTATCAGGACGCTTTTGAGAAGCAGTACATGGCCTATATGCAGCAAAACGATCGTCTGTACGATATTGCTGTTGAGGATAACAACAGTTCCTACAACCAGGCGATGTGGGTACTGGTCAGTGTGCTGATTGCCGTTCTGGTGGTCATTATCGCCGTCTGGTTCGGCATCAAACTGTCGCTTATCGCCCCGATGAATCGTCTGATTGAAAGCATTCGTCATATCGCCAGCGGCGATCTGGTGAAGCGTATCGACGTGGAAGGCTCCAACGAAATGGGGCAGTTGGCTGAAAACCTGCGTCATATGCAAAGTGAACTGATGCGTACCGTTGGCGATGTACGTAACGGCGCGAATGCGATCTATAGCGGCGCCAGCGAGATTGCGATGGGCAACAACGATCTCTCTTCCCGTACTGAGCAGCAGGCAGCGTCTCTGGAAGAGACCGCCGCCAGTATGGAACAACTGACCGCCACCGTGAAACAGAACGCCGAAAACGCCCGTCAGGCCAGTCACCTGGCATTGAGCGCCTCTGAAACAGCGCAAAAAGGCGGCAAAGTGGTGGATAACGTCGTACAAACAATGCGCGATATCGCCTCCAGTTCGCAGAAAATCGCCGATATTATCAGCGTAATCGACGGTATTGCTTTCCAGACCAATATCCTGGCGCTGAATGCGGCGGTAGAAGCGGCGCGCGCAGGCGAGCAGGGACGCGGGTTCGCGGTGGTGGCCGGTGAAGTCCGTAATCTGGCCCAGCGTAGCGCGCAGGCGGCACGAGAGATCAAGAGTCTGATTGAGGATTCCGTGAGCCGTGTTGATGTGGGGTCGACGCTGGTCGAAAGCGCCGGTGAAACCATGGATGAGATCGTCAATGCAGTTACCCGCGTGACCGATATCATGGGCGAGATTGCCTCGGCGTCTGACGAGCAAAGCCGTGGTATCGACCAGGTGGGCCTGGCGGTAGCGGAGATGGATCGCGTAACGCAGCAGAACGCCTCGCTGGTGGAAGAGTCCGCCGCCGCGGCTGCGGCGCTGGAAGAGCAAGCCAGCCGTCTGACCCAGGCCGTCGCAGTGTTCCGTATTCACCAGCAACAGCAGCGTGCGCGTGAAGTGGCTGCGGTAAAAACCCCGGCAGCCGTGTCGTCACCAAAGGCCGCAGTGGCCGACGGCAGCGATAATTGGGAAACGTTTTAAGGGCGTATGGTGAACAGTCGGCCTACAGATGATCGTAGGCCGGATGAGATGTTCACACTTTTGCCTGATGGCGTAGCGCTTACCAGGCCTGGCAGTCCGCGCAGGCCGATTTTAAACCAGCATCAGGCGCATGGCGCAGCGTGATTCATACGCGAGGCCGTGCGCCGCTTCCTCCTCTCTTTTCTGATATCGCGCGCTAATCCAACGTTGAGTGAAGGTGTGCGGTGATCCACAAAAAATGAATAAAGCGAGAGAACGCACGACAGGAGAGCCTTGTTTCGCGGCATCATAATTGCTGATGTGATAATCGTGAGAGGATACGATGCGCAAAGATGCCCTGCTTGCTTTCCTGATGAACCAAACGGATTTTTTTGATCCGGAAAATGTCAGTGAGGTGTTTACCGCGCGCTATCTGGCGCAGCGTTTTAATATGCAGCGTAATACCGCCAGCCATTATCTGAACCAACTGGTGGCGCAGGGCGTGCTCTGCAAAATCAATACCCGTCCCGTCTATTTCCTGCATAAGCAGGCATTTAGCCAACAGTTTTTTACCCTTTCGCGTAATGAATACGCCAGCGTCGCGGAGCTGTTAGCGTACGGGGAACAGGAGTGCGCGCCGGACGATCACTTTTCCCTGTTGATTGGCCATAACGAAAGCCTGAAGCGCCCGATTGAGCAACTGAAAACCGCGCTGTTTTATCCCGACGGCGGACTGCCGCTACTGATGACCGGCGAAAGCGGCACCGGGAAAAGTTATCTGGCGCAGCTCATGCACGAATATGCCATCGCCCAGGCGCTTCTGTCGCCGGATGCGCCATTTATCAGTTTCAATTGCGCCCAGTATGCGAGCAATCCCGAACTGCTGGCGGCGAATCTTTTTGGCTATGTGAAGGGCGCGTTTACCGGTGCGCAGAGCGACAGACCGGGCGCGTTCGAGGCGGCTGACGGCGGCATGTTATTTCTGGATGAAGTCCACCGGCTGAGCGCCGAAGGGCAGGAGAAGCTCTTTACCTGGCTCGATCGTGGTGAAATTTATCGGGTAGGCGACACCGCGCAGGGGCATCCGGTTTCGGTACGTCTGGTATTTGCGACGACCGAAGAGATACACAGTACCTTTCTGACGACATTTTTGCGACGTATCCCGATTCAGGTCAACCTGCCGGATCTCCAGCACCGCAGCCGCCAGGAAAAAGAGGCGCTGATCTTACTGTTTTTCTGGACGGAGGCGAAAAAACTCTCGGCCACGCTTATCCTCAAACCGCGTTTGTTGCAGATCCTCAATCAGTATGTTTATCGCGGCAACGTCGGCGAGCTGAAAAATGTGGTGAAGTATGCGGTGGCGACAGCATGGGCAAAAAAGCCTGGGCAGGAAACCGTTACCGTGTCGCTGCACGATCTGCCGGATGCCATGCTGTCGGCATTGCCGTCACTGAATGAACCGCTGGCGGACGACACGCCGGTGAGCATCTCGCCCGACACGAACCTGACCTGGCTGCTGCGCGCCCGCGACGAGATGCAGGGCATGATCCATGATACGCAGTGTCATGTGCTGGCGCTGTACGAGCTGGTACGTAGCGGGAAAGAGGAGTGGGAGACGGTACAAAAAAGAATGGGCGATGAAATTGAAACCCTCTTCGATCGCCTGATTTTTACCGGCGACGATAATGTGCACTCACAGCGGTTGCTGTTAATTACAAGCCAGGTGCGGGAAGAGTTTTATCGTCTGGAGAAGCGCTTCAATATGCAGCTTAACGGCAACTGTATTTACGCGCTTAGCCACTATTTAATCCATCGTACCGCACTGGCGCCTTCTCGTCTCAACAGCGAGCAGATCCGCCAACTGGACGCCTTCCTCGCCCAGAAATATCCGCTGCTGTACAGCTTCTGTTTACAAATTCTGGAGACGCTGGGCCAGAAGCTGGATCTGGAGCCGAGACGCATTGATATGCTGCTGCTGGCGCTTTGGCTGCATAAACAGGGGGCTAACAACCAAAAACAGGTGACGCATGCGGTGATTCTGGCGCATGGCTATGCCACCGCCAGCAGTATCGCCAACGTCGCCAACCGGTTACTAAAAAATACGATTTTTGAATCGTTCGATATGCCGCTGGACGTCACGCCGGAGGCGATAGCGCAGCAGGTGATGCGCTATCTGGAAGAGCATCCGCTCGCCTCCGGCCTGATGATTCTGGTGGATATGGGATCGCTCAAGGCCATTCATCGTCATTTTGATCGCGCGCTTTCCACGCCGGTGACGATTATCAACAACGTCTCGACCAGCATGGCCCTGTATGTAGGGGAGCGTATTTTACAGGGGCATTTTATTGAAGAGATCGCCCGCGATATCGCCCGGGATGTGCCGGTCGAGTATCAGCTCTACTGGCCGAAAAGCAACAAACCGCGCGCCATACTGACCACCTGCGCGACCGGTATCGGTGTGGCGACGAATCTTTGCGCATTACTGAGCGCCAGTATTCCGCAGACGCTGGAGATTGACGTCGTCGCCTGCGATTATGCGATGCTGGCGAGCAATAAAACTCAGGAGCCGGTATTTATGCGCTACGACGTACTGGCGATAGTTGGCACGCTGGACCCGCACATCGCCAGCGTGCCGTGGATTTCGCTCGACTCGCTGATCTCCGGCGAGGGGAACCACTACCTGATGCGGCTGTTTGGTTCGCTGACCACGCCGGAGCAGGTGGCGGAGATCAACAACCTGCTGCTGAAAAACTTCTCGCTCCGACGAGTGATCGAATCCGTCACCATCCTCGACACCAGCAAAGTCATCAACCACGTTGAGCAGTTTCTGCTGCGCTATGAGCATCTGGCGGGCGTTACCGTCTCGAATGAAAGAAAGGTGGCGCTCTATGTGCATATTAGTTGCTTGATTGAGCGTCTGATCCGCCATGCGGGTATTACTGCCTGGAGTGGGCAACAGTGTCCGGAACAGGAACTGAATCGGCTACGGGAAGCGTTTAGTGTCATTGAGAGTAACTACAGTGTCAAAATCCCCACCGCCGAGCTTGGCTATATCCATAATATCCTGACCTTCGAAACAGAACTTATCGAGCAAGATCAAGAGTTTTAACGATTTCCCTCTGTTAACCCACATCTTTTTTCGGCGCGCCACTTTTTCTGGCACGCCGCTTGCTCTCTTTTATCACAGTGGAATGTGTTTTAGAGGTCAGGATGAAGAGACATTATATTTTCGCCAGCCACGGCACGCTGGCCAGCGGAGTTTTAAACTCCGTGGAGCTGATTTTAGGCAAACGGTCAAATGTCTGGACGCTGTGCGCTTACGTTGAAGAGAGCGTGGATTTAAGCCAGCAGGTAGATACGCTAATTGCCCGGATCCCGCCGGAAGATGAAATTATTGCGCTGACCGATATTTTTGCCGGCAGCGTGAATAACGAATTTGTCCGTTATTTATCACGGGAAAATTTTCATCTGCTAGCAGGGATTAACCTGCCGCTGGTTATCGATCTCTTTATGTCGGAAAACGATGGCAATACCACGCATACCATAATGACGGCGTTAGCGGATTCAAAAGAAAATATTCAGTACTGCAATCAAACTATCACCAGCGCCATGCAAAGCGATAAAGATTTTTAAGGGGAGGAAGCGTCATGATTGTTTTTTTACGGGTGGATCATCGTTTATTACATGGACAGGTCGCCTTTTCCTGGACGCAGTACGTTGGCGCAGACTGTATTTTAATTGCCAACGACAGTGTACCTAATGATGACCTGCGTAAAACCACCATTAAAATGGCGAAGCCGCCCGCGGTGAAGCTGGTTATTAAAAATATTGCCGATTCAATTGAAGCGATAAAAAGCGGCGTTACCGATAAATATAAACTTTTTATTGTTGTTGAATCCGTGGCGGATGCGTACCGGCTGGCGCGCGAATTACCCGACATTAAAAGTATTAATTTAGGCGGCACGAAGGTGCGTGAAGGGAGTCAGAATATTGCTAAAGCCATCAATCTGTTAGCGGATGAAATGACTCAACTTCGGGAGCTGGCGGCTGGCGGAGTAGAGATAGAAATTCGGCTGGTGCCTAACGATCGTAAACAACTTTTTGCCTGAGCGGATACCCTCCTGAGGACATATTATGGTAGAGGCGCTTTTACTTGGACTGGTGGCGTTTATCGCCCAGTCTGAATATGCATTAGGGACGTCGCTGATTTCCAGACCTATCGTGACCGGACTTTTAACCGGACTGGTGCTGGGCGACATGGAAACCGGAATTGTGATGGGCGCGACGCTGGAGTTGGCGTTTATCGGTTCCTTTTCGGTGGGCGCGTCGCTGCCGCCGGATGTGGTCACTGGCGGTATTTTAGGTGTGGCCTTTGCGATTAATTCCGGCGCTGGGGCGGAAACCGCGCTGTTATTAGGTTTGCCTATCGCGACACTGGCGTTAATTGTGAAAAATATCTATAACGGAATGTTTATTCCGTTGCTCTGTCATAAAGCCGATGCTTACGCTGAGATGGGGGATACCCGGGGCATTGAGCGTATGCATTTAATCTCCGGCATTGGGCTGTCGCTGATGCTGGGGATTATCGTCACGGTCTCTTATTTAGCGGGCGTGAATATGGTTAAAGGTTTTCTGGATGCCATTCCAGAATTTATTAAACATGGATTAAGCGTTGCCACCGGTATTATTCCCGCGCTGGGTTTTGCCATGCTGGCGCGCTTATTAATTAATAAAAAGGTCGCCCCCTATTTTTTCCTCGGTTTTGTTTTAATGGCGTATTTAAAAATTCCGGTGACGGGTATTGCGATTCTCGGCGCGATCGTCGCCGTCGTGATGGTCAATATGCCGAAATTTGCGGCCTCGCAACCGGCACCTGCGCAAGGAGCGTCTCATGACGATGAAGATGATTTCTGATAAAGACCGCCAGCAGGCGGAAACCACTGGTCTGGTCACCGCGCGTGATTTACGCCGCGTCTTCTGGCGGTCATTCCAGATGGAGTTTTCCTGGAACTATGAACGACAAATGAACCTGGCGTTCGTCTATACGCTCATTCCGGTATTAAAGAAACTGTATAGCCGAAAAGAAGATCTTGCCGAAGCGCTAAAACGCCATCTGGCTTTCTTTAATACCACGCCGCACATTGTGACGTTGATCCTCGGTATTACCGTGGCGATGGAGGAGAAAAATAGCCAGCAAAAAGAGATGGACGCCAGTTCTATCGATAACGTCAAAGCGTCGTTAATGGGGCCGCTGGCGGGTATTGGCGACTCTTTTTTCTGGGGAACATTGCGTCTTATCGCCACTGGCATCGGTACCAGCCTGGCGCTGAAAGGCAATATTCTGGGGCCGATTTTATTTCTGCTGGTGTTTAACGTACCGCATATTCTGGCCCGCTGGTTCTTTACCCGCTGGGGCTATGTGCTGGGAACCGGCGTACTGCAACGTATTCAGCAAAGCGGAATGATGGAAAGCCTAACCTATGGCGCCTCGATTATCGGTCTGATGGTGGTTGGCGCGATGACGGCCTCCATGATTGATATCACCATTCCCATTACGTTTGGTACGGGAGAGGCGAAAACCCATGTTCAGGACATTATTAACGACATCATGCCTTGTCTGCTGCCGTTAATTAGCTTCGCCATTGTGTACTGGCTGTTAGGGAAAAAAGTGAAACCGTTAACCATCATTGGCGGTATTGCGCTGGTGGGAATTTTCGGTTCCTGGATAGGGTTATTTTAAGAGGGATACACAATGTCACCAACCATGCTGACCTATATTAACGAAGAGTCTGACGTCCTGGCGAATATTATTCGCCGCCATCGCCAGTCGCTGGAAGAAGTATCGCGGTTCGCCAGCCAAAAAACGTTACGACGAATACTGATATTAGCCACCGGATCGTCATTGAATGCCGCCTTTTGCGCCCGTTATTTCTTTGAGCGCTGCGGTATCTCTATCGATATTAAAGAGCCGTACACCTTTAGCCAGTATGAGAATAGCGATCCGCAAGCCGATATGGTTATTGCTATTTCCCAGAGCGGGAAAAGCGCTTCTACCCTGGAGGCGATGCGTAAAGTTCAGGCGCAGGGACGTCCGGTATTCGCTCTGACCGCCGATCCGCAAAGCCCTCTTGGCAAGGCCAGTGATTATCCACTGGATATTCTGACCGGGATTGAGTCCGTCGGCTTTGTTACCCGTGGATTTAGCGCGACGGTACTGAATCTGTTGCTTATCGCGTTGTTAGTTGCCCGTCAGCAGCAGCGGCTGACGGAATCGCAGGTCGAGGAGTATGTGGCGCAGCTTCAACGCATCGCGGCAACCCTGCCGTTGGTTATCGTGCGTACGGAAGCGTTTATTCACCAGCACCAGGCCGTTTTACGAAACGGGACGCGTTTTGTGGCGATAGGCTACGGCGCGCTGGTTGGGGTGGCAAAAGAGTTGGAAACTAAATTTACCGAGACGGTACGTGTTCCCTCAAGCGGGTTTGAGCTGGAAGCCTATATGCACGGCCCGTATCTGGAAGCCAATGCGGAACACGTGATGTTCTTCTTTGAGGACCGGCCCGACGCGCGCTCCAGGGCGCTACGGGAGTATATGACGCCTGCGGTCGCCAAAACCTTTACTCTCACGCTGGCGAAGGCGGCGCAGGATGACCAGACGCTTGCGCTGGATGTAGCGGTTGATCACCATTTCTCGCCATTACTGTTGATTGTGCCGGTACAACTCATGGCGTTTCATATCGCCTCACTGAAAGGCATCGACCTTTCGGTACGCATTTTTGACGATTTCGATCGCGTTTTAAAAAGTAAAATCTGAACAATCAGGAGAAAAATATGTTGGGTTTTAATCAGGACGAGTACCTGACGAGTGCTCGTGAGATCATCGCTGCGCGCCAGAAGGCAGAACAGGTTGCTGACGAGATTTATCAGGCCGGGTTCAGTTCTTTATTTTTCGCCTCTGTTGGCGGTTCACTGGCACCAATGATGGCAATTAATGAATTTGCCAAAGAATTAACGACGTTGCCGGTTTATGTTGAGCAGGCGGCAGAATTAATTCATAAAGGAAATAAGCGGCTGAATAAAAACTCTGTGGTTGTTACGCTGTCTAAATCCGGTGATACCAAAGAATCGGTGGCGATCGCCGAGTGGTGTAAAGCGCAGGGAATACGCGTAGTCGCTATTACCAAAAATGCGGACTCTCCGCTGGCGCAGGCGGCGACATGGCATATTCCGATGCGTCACAAAAATGGCGTGGAATATGAATATATGCTGCTGTACTGGCTGTTTTTCCGCGTGCTGTCGCGCAATAACGAATTCGCCAGTTACGATCGCTTCGCCAGCCAACTGGAAATTCTGCCGGCGAATCTGCTGAAAGCGAAACAAAAATTTGATCCGCAGGCCGATGCTATCGCCAGCCGTTATTATAACAGCGATTATATGATGTGGGTCGGCGGCGCGGAGATGTGGGGCGAGGTCTATCTGTTCTCCATGTGTATCCTGGAAGAGATGCAGTGGAAGCGCACGCGCCCCGTCAGCTCTGCGGAATTTTTCCACGGCGCTCTGGAGCTGCTGGAAAAAGACGTTCCGCTCATTCTGGTGAAAGGGGAAGGGAAATGCCGCGCGCTGGATGAACGCGTTGAGCGTTTTGCCAGTAAAATTACCGATAACCTGGTGGTGATTGATCCGAAAGCGTATGCGCTGGACGGCATTGATGATGAGTTCCGCTGGATCATGGCGCCCTGCGTCGTCTCGACACTGCTGGTTGATCGGCTGGCGGCGCACTTCGAGAAATATACCGGCCACAGTCTGGATATTCGTCGCTACTACCGTCAGTTCGATTATTAACAGAAAGGGGCGTGTAGCATATACAGTGCCTGATGGCGTTTCGCTTATCAGGCCTGTGCGCCAGTTTATGGATAAAGATGATGTGTAGGCCGGGTAAGGCGCAGCCGCCACCCGGCATATATGACCTTCTCTTTTAACCCTCAACATTCACCACTTTGATCTCCACCATGCCAATCCCCAATTTGCGCGGCGAATGGCCCAAAATATTACCTTCGTTGGTGGAGACGGGAGCGGGCGGCGCAATGACTAAGGTATTCGCGTCCGTCGGGTTGTTGAAATGCAGCGTGATAGTGGACACATCGTGACCCAGCACCAGCGTCTGTTCTTCGTTGCCTACGCGTACCGGAATCGGCCGATTCGCGTTGTCGCCGAAGGCTTTGGCGGTGATCACCAGATCAAACTTTTTCGGCAGCGGCGCTTTATATTCGATTTTAACCTCATCGCCCAACTGCGCATTTGACCAGCGGCCCCAGGACTCCGGCCGGGAAATGCCGCTAAACTGCTTCACCTCCTCCGGCGCGCCCGCCACATTAAAGATAAAGCTATCGGCTTTATAACGAATATCGTTATCGACAATCTTTAAAGTATCGACGTTGCCTTTGTAGCGTTCCATATCGATCATCGTGTCTTTAAACGCCGTCTTACCCTGCCACTGCGCTTTATCGACATGCTGTACGGTTTGCTGCCCGCCAAGCTGCCCCTGCGAGACGCACCAGTCGGTGGAGAGCGCCAGCGCCGGCGCCCATAGCTGCGCCATTTTGTAGCAGCGATCGATCCAAACGAAATTATCGCGCGGGGCGAAGTCGGCCAACTGGAACCGTAGCGGAGCGGAGTATTCACTTTCTGGTAACGGTTCAACACGCTTATCCGATACGCGCAGTAGTAACGGCAGGCGGAAGTGGCTGCCGGAAAAAGCGATCATGTTTTTGTCCCGATCGACGGTAAAATCTTTTATCTCTTTCGGGAAATTCCACAGGCGAATGATATCCGGCTTCATCGCCAGCACTTTCTCTTTTACATTCAGGAACACTTCCGACAGCGACTGCCCGGAAAGGCTGCTACGTCCCAGACCGATAAAATTATCGCCGCCGAGAATATCCAGCACCGTTGCGCCGTTGTCCATCGTGTTGCGTTTGACCGCCAGAGTCTCCTGCTGTGGTTTATCGCCGCGCAGAATGAAAAACAGATTGTTGCGATCTTGCTTATTCAGGTATTTCCAGGCCGTATTATTCATCGCCAGATGGTCGGAAGAGACGACGATAACGGTATCTTTAAACCACGGCGACGCTTTGATTTTGTTGATAAACTCGGCGATGTTTTCCTGGCTGCAACTTACGGCGCTAAAGGACTGGTTGGGCTTGCCGTCATAATCGTAGCGTTTGCGGTTGCAGGTGCGCGAGATAAAACCGTCCGGGTGATGGGTATCCACCGTCAGCGTAAACAGCGAAAAACGCTGGCCTGAGCGGGAAAGCGCTTCAAATTTCTTCCATGCCTCATCGAGCACCGTATCGTCGTAGAAGCCCCAGTCGTTACGATAAGACGGGTCCGCCACCACCGTTTTTAGCTCTTCAGCGCCGTACAGATGATCGAATCCGTGTGATTTCAGGAACACGTCTTTCCCGGCAAAACGCAGGTTAGCGCCCTGCACGAAATAGTTCTGGTAGCCGGAGTTTTTCAGAATATCGCCGAGGCAGATATTCTGCGGGAAGAAGCTGGAAACCGACGCGGACGCATTGCCCTCAAACGGCGCAAACAGCGGAATACCGCACTGGGAAGCCACCATCCCGGCGATGGTGTAATCCGTTCCCGGCAGTTGCATGGTATGGCTGAAATCCAGCCCCTCATTTTTCAGCGCGCCTAACTCTGGCGTGAGATTGGGGAACGCGTCATTATCAAAATAGGTCCGTTCCAGGCTCTCGCCGTAGATATAGACCAGATTGAGCTTCGGATTAGGAATGGTTTTTGCTGGTTCTTTATAATAAACGGCAAAATCCGGATCGCCATCGCGCATTTGTGATTTTACCAGTTCGGTAATCTGGCGAAACGCCGGGCTGGCGTCGACCGAACCCAACGCCAGCAGTAACGCCAGCAGGCTGTAACCGACATGATGAGGATGGTGACGGCGGCGGCGTAGTACCCATCCCAGCGCGCCGAATACCGCCACTAACGCCAGGGCAATGCCGATTCCCGGCAGAATATATTTGCCGACTCCCGCTCCCGTCAGACTATTCGTGAGCGTATAAAGCACTGCGTCGTTGATCCCGTCGCCGGTAAAATAGTCGCTGGCATACAGGGTAATATTCAGAATGACAAAAAGTCCCAGCACCGTGAGAGTGGCGGCAAACCACCAGGTGTTACGACCCGCCTTCCAGGCATATATCAGCACAGAGGCGAGAAACAGAGCGACAGAGAGCAACTCGGACAACTGACGATCCTCAATAAACCAGGCTTATCGCTGGCAGGAAAAAATTTCTAACAATGTAATAGCGATGTCACATTGCTGCAATTCTAATAACTTTACACGGCGCTGTTATTTAGAATGAGTTTAGAAAGTTGGTTTTTTGATCGGCATCACTTCCTGCCATAGCGGTTAATAACAGGAAAAGACGAAGAGAAAAATCGGGTTAATGCCGTGTTGGCGGGTAAAGGGCCAAAACACGGCTTTTATCAGGGCGTCCCGGCGTGGCGCACGGTCAGAAAAACGCAGTCAGGAGAGGAAATTCAGCCCTTGCTGCAACACCAGATCGCAAGCTTTGGTTTTCACCTTTTCCGCCAGCGGCGTACTGCCGATATTATTGAGGTTCAACTGCTGGCCGTCCTTCGTCTTGAGCAACCCTTGCAGGCCGTTCAGGTAGTTAGTATCCTGCTCCTGCTGTGTGGTATCCAACCCCAACTTGTTCAGAATCTGATTTTTAACGTTTTCCACGTTGGTAGCGGACGCCAGTTTCTGTTTGGCGCAGTACTGCAAAATACCGGCGGCATTATTCATATTATCGGCGCTGAGTGACTGGGCACCTCTGCTGAGCAGACCGGTTAGCGCAGAAAGCGACATCCCGCCCTGCTGTGCGTTCGCGCCCTGAGCGCTTAGCTGACTGGCGGCAATACCGCTGGTGGAAATCAGTACGCTGGCGATCGCCGCGCAGCACAGAACATGTTTCGCTGTATTCATGGTAATCACCTGTGTTATGCCAGCCAGGCGTTGTATCGCCCTGGCGCACGTTGCAATTTAATACTCTTTACCCGTCACCCGGCTGCGGTAACTGTCCCAGGTAAAATTAACCCATAAACTGTTGCCGAGACGCATACGGTCCATGACGCGTTCGCCAAGCATTTTCGTCATCTCTTCCATATTGCTGTTCGTCAACATGCCGGTGGGACGTTTTGACGAGGAACGACGATCGACAATTTGATTGATGATCACTTTTTCATAGCGAGATTCTGTCTGCACGCCGATCTCGTCGATCACCAACAGATCAACGTTACTCAGATCGTTAAGCAACTGCTCTTCGCTGGTTTCCCGATTGCTGAACGTGTCTTTCATCGCTGACATAATATCCGCTACGGTGATAATCAGTACCGACTTTCCGCGCAGCAGCAGCTCGTTACAAATAGCCGCGGCGAGATGGTTTTTACCGGTTCCCGGCTTGCCGGAAAAGACAAAGCTGGCGATATTGCCGTCAAACTCATCAACGTACTGTCGGGCTTTGCTTAACGCGTTCATTTGTCCGTCGCACTCAACCCGATAGTTATCAAACGAGCAGTTCTGATGCAGCGGTCGAATGCCGGAACGGTTAAAGGTGCGCTGCATTTTCATCGCCCGATTTTCCCGCGCCAGCGCTGCCGCCCGGATCTCGCCCTGCTCTTTCTGCCAGGCCAGCAGTTCTTCGCCCGTTTTAAACGCCGGCGTAATATGCGCAGGCATCATTTTTTGTAGACGCTGCATCAGGTCGCCAACATTTTTCATCGTTACCCCCTAAAACCTGGTGGAATATGATTGTCAGGTTCGCTGACGCTATTGATGTCGCGCTGCGGCATTCCGCCATTGCTGGAACGGCTGATTTGCACGCTGCGCGCCAGCTTTTGCTGCCACTGGATATGGTGAAAAACCTTACCTTCCGCCTGCCAGTAGGCGATAAACGCCGCCAGCTCTTCTGCGGTGACCGGCTCCCGAAGCGCCACGCCCCAAAGGGCAGCCTGACGCTGAAAATCCGCATCCGGTTGCCAAGCGGGATACATGGCGAATTTTCCGCAGGGAATCGCAACGGGGGCGGCTTCGGGTTCTTCGTAAAATTGCGCGTCTAACGCCACATCGCTTCCCGGACGTGATAACTTTTCTTCAAGCGCCAGCAGTTCAGCCATGCGTGCAGGCGTCACGGCATAAAATGCAGGCGCATTATTAGCGAATACCGCCACTGCGCCGCCCGTTGACTTCGCCAGCACAGCATGATGATCGTGTAAAAGGGCGTCAATACCGATGACGTCCGACGTTAAAATTCTGGAAGACATAATGTTTCTCAATATGGAACAACAACCGAGAAGGGCGACTGTTTTTATAGTACCACACAGACCTGTAAGAACAGCAGGAGGCGTTCCACCATTCACACGCGGGGGCGTTTGCGGTACAGCCATAATCCCGGTACAGAGAGGCCAATTGAGAGCGCGCCAACAATGGAAGAGGCTTTCAGAAAATTGGTCAGCAGCGTAATCATCATCGGTTCGCTATAGCCCAGATGGCTAATTTTTACTGCGGAAATCATCGCGGTATAGGCGGAAATCCCCGGAAACATCGGGATCACGGCCGCGACGGTAAACACTTTAGGGTGAGCGAGATACCAGCGTGACCACTGAATACCAATACTGCCGACCAGCAGCGAAGCCATAAACGTCGACCATTCGATATTAAAGCCTGCGCTCATCATCAGCATACGCGAGCCATGACCCAGCGCCCCCAGTAGCGCGCACCACGGAAGCGCCCGGTGGGGAACATTAAAGACCATCGCAAACCCGACGGCGGGGATCGCAGACAAGATCATGTCCTGCATTAGCGCCAGTAAAAAGTCGATTATACCCATCCTCGTAGCCCCCATACTGTCATTGACATCACTACGCCCACACAGGTGGCCAGTGTCAACAGGCTGGCGATAGCCCAGCGCGCCAGCCCGGTATTAATATGTCCTTTAAACATATCTGCGACGGAATTAATCAGCGGAAAGCCCGGCACCAGTAGCAGTACGCTCGCCGCCATGGCGATAGTGGGCGTCTGGCTAAAGGCGGGAAGGGTGAGCATCAGCCCGGAAATCGTGGTAGCGACAAAGGCGGTAATGCAAAAATTGATCTGCGGATGTAAATGCCGCTGCGCCAGCATCTGGCGGATATACATGGCTATCATACTGGCGAAAAAGGTGATAACCGCGCCATCCCAGCCGCCATTATTCAGCTTACAAAAGCAGGAGCAGGAAAGACCGACCATAAACGCCACCAGCCAGCGCGGATAACGCAGCGGGCGGAGCTGGCTAAAGCGTTTTTCCACGCCTTTGTAATCCAGCAGACGATGTTCCGCGAGGATAACGATATGCTGAACCTCCGTGACGACGTGCATATTAATGCCGCGATCCTGGTTTTTACGTGTCGATGTCAGACATTGTCCGTCTTTAATGGTCGTCAGGACAATGGCGTTAGAGGAGATCGCGCTTTCGACGCTATCCATACCGAGCGCCAAACCGAGGCGGGTGGAAAGCTCATCAACCAGTGCGCTTTCCGCCCCGTGCTGCAATAAAAGCAGCCCGCATTGAATACATAACCGTGTTACTGCTCGTTGAATTGATTGCTCTTCTTGCATGACTCGTCCTGTCCGAAAAGACATTCTATGCGCCGCCACTATGACAGAGGCTTTCTTTTTAACACGAAGCGCAGGCATGATGGCGTTGGTTAAGATCAATTTCTTGTTGATAAAAACGTCAACCGCCAGACGCAACGCATAAGCTTCCTGAGACGTGCGCTTCGTCACAGGCAGGATATCCTTATGGGCGACGGTTCTCGTATGTCCGTTTCCAGAATAGAGGCATTATGCCAGCCTGGCCGCTCATTTTTGAATCAATGATGTGGTGAATTTTATCAACGATATGCATTAATGGTTTAACCACAATGGCGTGAGCAGCGGGCGTAAAAATAGGCATGACTTAGTGTAATTCGTAGATATTACATGGGTTTTATGGATGGTGGACAGTATTGTTGGGCTTTTGTTTTAGGACTCAGCAATATGAATGAAGGGCGAACTCATATTTTAAATTTATTAATATGATGCGTTTTCGTTAGAATTGCTAATGTGCAAATTTAGTTAATTTAATTGTCTTGCTTCTGGTTTTATGAGTAACTATGCGATAGTGATTTCATGTTTTTGTGCTATGTGGATTGTAGCGCAATCAATGTTAGATATTTAAAAATAAAACAAGGATAATTAATCCACTTGGCCTATATTTCTTTGCGATCATTGTTAATAGTGTTTTTATTAATGGGGCAATGAAAAGTGGCGGCGTGGGTGCGGAGGAATTATGCTGCCAGGATGCTGCAAAAATGGACTTATTATCAGTAAAACCCCTCTTATACAGGAAGGCCTTAAAGGGGCTATAACAGGTAATTTCCCCGATTATAAACTGGCGTATTGTCGTACGATAGAAGAGCTAACGCTGCTACAGCTACGCCGAAGTAATTTAGTTATTGCTGATTTAGCAGTTAACAATGCCTCTCCCCGCGCTATCTGCGAATATTTTTATAGCTTAATCTCGCAATATCGCGACATACATTGGGTATTTCTGGTTCCTAAATCCTGCTATCCACATGCGGTTGATCTCCTGATGGGCCCCGTCAGCACCTTGCTTTCAGACGAAGAGCCAATCGAGAATCTTATTAGCGTTATCCATGCGGGAAACGCTCGCTCAGAAAGAATAAGTAAAACGTTATTATCGCCTCAGGTACCGTCTGAAATTCAGCAGGCCCACGACAGGCCGATTGTCCTTACGCTGTCTGAACGAAAAGTATTACGCCTTTTAGGAAAAGGGTGGGGCATTAACCAAATTGCGGCGTTACTTAAAAAAAGTAATAAAACAATTAGCGCCCAAAAAAATAGCGCCATGCGACGCTTATCAATACACAGTAATGCAGAGATGTATGCATGGATAAACAGTTCTCAGGGAGCCAGAGAATTGAACCTACCTTCGGTATATGGAGAAACCATGGAATGGAAAACAGAATCAGCAAGAGAAATGTTGCGCTCGTAGAAAAATGCGTGATGAGCACCATTGGTATTAAAGGGCTATTTGATGCAATGCCGGATTGCCGACATACGCTTCATATTTTTTCAAAACCATCCGCGTTTTATAAGTCTGCGCTAAAGACGCCGTTTTCTGCCGTTATTTTTTCTCTTTCTGCGTTAAGAACTGAACGCCGGACAGGATTATCCAGCCTGACGGAACTGGCGATAAATTATCCCCATATGCGGCGTCTGGTGATTGCCGATGATGATGCTGAAGCCCGCTTAATCAGCGCGCTATCCCCGCTGCCGCTGGATGGGGTCATCAGCAAAGCGTCGCCGTTGGATGTTTTACAGGATGCCTTATTTACATCGCTTAATAGCGCCCGACGGACAACGGAGCGTACAGACAACCTTTGGGAGCTTCACCAGAATTGTATGCTTAGTCCAACCGAGCGGGAGATTCTGCGTTTCATGTCGAACGGCTACTCAATGCCGCAAATTGCCGTCCAGTTAGAACGTAACATTAAGACTATCCGGGCGCATAAGTTTAATGTGATGTCCAAGCTGGGCGTGAGTTCTGATGCCGGGTTACTCGATGCGGCGGATATTCTGTTATATCTGCGCGCCGGAGATGCTACCGCGCTCCAGCATCGGGTATAGCCCGCGCCGGATGCGCCGTGCTTGTTCGGGGAATCCGGGTGTCAGGCACGTTATTGGCACACGTCTACCCAGGTCGCCGATGTCAGTTCAGCCATTCTTTCCGGCGTGATGCGTACCGCGCTGTGCGTGGCGCCTGCGGCAGGCAATACTTCGTTATACCCCTTCAGAGAGATGTCGCAATAAACGGGCAGCGGGTGCTCCAGCCCGAAAGGACATACGCCGCCGACAGGATGTCCGGTTGCATTGACCACTTCATCGCTGCTCAACATACGGGCTTTTGCGCCGAAAGTGGTTTTAAGCTTCTTATTATCCAGGCGGGCATCGCCTTTCGCGACCACCAGGATAATGGTGTCTTTTACTTTAAGCGAGAGCGTCTTAGCTATCTGCCCTGGCTCTACGTTGTGCGCTTTGGCTGCCAGTTCGACAGTCGCTGTACTTTGATTTAATTCGATAATTTCAATATCGGGAGCATGATCGGCCAGAAATTGCCGTACAGATTGCAGACTCATTCTTCTCTCCTGAGACCTTACCAATAGCCACGGTAGACCCAAAAATGGCAAAACGTAATTTGGCATACGGAGAGCGCCGCTGTAAATATAATAATGTGACAGGCCAGCAGCAGTAAGCCGTGACGATAACTGAAGGCAACGTAAAGCGGTTTACTTTAGCGTGCAGTCGCCGCACTGCTGTACGTCAGGTAAGCGGTAACGTTGGCAGCAGGTTCTGCGTACCAGAAGACCGTCGCGCATTACGACGGTCCGCCACAGCGGGTTATCCTGGCCGTCGGATAGCTGCTTTTCAAAAAAACAGCGCTGGCGTAGCGTTGCCAGCAGGGCTTCGCCAAGCAGCGGTTTCATCTCAGTCAGATACCAGTTGATTAAATAACCGGTATTGCTCCAGATAAGTTTCGCGTTGATGTCGCCAGTCGCCTCCAGCGCCTGAATGACCGGCTGTAGTGCGGAGACTACCAGCGTTTCCATTCGTTCTTCCGGGGAACGCCCCGTTGCCAGGTTATCCTGATGCACGTCAAGCCAGAAACACGCGGCGCGCCCGGTTTCATGAAATTCAACGTGAATATGTTCTGCCGAGACATTGATAGCGCGCGCTTGCGTCAGTAATGCCAGCATCAGCGGCGGCGTCATCAGCCCGATATACCATTGCGCCCATAGGGAGAGTAACGGCTTATTTTCACGTGGCAGGCCTGGCGTGTGCCGATAGATGTGATCGGAATAGGCGGCCAGCAATGAACGAAACGTCGCGGGGCGCGTCCACTGGGCAAGAGTCATCGCCGCTGGCGGCGGCGTTTCATCCAGCCGGATGAAGTCCAACAGGTGCTTACGGGTAGAGGCGATCGTCTCGCGTACTGCGTCCGCCAGCGAGGCGTCTTCCGGCTGGGGAGCGGCTCGCCAGATAATATCGTCAGCAATCGGTGCGGAACGGTAGGCCATAGCGCAGTTTAATGATGTTAATCTAAATGATAATGATTGCTAATCCTATCGATAGCGATAAACGATGGCAAGCGGTTTATGGTTAACGCTGTTGGCGTAGCACGATTACGTCAGCAGGATTCATAGGGCGCGCATGTCGTCGCTGACCAGAATGTGGTTACGTCCAAGATGCTTGGCTTCGTAGAGCGCTTTATCCGCTTTTTCGATAGCGTCTCCGATATTGCGATCCGTCAGGGGCGCAATGCCGATACTGACAGTGACATTGGTGGCGACGCTTTCGTTAAACATATGCGGGATTTTAAGATCGTATACTTCCTGTCGGATACGTTCTGCGGTAGCGCGGGCTTGCTGTGGTTCGGCGGTGGTCAGCAACACCAGAAATTCTTCCCCGCCAAAACGGCAGACGACATCGCGCGATCGCACGGCGTCCCGAATTGCCGCTGAGACGCGGATTAACGCCTGATCGCCCATCATATGACCGTAGTGATCGTTATACGCTTTGAAATGATCGATATCCAATAGCAGGACGTAGTGTTCATGGCTGCCCGGCGCCTGTAACGTATCCAGCCGATTTTGCAGGCCACGGCGGTTATATAAGCCGGTTAATGGATCAAGCATACTCAGGCCATTGAGGGTTTCCCGCTCGGCCAGCAGCTTAAACATGAGCTGTTGGGCAAAATTATCGTAGCGTTTCTGGATAACATGTTGAATAGCGATTCCCACCATTGGCAGGGCCAGCAAATAGAGAATTCGCAAACCTTGTTCATTACCGTTCAGCCACAGGCAGACCGCGACTGGCGGTAGCGAATAGAGCGTAAACGCGACGATATTCGCGGCAAAGGCTATCGAGCCGATAAACAGAACGCTAAGCAGGGAGATCAGTAAAAAAGAGAAATCATAATGGCCTAACGCCGGATACTTTAGCGCAATATGCGCCGCCCATATTCCCCCAAAGAGTAGGGAGATAAAGGGGAGGTTAATTCTTTTTTGTCCATATTTCCCATGCCATATCAACAGTAATACGCTCAGGACCACTATCCCGATCATTGGCGTGCAAAATACATTGATCTGATAAAGGGGGAAAACGAGAGTAAATAGCGCCGACACGGCGTTGAGAAACAAGAAAAGACGTAAAGAAAACTGATACTTCTTAATACGAAGCGACCGCCAGGATGGTGTTGTCATGGGTAATTGTCGTTATTTATCGGTGATATACACGGAATCGGGCGCCAACATGAAAATAACGTATGAGAAAAGGTCGCCTAAAGCGAGGTGTTGTTGTTTTTACGTTAACAGTCGGACAATTTATCACCTTACTGAATACGTGTCATCAACCGTTAAGTAAAACTCATCTCTTTAGCTTTCTCCCTGGCTGACAAATGAGAAAATATATCATATGATATTGGTTATCATTATCAATTCCAGAGGTGAAACCATGTTGCAGCGGACGTTAGGCAGCGGATGGGGCGTGTTATTGCCTGGAGTGATTATCGTTGGACTGGCGTTTATCGGCCTGTCAGCTTATGCGCTGAAGCTGTTGATTGTATCAGGATTGCTACTGTCTGCGCTGATGTTGTATCACAAACAATTACGGCATTTTGTACTGCTGCCATCGTGTATAGCGCTTATTGGCGGCATGATGTTGGCAATGATGAACTGGAATCAGGGATGAAAATGAAGAGGCAAAGGAAGGATAAGATAATTGGTGCGAGGGGGGGGACTTGAACCCCCACGTCCGTAAGGACACTAACACCTGAAGCTAGCGCGTCTACCAATTCCGCCACCTTCGCACAGTTATCTTACTTTTTGATATCGCCTCGTTGGTGCGAGGGGGGGGACTTGAACCCCCACGTCCGTAAGAACACTAACACCTGAAGCTAGCGCGTCTACCAATTCCGCCACCTTCGCCCAGTGCGAGCAATATCAACGTGGTTTTGGTGCGAGGGGGGGGGACTTGAACCCCCACGTCCGTAAGGACACTAACACCTGAAGCTAGCGCGTCTACCAATTCCGCCACCTTCGCATACCATCGATTCTTGAAAAGAATCACTACCACGGAGGCGCATTCTAGTGGTTTTCAGCTATTCGTCAATAGTTAATTGCATGGGACAGATTGATTGCTGCAAAAATGGGCGCGAGACGTAGGTTGGATAAGACGCCTGGCGTCGCCATCCGGCACATGCAACCAGATGGCGCTGCGCTTATCAGGCCAACTATTTCTTCGCCTGACGGGTCATCACGGTACGATAAACCTTAAAGCGCCCGGTTTGCGCGATGACTTCATGGAAGCCAAAGGTCTCATCCAGAATCTTAGGATAGGGCAGAAAGGCGTTCGCCACGATGCGTAACTCTCCGCCGCTGTTCAGATGGCGCACTGCGCCGCGAATGAGCGTTTGCGCCGCATCAAGGCTGGTTTGCATTCCGTCGTGGAACGGCGGGTTGGAGATGATCATGTCAAAACGTCCTTTGACTTCCGAAAAGACGTTGCTGGCGAATACCTCGCCTTCAAGACCATTAGCGGCAAGCGTGGCGCGGCTGGCTTCCACCGCCGGCGCGCTGACGTCACACAGCGTCAGGCGCACTTTCGGCGAATGGCTGGCCAGCGCGGCGGAAAGTACGCCAGCGCCGCAGCCGACATCCAACACTTTACCTTTGGTGTGCGGCGTCAGCGTAGACAGCAGCAGTTGGCTACCAACATCCAGTCCGTCGCGGCTGAATACGCCCGGCAACGTTTTGATGGTCAGCCCGTCGATATTGTACTCGGCCCACCAGGATTCAAGACTAAACTGCGGCTGCTTTTCCAGACGACCATGGTAAAGGCCGCAACGTCGCGCGCTATCTACTTTGTTCAGCGGCGCATAGTCCGCCAGCATCGGTTCGGCGCTACGCACGCCGCTGCGGTTTTCTCCCACGACGAAAACATCGCTGCCCACCGGCATCAGCGACAAAATATTCATCAACTGGAACTGCGCTTCGGGTTTATTTTTCGGCCAGTAGTAGATCAGCGTATCGCAGTCAGCGACATCGCTGGCTTGCGCGACCAGGCTAAAACGGACGTTATCGCCCATCTGGCGGCTTAACGCCTGCCAGTGGTGAAACTGTTGCGTATACGCGCGGCTGGCGGCGCATTCAAAGCGCGCGGGCAGGTCATCCTGCAAATCTCCGGCAAAAAGAATACGGCTTTGTTCGAAATCATCACTGTGGCGCAGCAAGACTTCACTTGCCGGGGTAAAAGCAGACATGGAATGCTCCTTAATTCAGACTGGCGGCGATTATAGTAGTTTGATGGCGGAGATTCGACAGATTTGCTATATTTGCGCCCCTGATTACAGGAGCGTTTCGCTATGACATCCCGACGAGACTGGCAGTTACAGCAACTGGGTATTACGCAGTGGGCGCTGCGACGTCCTGGCGCGCTACAGGGCGAGATTGCGATTTCCCTTCCCGCGCACGTTCGTCTGATCGTGGTTGCAGAGGAATTACCCGCGCTGAACGAGCCGCTAATGCGCGATATTTTACGCGCGTTGACCGTGAGTCCCGATCAGGTTTTACCCCTGGCGCCTGAGCGCGTCGCCATGCTGCCGCAGGGCAGCCGTTGTAATAGCTGGCGGTTAGGAACTGACGCGCCGCTCCAACTCGAAGGCGCTCAGGTCACGACGCCGGCGTTTAATGAACTCCGGGCAAACCCGGCGGCACGCGCCGCACTATGGCAACAAATCTGCGAACATGAACACGATTTCTATCCTCAGCACGACCGATCTCCCCGCAGCCTGGCAGATTGAGCAACGCGCTCATGCGTTTCCGTGGAGCGAAAAAACGTTTTTCGGCAACCTGGGTGAACGGTATCTCAACCTTAAGCTGACCGCTGATGACAGAATGGCCGCGTTTGCCATTACACAGGTGGTGCTGGACGAAGCGACGCTGTTCAATATTGCCGTCGATCCGGATTTTCAGCGTCGGGGGCTGGGGCGTATGCTGCTTGAGCATCTGATTGATGAACTGGAAAAACGCGGTGTTGTAACGCTATGGCTGGAGGTACGCGCCTCTAACGCTGCCGCCATCGCGCTGTATGAAAGTCTGGGGTTTAACGAGGCGACGATTCGCCGCAATTACTATCCCACGGCACAAGGGCATGAGGACGCCATCATCATGGCGTTACCGATAAGCATGTAATAAAAGAGGCAAGGTGTAATGATGAAGTGGGACTGGATTTTCTTTGATGCCGATGAAACGCTGTTTACGTTTGATTCTTTCACCGGCTTACAGCGGATGTTCCTTGACTATAGCGTCACCTTTACCGCTGAGGATTTCCAGGATTACCAGGCCGTGAATAAGCCGCTATGGGTGGATTATCAGAACGGCGCGATTACCTCATTACAATTGCAGCACGCGCGCTTTCAAAGTTGGGCTGAACGGCTAAACGTTGCGCCGGGGCTGCTGAATGACGCATTTATTAGTGCGATGGCGGAGATCTGTTCTCCTTTGCCGGGCGCCGTTTCGCTACTTAATGCGATTCGCGGGCAGGCTAAAATCGGTATTATTACTAACGGTTTTACCGCGCTACAACAAACTCGTCTGGAGCGCACCGGGCTGCGCGAGTATTTCGATCTGCTGGTGATTTCCGAGCAGGTTGGCGTCGCGAAGCCCGATCCGAAAATCTTTAACTACGCCCTGGAGCAGGCGGGGAATCCTGACCGCTCGCGCGTATTAATGGTTGGCGATACCGCGGAGTCCGATATTCTTGGCGGCATTAACGCCGGGCTGTCGACCTGCTGGCTTAACGCGCATCATCGCGAGCAGCCTGCGGGTATTCATCCAACCTGGACTGTGGCGTCATTAAGCGAACTGGAGCAGCTCCTGTGTAAACACTGATTGCCTCCCCCAGGTTGATGGGTAAAATAGCCGCATTTTTCGTATTCAACATGCGTGGTCAAACGCCGCGCTTACTCAAGAAGATTTGACTATGACGTTGTCTCCTTATTTGCAAGAGGTGGCCAAACGCCGCACTTTTGCCATTATTTCTCACCCGGACGCCGGTAAAACCACCATTACCGAAAAAGTGTTGCTGTTCGGACAGGCGATTCAGACCGCCGGTACGGTAAAAGGCCGTGGCTCCAGCCAACATGCAAAATCTGACTGGATGGAGATGGAAAAACAGCGTGGTATCTCCATCACGACCTCGGTGATGCAGTTCCCGTATCACGACTGTCTGGTGAACCTGCTGGACACCCCGGGGCACGAAGACTTCTCCGAAGATACCTACCGTACCCTGACGGCGGTGGACTGCTGCCTGATGGTGATCGACGCCGCAAAAGGCGTTGAAGACAGGACCCGTAAGCTGATGGAAGTTACCCGTCTGCGCGATACGCCGATCCTGACCTTTATGAACAAACTCGACCGTGACATCCGCGACCCGATGGAGCTGCTGGATGAAGTCGAGAACGAGCTGAAAATCGGCTGCGCGCCGATCACCTGGCCGATTGGCTGCGGCAAGCTGTTTAAGGGCGTTTATCACCTTTATAAAGATGAAACTTATCTGTATCAGACCGGTAAGGGCCACACCATTCAGGAAGTGCGCATCGTTAAAGGGCTGAATAACCCGGATCTGGACGCTGCCGTCGGTGAAGATCTGGCGCAGCAGCTGCGCGACGAGCTGGAACTGGTGCAGGGCGCGTCTAACGAGTTTGATGAAGAGCTGTTCCTGGCAGGGGAAATTACCCCGGTATTTTTCGGTACCGCGCTGGGTAACTTTGGCGTTGACCATATGCTGGATGGTTTAGTGGCGTGGGCGCCCGCGCCGATGCCGCGTCAAACCGATACCCGTACAGTGGAGGCCTCGGAAGAGAAATTCACCGGTTTTGTCTTTAAAATTCAGGCCAATATGGACCCGAAACACCGCGACCGCGTGGCGTTTATGCGCGTGGTTTCCGGTAAGTATGAGAAGGGCATGAAGCTACGCCAGGTCCGTACCGGCAAAGATGTGGTGATTTCCGACGCGTTAACTTTTATGGCGGGCGACCGTTCGCACGTTGAAGAAGCGTACCCGGGCGATATTTTGGGTCTGCATAACCACGGCACCATTCAGATCGGCGATACCTTCACCCAGGGCGAGATGATGAAGTTTACCGGTATCCCGAACTTTGCGCCGGAACTGTTCCGTCGTATTCGCCTGAAAGATCCGCTCAAGCAGAAACAGCTACTGAAAGGGCTGGTGCAGCTTTCTGAAGAGGGGGCGGTGCAGGTATTCCGTCCCATCTCCAACAACGATCTGATTGTCGGCGCCGTGGGCGTTCTGCAGTTTGACGTTGTTGTCGCGCGCCTGAAAAGCGAATACAACGTTGAGGCGATTTATGAATCCGTCAACGTGGCGACGGCGCGTTGGGTGGAAAGCACCGATGCGAAGAAATTCGAAGAGTTTAAGCGTAAGAATGAAACGCAGCTGGCGCTGGATGGCGGCGACAACCTCACCTATATCGCCCCCACGATGGTTAACCTGAACCTGACCCAGGAACGTTACCCTGACGTTCAGTTCCGTAAAACGCGCGAACACTGATCCCTTTCCGGGCGCGGCATCTGCCGCGCCTTCGTACTTTCCCTGCCTTTTTAACCGCTTACGGAATGTTCTTAAATCCCGCGTTTTTTCTCCGATCTGCCTGTTTTTTATACGCACCGACAAGCGATTTTAAAATTGTGATCTATATTTAACAAAGTGATGACATAAATGTCGGCTTTAATGCCTGTTCAATGCGTGAATATGAGAGCTTAAAGCTGAGATTTGTTTCAGTCACGATATTAATAACTGAAACGGAAGGGTGGCAGGCGACGCGTCGTTACAAATTCACGAATGTGATGCCAGTCATTGACTTCAGAAACCGGTGAGTTTCACCGCATTCAGCAATGCAACCTCGTGTTGCCTGAGCTCAAATTACGAGCAAACTATACAGGACAAAATCGATGACTATGACAAGACTGAAGATTTCTAAAACTCTGCTGGCCGTAATGTTGACCTCTGCTGTTGCGACAGGTTCTGCCTTTGCAGAAAACGCAACAACGGACAAGGCGCAAAGCGGAACCGAAACCGCAGGGCAAAAAGTCGATAGCTCTATGAATAAAGTCGGTAACTTCATGGATGACAGCGCTATCACTGCGAAAGTCAAAGCTGCGCTGGTAGACCATGACAATATTAAAAGCACCGATATTTCTGTCGAAACCAATCAGAAAGTCGTCACCCTGAGCGGCTTTGTAGAAAGCCAGGCGCAGGCTGAAGCCGCCGTGAAAGTGGCGAAAGGCGTAGAAGGCGTGACCTCCGTTAGCGACAAACTTCACGTTCGCGACAATAAAGAAGGTTCCGTGAAAGGTTATGCCGGCGATACGGCCACGACCAGTGAAGTCAAAGCCAAGTTGCTGGCGGACGATCTCGTCCCTTCCCGTAAAGTGAAAGTGGAAACGACCGATGGCGTCGTACAGCTCTCCGGTACCGTTGAAACTCAGGAACAAAGCGACCGCGCTGAAAGCATCGCGAAAGCCGTTGATGGCGTAAAAAGTGTTAAAAACGATCTGAAAGTTCAGTAATTCGTCGTAATTCGTCCTCCCGACGTTTGTCGGGAGGCGTAATGTGCACCACACTAAAAATATCGCGAATGAGTAGCCTGAGCGCTCATATTTAGCGGTCGACATTAACTATGGTAAAGGAGAGGCTTATGTTTCGTTGGGGCATTATATTTCTGGTTATCGCGTTAATTGCCGCCGCATTGGGTTTTGGTGGACTGGCTGGTACGGCTGCCGGCGCGGCGAAAATCGTCTTCGTCGTCGGGATCGTGCTCTTCCTGGTCAGCCTGTTCATGGGCCGTAAACGACCCTAGCAGGCATCTGTAAAGATATATTGCTATCAAGCCAGTCCAGCGGACTGGCTTTTACGGTTTTAGCCGTTAACGTTTTGCGTTACCTTGTCAGCCTGGAAAAAAATGAAAAACAGGAAGGCAGAGGTGGGCCAGCGAATACCGGTTACGCTCGGCAATATTGCGCCGTTATCATTAACACCGTTCCGGCCAGGCCGTATGGCGCTGGTCTGTGAGGGCGGGGGGCAGCGGGGTATCTTTACCGCAGGCGTGCTGGATGAGTTTATGCGTGCGCAGTTTAATCCTTTCCATCTCTACTTCGGCACATCAGCCGGTGCGCAAAATCTCTCGGCGTATCTCTGCAACCAGCCCGGCTACGGGCGTAAAGTCATTATGCGCTATACCACCAGGCGCGAATTTTTTGATCCGCTGCGATTTGTACGCGGAGGAAACCTTATCGACCTCGACTGGCTGGTGGAATCCACCGCCGCCCGGATGCCGCTGCAAATGGATACCGCAGCGCGCCTGTTTGACAGCGGAAAATCCTTTTATATGTGCGCCTGCCGGGGGGATGATTACACGCCGGGCTATTTCTCGCCGACAAAACAAAACTGGCTTGATATCATTCGCGCCTCCAGCGCCATACCGGGTTTCTACCGTACCGGCGTTACGTTAGAGGGCATCAACTATCTGGACGGTGGCATTAGCGACGCCATTCCGGTTCAGGAGGCGGCAAAGCGGGGGGCGAAAACCATTGTGGTGATCCGCACCGTACCCTCGCAAATGTATTACACGCCGCAGTGGTTTAAGCGTATGGAGCGCTGGCTGGGAGAGAGCAGTCTACAGCCGTTGGTCAACCTGGTGCAGCATCATGAAACGTCCTACAGCGCGATCCAACAATTTATTGAAAAGCCGCCGGGTAAGCTGCGGATCATTGAAATTTATCCGCCGAAACCGCTGCACAGCATGGCGCTGGGCAGCCGTATCCCGGCGCTGCGTGAGGATTACAAAACCGGGCGATTATGCGGGCGTTATTTCCTTGCCACCGTTGGTAAATTGCTCGCCGCAACGCCGCCTCTCTTGCGCCATTCGTCGCGGATTGCCGTGCCGGAAACGGTGGTCGTGCCTCCGGCGCCGGTGGCCAATGATACGCATGTGGCGGAGGTCATTAGCGCGCCGCAGGCAAACGACACCACATTTACCGACGAGGATCTGGCGTGAGCTGGCGCTTTATCGATACGCATTGCCATTTTGATTTCCCGCCCTTTACGGGCGATGAGCGTGCCAGTATTCAGCGTGCCTGTGAGGCGGGCGTTGAAAAAATCATCGTGCCGGCGACCGAGGCGGCTCACTTTCCCCGCGTGCTGGCGCTGGCGGCGCGTTTCCCGTCGCTTTATGCTGCGCTGGGATTACACCCCATTGTGATTGAGCGTCATGCCGATGACGATCCTGATAAGCTGCAACAAGCGCTGGCGCAACAACAGAACGTCGTGGCGGTAGGCGAGATCGGGCTCGATCTTTATCGCGACGATCCGCAGTTTGCCAGGCAAGAGCGATTTTTAGACGCGCAACTGCAACTGGCAAAACGCTACGATCTGCCGGTGATCCTGCACTCGCGGCGCACGCATGACAAACTGGCGATGCACTTAAAGCGCCAGGATCTGCCGCTAACCGGTGTGGTGCATGGTTTTGCCGGCAGTCTGCAACAGGCCGAACGCTTTGTGCGACTGGGCTATAAAATCGGCGTCGGCGGCACCATCACCTACCCGCGCGCCAGTAAAACCCGTGATGTTATGGCGCGGTTGCCGCTGGACGCGCTGTTGCTGGAGACCGATGCGCCGGATATGCCGCTAAAGGGGTTTCAGGGGCAGCCGAACCGCCCGGAGCAGGCGGCGCGCGTATTTGATGCGCTCTGCGAATTACGTCCGGAGCCTGCAGAGGTGATAGCCGATACGCTGTATCGCAATACCATTACCTTGTTTCGGCTCTGAGGGCATCGCAGCCGCCATCTGGCAGGCGACGCTTACAAATATAGCGCCGGCAAAATCAGCTTCGCCACCCCACGCGCGCGCAATCCGTCTGCCAGCCGTTCCACCTCTTGCGGCGTCGCGCCTGGCCAGGCTTTCGCTTCGCCATAGACGCCGTGCGCATGAAAGGCATTCAGGCGCACCGGAACCTCGCCCAGCGAAGTAATAAACGCCGCCAGTGAATCGATATGCGCCGCATAGTCCACCTGACCCGGGATAACCAGCAACCGCAGCTCCGCCAGTTTTCCCCGCGCAGCAAGAAAGCGGATACTGTGCTTAATATGCGTGTTATCACGTCCGGTCAGACGGTGATGACACTCGCTCTTCCAGGCTTTCAGATCGAGCATTACGCCGTCGCAAACCGGCAGTAGTTTTTGCCAGCCGGTCTCGCTTAACTGACCATTACTGTCCACCAGGCAGGTCAGCCGTTGTAACTGCGGATCGGCTTTGATCGCCGTAAATAGCGCCACAATAAACGGTAATTGCGTGGTCGCCTCTCCGCCGCTGACGGTAATACCTTCAATAAACAGCGATGCTTTACGAATATGACGCAGCACATCGTCAACGCTCATGGTCTGCGCCATTGGCGTTGCCCGCTGTGGGCACATTTTCAGGCAGGTATCGCACTGCTCGCAGACGTCCGACCGCCATACCACTTTCCCGCCATCAACGCTGAGGGCGTGATGCGGACACTGCGATACGCATTCCCCGCAGTCGTTACAGCGACCCATCGTCCACGGGTTATGGCAATTCTTGCAGCGCAAATTGCAGCCCTGTAAGAATAATGCCAGGCGGCTGCCTGGCCCATCGACGCAGGAAAACGCAATGATCTTACTGACTAAAGCGCATCTGTTGTTCATGGCTGACTACGCGTGGCTGTCGTTCCAGGATGCGGGTATTACGTGCGGCTTCTTCTCCCAGCCAGGTGGTATTCGTGCGCGAGCCTTCGGCGCGAAATTTCGCCAGATCCGACAGGCGCACCATATAACCGGTGACGCGCACCAGATCGTTGCCGCTGACATTGGCGGTAAATTCCCGCATCCCGGCTTTGAACGCGCCAAGACAAAGCTGAACCAGCGCCTGCGGATTACGCTTGATGGTTTCGTCCAGCGTCAGAATGTCGCTGATCCCGGCATGATAAAAGGCATGGTGCGGCGCGACGGTTTGCAAATGGGTGATAGGGTCCGGTTCATCGCCATACGGCAGACGTGCGCCCGGCGTAGTGCCAATATCGGAACTGATGCCAGACTGGGCATGGAGCAGCGCCCGTTGCTTCCAGCCATACTTCACTGGCGTATTTTCGACGAAATCCGCCAGTTGGGCGCTGATACGGTAGCCCAGCTCGTTCGCCGTTTCATTCTTGCCGTAACGGGCGTTCAGGCCCGCGTTTTCGCACAGCAGATTCACGGCTTCCGCCAGCCCGTACATACCGAACATCGGCGCAAAACGTTCGGGATCGATCAAACCTTCCTGTACAAGAAAGCTATTCTCAAAGAAATGTGACTTTTCATAGAGGAATTCACATCGTGAATTAATGATGGCGATCTGCTGTCGGCAGTAGTGCGGTAGCGTACGTGAAAAGAAGTCATCGACAGACGTACTGCGTTCTGCCACGGCTTTCAGGTTGAGACGTACCAGCGTACTGCCGCCGCCGCCAAGCGGTAGCGAGTTATAACAACTGACGATGCCATAATGGCCTTTTGTGAAAATTTTATCATTTACAGGGCCATTGGAAATGTGTGGCTTACTGCATTCGCAAATGTTTTTGGCGACCTCCAGCAGCAGATCGTCCGGCGTGATTTCCGCATCGTAGATAAACGTCAGGTTAGGCGTCACCTGCTTTAGCTCGGCATCAGCGCGCAAAATCGCTCGTGTGACAGGCGTATCGGCAGGGCCAATATTGGCATGCATAAAGGCGTCTGGCAGCGTTCTGTCGAGATAACGCCAGAAACGTTTTATTCGAATATCGATCGCATCTTGTGTTAGAATTCTAACATACGGTTGCAGCAACGCATCAAGCTGGCCGAGATAAACCGGCATGGACGTCACGGAAGGAACGTGATGATACAGAATGGTGAGTAGGGATAACGCATCATCCAGATCTTTCGCGCCTTCCAGTTCCAGCCACTGTGAACCGTTAGCCAGAAATCGGGCGTAATCGGGCAACACGTAGCGCGGTTTGAAGGGGGCGTGCCCCTCAAACATATCGCAAATGACGCCTTCATCCAGCGCCTGGCGGGCATCTTCCGGCAGGGGGGGATAAGGCAGGGCGTTTTCAGCTTCCAGCGCCAGAAAATGGCGTTTTTGTTCAGGCGTGAGCACCGGGCTGGTCACAATTTGCTGGCAACGCTGCTGGAGCGCAGTTTCGCATGAGGCAGGCATCTTCGTTTCCTCTTTATGCCGGGACGATGCGCTATTGTAGAAAATGGCGGCAAACCGACTTTGATCCTGATGCGCTTATCGCTCGAAGAACAGGCGGTGACGGCGGGATAATTTGATTCAGATCTCATTACAGTAATGCAAATTTGTACGTAGTTTTCATTAACTGTGATGTATATCGAAGTGTAAACGCGAGTGAATGTTAGAATATTAACAGACTCGCAAGGTGAAATTTTATACGGCAATGCCGTTGGAGAATGTCATGACTGATTTAAAAGCAAGCAGCCTGCGTGCGCTCAAACTGATGGATCTGACCACTCTGAACGATGACGACACCAATGAAAAAGTGATCGCGTTGTGTCATCAGGCGAAGACCCCGGTTGGCAACACGGCAGCAATTTGCATCTATCCACGTTTCATTCCTGTTGCGCGTAAGACTCTGAAAGAGCAGGGCACGCCGGATATCCGTATTGCCACCGTCACTAACTTCCCGCACGGCAATGACGACATCGAGATCGCGCTGGCTGAAACCCGCGCGGCGATTGCCTACGGTGCTGACGAAGTGGACGTGGTATTCCCGTACCGCGCGTTGATCGCCGGTAACGAGCAGGTGGGTTTTGACCTGGTAAAAGCCTGTAAAGACGCTTGTGCCGCAGCGAACGTATTGCTGAAAGTGATCATCGAAACCGGCGAGCTGAAAGAAGAGGCGCTGATTCGTAAAGCCTCTGAAATCTCCATCAAAGCCGGTGCGGATTTCATCAAAACCTCTACCGGTAAAGTGCCGGTAAACGCTACGCCGGAAAGCGCGCGCATCATGATGGAAGTGATCCGCGACATGGGCGTTTCCAAAACCGTTGGCTTCAAACCGGCGGGCGGCGTACGTACGGCGGAAGACGCGCAGAAATTCCTCGCGATTGCAGACGAACTGTTTGGCGCTGACTGGGCAGATTCTCGTCACTACCGCTTTGGCGCATCCAGCCTGCTGGCAAGCCTGCTGAAAGCGCTGGGTCACGGCGACGGTAAGAGCGCCAGCAGCTACTAAGCTCTGATTTGCCGGATGGCGCTGTGCTTATCCGGCCTACAAATCCAGGCCTGTAGGCCGGATAAGGCGTTAACTGCCATCCGGCGATGTAAGCCTTCTACTCTTTTCCCTCAGGAGGGTACCGTGTTTCTCGCACAAGAAATTATTCGTAAAAAGCGTGATGGTCATGCGTTGAGTGACGAAGAAATTCGTTTCTTTATTAATGGTATTCGTGACAATACTATCTCTGAAGGGCAGATTGCCGCCCTGGCGATGACCATCTTCTTCCACGATATGACCATGCCGGAGCGTGTTTCGCTGACCATGGCGATGCGGGATTCCGGTACTGTCCTTGACTGGAAAAGCCTGAATCTCAATGGCCCGATTGTCGATAAGCATTCGACCGGCGGCGTAGGGGACGTGACGTCTCTGATGCTGGGGCCAATGGTAGCGGCCTGTGGCGGTTATGTGCCGATGATCTCCGGTCGCGGCCTCGGACATACCGGCGGTACGCTCGACAAACTGGAAGCGATCCCGGGCTTCGATATCTTCCCGGACGACAACCGTTTCCGCGAAATTATTCAAGACGTGGGTGTGGCGATTATTGGGCAAACCAGCTCGCTTGCACCGGCGGACAAACGTTTTTACGCCACCCGCGATATTACCGCGACGGTGGACTCTATTCCGCTGATCACCGGTTCCATCCTCGCCAAGAAACTGGCCGAAGGGCTGGATGCGCTGGTAATGGACGTCAAAGTCGGCAGCGGTGCGTTTATGCCAACCTATGAACTTTCTGAAGCCCTTGCTGAAGCGATTGTCGGCGTGGCAAACGGCGCGGGAGTTCGCACTACGGCGTTGTTAACCGATATGAACCAGGTGCTGGCTTCGAGCGCCGGTAACGCGGTGGAAGTGCGTGAAGCCGTGCAGTTCCTGACCGGAGAATACCGCAATCCGCGCTTGTTTGACGTTACCATGGCGCTATGCGTGGAGATGCTGATCTCCGGCCAGCTGGCGAAAGACGACGCCGAAGCGCGTGCGAAATTACAGGCGGTTCTGGATAACGGTAAAGCGGCAGAAGTCTTTGGTCGTATGGTGGCCGCGCAGAAAGGGCCGAGCGATTTCGTTGAGAACTACGATAAATACCTGCCGACCGCCATGTTGAGCAAAGCGGTATATGCTGATACCGAAGGGTTTATCAGCGCAATGGATACGCGTGCGCTGGGGATGGCGGTCGTCTCGATGGGCGGCGGCCGTCGTCAGGCGTCAGATACCATTGATTACAGCGTTGGCTTTACCGACATGGCCCGTCTGGGCGACAGCATCGACGGGCAGCGCCCGCTGGCGGTGATTCATGCCAAAGACGAAGCCAGTTGGCAGGAAGCGGCGAAGGCCGTCAAAGCGGCAATTATCCTTGACGATAAAGCGCCAGCAAGCACACCTTCGGTCTATCGTCGAATTACTGAATAGTTGTATACTGATCTGATCAATTATTTTTGAAGCACTAAGTACGGAGAAGATATGAAACGTGCATTTATTATGGTGCTGGACTCATTCGGCATCGGCGCTACTGAAGACGCGGATCGTTTTGGCGACGTAGGTTCCGACACTCTGGGCCACATCGCAGAAGCTTGCGCCAAAGGCGAAGCTGACAATGGCCGTAAGGGCCCGTTGAATCTGCCTAACCTGACTCGTCTGGGGCTGGTGAAAGCGCATGAAGGCTCTACCGGTAAAATTGCCGCCGGTATGGACGGCAACGCGGACGTTATTGGCGCATACGCATGGGCGCACGAACTGTCCTCCGGCAAAGATACGCCGTCCGGCCACTGGGAAATCGCCGGCGTGCCGGTACTGTTCGACTGGGGCTATTTCAGCGACCACGAAAAGAGCTTCCCGCAGGAACTGCTGGATAAGCTGGTGAAACGCGCCAACCTGCCGGGCTATCTCGGTAACTGCCACTCTTCCGGTACGGTCATTCTGGACCAGCTCGGCGAAGAGCACATGAAAACCGGCAAGCCGATTTTCTACACCTCCGCTGACTCCGTGTTCCAGATTGCCTGCCACGAAGAGACCTTTGGCCTGGATAAACTCTACGAGCTGTGCGAAATCGCCCGTGAAGAGCTGACCGAAGGCGGCTACAACATTGGCCGCGTGATCGCGCGTCCGTTTATCGGCGACAAGGCCGGTAACTTCCAGCGTACCGGCAACCGTCACGACCTGGCCGTAGAACCGCCAGCGCCGACTGTGCTGCAGAAACTGGTCGATGAAAAACAGGGCCACGTGGTGTCCGTCGGTAAGATTGCCGACATCTACGCCAACTGCGGCATCACTAAGAAAGTGAAAGCGACCGGTCTGGACGCGCTGTTCGACGCGACCCTCAAAGAGATGAAAGAAGCGGGCGATAAAACCATCGTCTTCACTAACTTCGTCGACTTCGACTCTTCCTGGGGCCACCGTCGCGACATCGCGGGCTACGCCGCAGGCCTGGAGCTGTTTGACCGCCGTCTGCCGGAGCTGATGGAGCTGGTGGGGGAAGATGACATTCTGATCCTGACCGCTGACCACGGCTGTGACCCGAGCTGGACCGGTACTGACCATACCCGTGAGCACATTCCGGTGCTGATCTACGGTCCGAAAGTCAAACCGGGCTCTTTAGGTCACCGTGAAACCTTTGCGGATATCGGCCAGACGCTGGCGACCTACTTTGGTACATCGCCGATGGACTACGGTAAAAACATGCTGTGATACCTGTTGTCTTTCGCGCTGTAGATGCGTTGACTTCATTCGCTCACCCCGGTCACATAGTTCATCTATGCTCCCGGGGATTCACGAATTCGTCGCCTTCCTACAACGCGAAATTCTTAGGGTATTTCACTGTTTTTGCACACGTTTTGTAGACCTGATAAGGCGTAGCCGCCATCAGGCAATAACAACAAATTTAAAGGGAACTGAAGATGGCAACTCCACATATTAATGCAGAAATGGGTGATTTCGCTGACGTCGTATTGATGCCGGGCGACCCGCTGCGTGCGAAGCACATTGCTGAGACTTTCCTCGAAGATGTTCGCGAAGTGAACAACGTTCGCGGCATGTTAGGTTTCACCGGGACTTACAAAGGCCGTAAGATCTCCGTGATGGGCCACGGTATGGGTATCCCGTCCTGCTCCATCTACACCAAAGAGCTGATCACCGATTTCGGCGTGAAGAAAATCATTCGCGTCGGCTCCTGCGGCGCTGTGCGCATGGACGTCAAACTGCGCGACGTGGTGATCGGTATGGGTGCCTGCACCGACTCCAAAGTGAACCGTATCCGTTTTAAAGATCATGACTTCGCGGCTATCGCTGACTTCGACATGGTGCGTAACGCAGTTGATGCGGCAAAAGCGCTGGGCGTTGACGCGCGCGTAGGCAACCTGTTCTCCGCTGACCTGTTCTACTCTCCGGACGGCGAAATGTTCGACGTGATGGAAAAATACGGCGTACTGGGCGTAGAGATGGAAGCGGCGGGTATCTACGGCGTTGCGGCTGAATTTGGCGCGAAAGCGCTGACCATCTGCACCGTATCTGACCATATCCGTACCCACGAGCAGACCACTGCCGCTGAACGTCAGACGACCTTCAACGACATGATCAAAATCGCGCTGGAATCCGTACTGCTGGGCGATAAAGAGTAAGATTGTGCTGTGCCCGGTGGCGCTTCGCTTACCGGGCCTACAACGGCCTGCGGTTGTTACTGGATAAGGCGTAGCCGCCATCCGGCAATCTGCTGTTTATACTGCGAGCCTCATTCCCGAATTACCCTCTCCGCATTGCCTTTTGCTATTAACCCGTTACGTTTGGATTTTGTTTAAGGAATGAACAAAATGTCGAACTATCGTCGTTATTACATTAACGGTGGCACCTGGTTTTTCACGGTTAATCTGAAAAACCGGAAAAGTGATTTACTTGTCCGCCAGATTGCGGAATTACGCTCTGCTATTCGCCGAGTGAAAAATACGAAGCCTTTTCAAATTGATGCTTTTGTCGTGTTGCCTGAGCATCTGCATTGCATCTGGACGCTTCCTGAGAACGATTGTGACTTTTCATCTCGCTGGCGGGAGCTTAAAAAGTTATTTACCAAATCGATAATGCGCCATGACGTGTGGCAGCCACGATTCTGGGAGCACGCGATTCGCGACGAAAAGGATTTTCGCCGACATGCCGATTACCTCTACTTCAACCCCGTGAAGCACGGTTGGGTAAGGCGGGTGCAGGACTGGCCATTTTCGACCTTTCATCGTGATGTTCGCAATGGCGTTTACCCGGTTGATTGGGCGGGGGAGGTGAGGGATCTTGACGCTGGTGAGTGGCGGTAATGCCGGATGGCGCGTTGCTTATCCGGCCTACAGAAAGCACTCATTTGTAGGCCGGATAAGGCGTAGCTGCCATCCGGCAATTCTTTAACGCACGGCCCCTGCGACCCAACTCGCCAGTTCCCGCAACTCACTCTCCTGTTCCGGAAACGTCGCTATCAGCGCTTCGCACGTTTCCTGTAGTTTATCCGCGCGGTACAAACACCCTTGCAGCCGCTCGGCCAGCGCTTCCAGCGGTGCCGGGTTCAGGCTATCGGTAAACACCTGTGCGCGGGTAATCACACCTTTCTCGACGTCAAAATGCAGTTCGACGCCGCCCCAGGTGAAACGCTCGTCCAGCAGATGGCTGAACGCCGGTGCCTGGCCGAAATTCCACTCCCAACTGCTCTGGCGCGCAAAGGTTTCGGCAAAATTCGGTAGATCCGGCGTTTTATCCGGTGAGATCACTTCCGCGTCGACGCGTTCGCCGTAATGGGCGAAAAAGGCTTCCGTCACCGCCTGGCAGACCTGTTCATGAGTGATACCCGGTAATAGCTCGGTAAGATTGGCCACGCGGGAGCGAACAGAGGTAATCCCTTTCGCCGCAAGTTTCTTTTTATCGGGATTCAGATAGTTCGCCAGACGGCTGAGGTCGGCGTTCAACAGCAGCGTACCGTGATGGAAACCGCGATCTTTGGTTTCGCGATAGGCTGAACCGGAGACTTTGCGATCGCCGTCCGGCGTTTTTACGACCAGATCGTTGCGTCCCGAAGCATCGGCCATGACGCCCAGCGAATTCAGCGCCGCGAGCACAATATGGGTGGAGATGGTTTTATCGTATTCCGGTTTACCGGCCATAAAGGTAAAACAGGTATTACCGAGGTCATGGAATACCGCGCCGCCGCCGCTGCTACGGCGGGCCAGACGGACATTATCTTCTTCCATACGCCGCGTATTACACTCTTTCCACGGGTTTTGCGCGCGTCCAATGACCACCGTGTCCGCGTTGCGCCACAGGAACAGCACGCGCTGGGTGGCGGGCATCTGGCGGAAAATGCACTCCTCGACCGCCAGGTTAAACCATGGATCGTAAGAGTCAGAAATAAGCAGGCGTAATGTTGTCATGGTGGTTTTCCTTACCTTTATTAAGCCGTCATTTTACTCTTTTTCCTCACGCTCTTCCTCTTCCGGAACAGGCTTGCTGGCCGTTAGCAGGAAGGGCGACTGCTGCCAGCGGGTGCGTTTACCTTGTAGCAAGGTGCGCGTCAGCACCACGCCTATCGCCAGCGAGAGTAGCAGCATCAGGCGTAGAATGTTGGTGGTGTTATCGACCTGCTTTGCTTCGGTGGCCAGCGTGTGGGTATCCAGCGTCAGACGCAGGTAGCCCAAGGGGCCGTTTTTCCCCTGGATAGGCTCGACAATTTGTTGGTTAAAATAGCTGCCCGCTTTTTTGCCATCCAGCGCCAGCCTGTCGCGCACATTGACGCTTTCGCCAGCGCGAGTAATAAGATCGCCCTGTTCATCATAGACGCCAGCATCCAGAATACGGCTCTCTTGCGTGAGCTGACGCAGCACGGCGTTGATGCGATTTTCGTCCGGTGTTTCGCTGCGCATCAGCGGGGCGATGTTGAGCGTCACCTGGCGCGCCAGCGTGCGGGCCAGCTCTTCCAGCTGCGGATTGCGCTGTCGCTGGTGGTTTTGACTAAACCAGGACGCGCCCTGCATGAGCGCGACGAGCAGTGTGAGACAGAACAATACAATGACTGCACGATGCAGCCGAAATTTCAGTTTTGCGCGAGCCATATTCCACCTGCTGAAAATTTGAGGCTTAATGTTGCCAGAAGCGATGGTTACAAGGTAGCCTCATGCGTTATTTTCCGCGGGGCGGTTACCGGCCTGAACGATTTACAGGAGCTTTAATGCCTAACATTACCTGGTGCGATCTGCCTGAAGATGTCTCTTTATGGCCTGGTTTGCCTCTTTCTTTAAGCGGCGACGAGGTGATGCCTCTGGATTACCATGCAGGCCGCAGCGGTTGGCTGTTGTATGGGCGCGGGCTGGATAAGCAGCGTTTAACTCAATATCAGACCAAACTGGGCGCCGCAATGGTGATTGTCGCCGCCTGGTGCGTGGAGGATTATCAGGTCATTCGTCTGGCGGGGTCGCTAACGCCGCGTGCGACGCGGCTGGCGCATGAGGCGCAGCTGGATGTCGCGCCGCTGGGTAAAATTCCGCATCTGCGCACGCCGGGGCTGCTGGTCATGGATATGGATTCCACGGCGATCCAGATTGAGTGTATCGATGAAATCGCTAAGCTGGCCGGTACCGGTGAGAAGGTGGCTGAAGTGACGGAGCGCGCGATGCGCGGCGAGCTTGATTTTACCGCCAGCCTGCGCAGCCGCGTGGCGACGCTGAAAGGCGCGGATGCCGATATTTTGCGCCAGGTACGCGGGAATCTGCCGCTAATGCCAGGATTAACGCAGTTGGTGCTAAAACTGGAAGCGCTTGGCTGGAAAATCGCTATCGCCTCCGGCGGCTTCACTTTCTTCGCCGACTATCTGCGTGACCAGCTACGCCTGACGGCGGCGGTCGCCAATGAGCTGGAGATCATGGACGGTAAATTTACCGGCCACGTTATCGGCGATATTGTGGATGCTGAGTATAAAGCCAATACCTTGCTTCGTCTGGCGCAAGAGCATGACATCCCGCTGGCGCAGACGGTGGCGATTGGCGATGGTGCTAACGATCTGCCAATGATCAAAGCGGCAGGGTTAGGTATTGCCTTCCATGCCAAGCCAAAAGTAAACGAAAAGACGGAGATTACGATCCGCCACGCTGACCTGATGGGCGTGTTTTGCATTCTCTCCGGCAGCATGAACCAGAAATGATTAACCTGCCCAATGGCAAGGCGACCGTAGGCCGGATAAGCGTCAGCGCCATCCGGCAACAGCGTTAACGAAAGAGGTAAAACGTGGCAAAAGCTCCCAAACGCGCCTTTGTTTGTAATGAATGCGGGGCCGATTACCCGCGCTGGCAGGGGCAATGCAGCGCCTGCCATGCCTGGAACACCATTACCGAGGTGCGCCTTGCCGCGTCGCCGACGGTGGCGCGTAACGAACGTCTGAGCGGATACGCCGGCAGTGCGGGCGTATCAAAAGTGCAGAAACTGTCTGACATCAGTCTTGAGGAACTGCCGCGCTTTTCTACCGGTTTTAAAGAGTTTGACCGTGTGCTGGGCGGCGGGGTGGTACCCGGCAGCGCCATTTTGATTGGCGGTAATCCCGGCGCGGGCAAATCAACGTTGCTGCTGCAAACGCTGTGCAAGCTCGCCGAGCAGATGAAAACGCTGTACGTCACCGGCGAAGAGTCGCTACAGCAGGTGGCGATGCGTGCGCACCGTCTCGGCCTGCCGACCGCTAATCTGAATATGCTCTCCGAAACCAGCATCGAGCAGATCTGCCTGATAGCGGAAGAAGAACAGCCGAAACTGATGGTGATCGACTCCATACAGGTGATGCATATGGCGGACATCCAGTCGTCGCCGGGCAGTGTCGCCCAGGTCCGCGAAACGGCAGCCTACCTGACGCGCTTCGCCAAAACGCGCGGCGTGGCGATCGTGATGGTCGGCCACGTCACCAAAGACGGGTCGCTGGCCGGGCCGAAAGTACTGGAACACTGTATCGATTGCTCAGTATTGCTCGACGGCGACGCCGATTCTCGTTTCCGCACGCTGCGCAGCCACAAAAACCGCTTTGGCGCAGTCAATGAGCTGGGCGTCTTCGCCATGACCGAACAGGGGTTGCGCGAAGTGAGCAATCCGTCCGCCATCTTTTTAAGCCGTGGCGATGAGGTCACTTCCGGCAGTTCAGTGATGGTCGTCTGGGAAGGTACGCGACCGTTGCTGGTGGAGATTCAGGCGCTGGTCGATCACTCGATGATGGCGAACCCCAGACGCGTGGCGGTCGGTCTGGAACAAAACCGTCTGGCAATCCTGCTGGCGGTGCTGCATCGACACGGCGGTCTGCAAATGTCGGATCAGGACGTCTTCGTCAACGTGGTCGGCGGCGTGAAAGTCACCGAAACCAGCGCGGATCTGGCTTTACTGCTGGCGATGGTCTCCAGCCTGCGTGACAGGCCGTTGCCGCAGGATCTGGTGGTGTTTGGCGAAGTGGGGCTGGCAGGCGAGATTCGTCCGGTGCCGAGCGGGCAGGAGCGTATTTCCGAGGCGGCGAAACACGGTTTTCGTCGGGCGATTGTGCCTGCCGCCAACGTACCGAAAAAGCCGCCGGAAGGAATGCAGGTGTTCGGTGTTAAAAAGCTCGCAGATGCGTTAAGCGTGTTTGACGACTTATAATTCTCTGTATGTAGTGATGTTGTATAATTTGCCGGATGGCGATGCAATGCGTCTTATCCGGCCTACGGATTGATACGGATTGATGTTGTAGGCCTGATAAGCGAAGCGCCGTCAGGCAGTGTTATGCGATTTTTCCAGCAGGAGGCTCTTGTGTCATCGTTCGACTATCTCAAAACCGCGATTAAGCAGCAAGGTTGCACTCTGCAACAGGTGGCTGACGCCAGCGGTATGACCAAGGGGTATCTGAGTCAGTTACTTAACGCCAAAATCAAAAGCCCCAGCGCGCAAAAACTGGAGGCGCTACACCGTTTTCTCGGGCTGGAGTTTCCCCGCCGACAGAAAAACATTGGCGTGGTGTTCGGTAAATTTTATCCATTGCATACCGGGCACATCTACTTGATCCAGCGCGCCTGTAGCCAGGTGGATGAGTTGCACATCATTATGGGATATGACGATACGCGCGACCGCGGGCTGTTTGAGGATAGCGCCATGTCGCAGCAGCCCACCGTGTCGGATCGCCTGCGCTGGTTGCTGCAAACCTTCAAATACCAAAAAAATATTCGCATCCACGCCTTTAATGAAGAGGGGATGGAGCCTTATCCGCATGGCTGGGACGTCTGGAGCAACGGCATTAAAGCGTTTATGGCAGAGAAGGGAATACAGCCGAGCTGGATCTACACTTCCGAAGAGGCTGATGCGCCGCAGTACCTGGAGCATTTAGGGATTGAGACGGTGCTGGTTGATCCTGAACGCACGTTTATGAATATCAGTGGGGCGCAAATCCGCGAAAATCCGTTTCGTTACTGGGAATATATTCCTACCGAAGTGAAGCCGTTTTTCGTGCGTACCGTCGCCATTCTGGGCGGGGAATCAAGCGGCAAGTCTACGCTGGTCAATAAGCTCGCCAATATTTTTAATACCACCAGCGCCTGGGAATATGGCCGCGACTATGTCTTTTCGCATCTGGGCGGCGATGAGATGGCGTTACAGTATTCCGACTACGATAAAATCGCGCTGGGTCATGCGCAATATATTGATTTTGCAGTGAAATATGCGAATAAAGTGGCGTTTATCGATACCGATTTCGTCACCACCCAGGCATTTTGCAAAAAATACGAAGGGCGCGAGCATCCCTTTGTCCAGGCGCTGATCGACGAGTATCGCTTCGACCTGGTGATTTTGCTGGAGAATAATACGCCGTGGGTAGCTGACGGACTGCGAAGCCTGGGCAGTTCAGTGGATCGCAAAGCGTTCCAGAACCTGCTGGTCGAGATGCTGAAAGAAAACAACATTGAGTTCGTTCACGTTAAAGAGGCTGATTACGATGGCCGCTTTTTGCGCTGTGTGGAACTGGTGAAAGAGATGATGGGCGAGCAGGGATAAGAACCAATGCCTGATGCGACGCTTACCGCGTCTTATCAGGCCTACAGTTTCACAACGTACTGGAATCGCTGGGTTTGTAGGCCGGGTAAGCGCAAGCGCCACCCGGCATTCAGACATTTATTTGGCAATACGCTTGTACTTGATACGCTTCGGCTCCAGCGCCTCGGCGCCCAGCGTGCGTTTCTTGTACTCTTCGTATTCGGTAAAGTTGCCTTCGAAGAATTCCACCTTACCTTCATCCTGATAATCCAGAATGTGGGTGGCGATACGGTCAAGGAACCAACGGTCGTGCGAGATAACCATCGCGCAGCCAGGGAACTCCAGCAGGGCGTTTTCCAGCGCGCGCAGGGTTTCGATATCCAGGTCGTTCGTCGGTTCGTCGAGCAGCAGGACGTTGCCGCCCACCTGCAGCAGCTTCGCCAGATGCAAACGACCGCGCTCACCGCCGGACAGTTCGCCAACGCGTTTGCCCTGATCGACGCCTTTGAAGTTGAAGCGGCCTACATAGGCGCGGCTTGGCATTTCGGTATTGCCGATCTTCATGATATCCAGCCCGCCGGACACTTCTTCCCAGACGGTTTTGCTGTTGTCCATCGCGTCGCGGAACTGATCGACCGAGGCCAGCTTGACGGTTTCACCCAGCGTAATGGTGCCGCTATCAGGCTGCTCCTGACCGGACATCATGCGGAACAGGGTCGATTTACCCGCGCCGTTTGGCCCGATGATCCCGACGATAGCGCCTTTCGGCACCGAGAAGCTCAGGTCATCGATCAGTACGCGGTCGCCGTAGGATTTACGCAGGTTGCTGACTTCAATGACTTTGTCGCCCAGACGCGGTCCTGGTGGAATAAACAGTTCGTTGGTTTCGTTACGTTTCTGATACTCAACGCTGTTCAGTTCTTCAAAGCGAGCCAGACGCGCCTTACCTTTCGACTGACGGCCTTTCGCGCCCTGACGCACCCACTCCAGCTCTTTCTCAATGGATTTACGGCGCGCCGCTTCGGCAGACGCTTCCTGCGCCAGACGCTGATCTTTCTGCTCCAGCCAGGAGGAGTAGTTGCCTTCCCACGGAATACCTTCGCCGCGGTCAAGTTCCAGAATCCAACCGGCGACGTTATCGAGGAAGTAACGGTCGTGGGTAATCGCCACGACGGTGCCTTCGAAGTCGTGCAGGAAACGTTCCAGCCACGCAACAGATTCGGCATCCAGGTGGTTGGTGGGTTCGTCGAGCAGCAGCATGTCCGGCTTTTCCAGCAACAGACGGCACAGCGCCACGCGACGGCGCTCGCCGCCGGACAGTTTTTCGACTTTGGCATCCCAGTCCGGCAGACGCAGGGCGTCAGCTGCGCGCTCAAGCTGCACGTTCAGATTATGACCGTCGTGCGCCTGGATAATCTCTTCAAGCCGGCCTTGCTCTGCGGCCAGCTTGTCGAAGTCGGCATCCGGATCGGCGTACAGCGCGTACACTTCATCCAGACGTTTGAGGGCGTTAACCACTTCCGAAACGGCCTCTTCAATCGACTCGCGTACCGTGTGTTCCGGGTTTAGCTGAGGTTCCTGCGGCAGGTAGCCAATCTTAATGCCGGGCTGCGGGCGCGCTTCACCCTCGATATCTTTATCGAGACCCGCCATGATGCGCAGCAGGGTAGACTTACCGGCGCCGTTAAGGCCCAGCACGCCGATTTTGGCGCCAGGGAAGAAGCTCAGCGAGATGTTTTTCAGAATATGACGTTTCGGCGGAACCACTTTGCCGACACGATGCATGGTATAAACGAATTGAGCCACGTTGGACTTCGCCTCTATGTTTATCGTGATGGTGAATAGATTTCAAAGGCGAAGTGTAGCCTTTTTCCCTGCCTAAGCCCAGCCAGCAGATCGCACTCGCAATAAAAGTAAAAAAGTGTCCGTAACGTGGCGCAAATGGCTATGACTGGTTAGCATAAATTCATTACGCGGCATGATGCTGCATTGGATAACAATTGAGGAAGTGCTTGTGGATAGAGCCAAACCATTTGTCTGGCGTCTCGTCGCCGCCAGCGTATGCCTGCTGACCTTTTGTCACCTCGCGCGGGCCGACTCACTGGAAGAGCAGCGTAACCGCTATGCGCAGATTAAGCAGGCCTGGGACAACCGCCAGATGGATGTGGTAGAGCAGATGATGCCGGGTCTGAAAGATTATCCGCTCTACCCGTATCTGGAATACCGTAAGATCACCGACGATTTGATGAACCAACCGGCGATTGCTGTCACGCAGTTTGTGCGCGCCAATCCTACGCTTCCGCCTGCGCGTACGCTGCAATCACGCTTCGTCAATGAGCTGGCGCGTCGTGAAGACTGGCGCGGCTTGCTGGCGTTTAGCCCGGAGAAACCCGGCACCACGGAAGCGCAATGTAACTATTACTACGCGAAATGGAGTACCGGGCAAACGGAAGCGGCCTGGCAGGGCGCGAAAGACCTTTGGCTGACCGGCAAAAGCCAGCCGAATGCCTGCGATAAACTGTTCAGCGTCTGGCGGGCCTCCGGCAAGCAAGACCCGCTGGCGTATCTGGAACGTATTCGGCTGGCGATGAAAGCCGGAAATACGGGGCTGGTTACGGTGCTGGCCGGACAGATGCCGACGGAATATCAAACGATCGCCTCAGCGATCATTACCCTGGCTAATGACCCTAATAACGTGTTGACCTTCGCACGCACCACCGGTGCCACCGATTTTACCCGCCAGATGGCGGAAGTCGCGTTTGCCAGCGTCGCCCGCCAGGACGCGGAAAATGCGCGTCTGATGATCCCCTCGCTGATACAGGCGCAGAAACTTAATGAGGAACAAACGCAGGCGCTGCGCGATATCGTTGCCTGGCGACTGATGGGCAACGATGTGACCGATGCGCAGGCGAAATGGCGCGATGACGCGATTATGCGCTCGCAATCGACGTCGCTTATCGAGCGGCGCGTGCGTATGGCGCTGGGGATGGGCGATCGTCGCGGTCTCAATACCTGGCTTGCCCGACTGCCAATGGAGGCGAAAGAGAAAGACGAGTGGCGTTACTGGCAGGCGGATTTATTGCTGGAGCGCGGTCGTGACGCCGAAGCGAAAGAGATCCTTCATGCTTTAATGCAGAAGCGCGGTTTTTATCCGATGGTCGCGGCGCAGCGTTTAGGCGAAGAGTACACGCTTAAAATCGATAAAGCGCCCGCCAACGTAAACAGCGCGTTGACGCAGGGGCCGGAGATGGCGCGTGTACGGGAGCTGATGTACTGGAACCTGGATAACACGGCGCGCAGCGAATGGGCGAATCTGGTAAAAAGCCGTAGTAAATCTGAACAGGCGCAGCTGGCGCGCTATGCGTTTAACCAGCACTGGTGGGATCTGAGCGTACAGGCGACGATCGCCGGAAAACTGTGGGATCATCTGGAGGAGCGTTTCCCGCTGGCGTATAACGATCTTTTTACCCGCTATACCCGCGGAAAAGATATCTCACAAAGCTATGCCATGGCGATTGCCCGCCAGGAGAGCGCCTGGAACCCGAAAGTAAAATCGCCGGTAGGGGCCAGCGGCTTAATGCAGATTATGCCGGGAACGGCCACCCATACGGTGAAAATGTTTTCGATTCCGGACTACCGCGGCCCCGGCCAACTGCTGGAGCCGGAGACCAACATCAACATTGGCACCAGCTATTTGCAGTATGTCTATCAGCAGTTTGGTAATAACCGTATTTTCGCCTCGGCGGCGTATAACGCCGGGCCGGGGCGCGTGCGCACCTGGCTTGGCAATAGCGCCGGGCGTATCGATGCCGTAGCGTTTGTCGAAAGCATTCCCTTTTCGGAAACGCGCGGCTACGTGAAAAATGTTCTGGCCTATGACGCTTACTATCGCCACTTTATGGGGCAGAAAGAGGCCTTAATGAGCGACTCTGAGTGGCAGCGACGGTATTAATGCAGACGGGTTATGTTATCATTTGTACTCGTGTAACAGTACAAACGGCGGTATAACATGACCCAGCATTCCCCTTATTCATCGGCTATCGCCGAACAACGTAATCAGGAGTGGCTTCGTTTTGTGGAGTTACTCCGTCAGGCATATGCAGAGGATCTGCATCTGCCTTTATTACAACTGATGCTTACGCCGGACGAGCGTGAAGCGCTGGGAACGCGCGTGCGCATTATTGAGGAGTTGCTGCGTGGCGAAATGAGCCAGCGCGAGTTGAAAACCGAGCTGGGGGCGGGCATCGCCACCATCACGCGCGGGTCAAACAGCCTGAAATCCGCGCCGGTTGAACTGCGTCATTGGCTTGAGAACATACTGCTGAAAAACGCCTGATTTGCTCGTAGGCCGGATAAGGCGAAGCGGCCATCCGGCAATATCGCCACGAAATGCCTGATGGCGCTGTGCTTATCAGGTCTACAACATAGCGCAAATAATTATCGATACACCGCGTTATGAAACGGGCTTAACGCCAGAATCACCGCCTGGTAGTAAACGCTGGAGCGCGTTAATTTTCCGGCGGTAAATACGCCAATGGCGCCCTCTTTGCGACCAATCTCGTCAATACCGGTATAGTGGGACATCACCGGGCCAAGCGCTTCTCCCTGGCGGACTCTGTCGAGAATGACGGCGGGCAGCGGCAGCGTGGCCGATCGCGCTTCACCGCGCTGAACGCCGTTATCAATCACCACCCAACTGAAGGTGGCGTCATCGTCAATTCCGGCTTCAATGGCTACCCAGAAATCAGCTTGTGGATGCAGGCGTCGCGCATTATCCACGCGATTTCGTGCGCCAGCACGCGTTTCCTCGCTTCCGAAGGGCTGCTCCGGTACGCCGCTCTCGACGGCGACGGGCGTAATATGGCACGATCCTTCGCCGAAAATCTCTTCAAATGCCTGTAGAATTGCCTGAATTTTGGCAGGATTGGTGGTCGCAGAGATAACCTGGTGCATAATTAAGCTCAGTTTTAAAAATTTATCGCAGTATAACGGAAAAAAAACATGTTACAGGTATACCTTGTTCGCCACGGTGAAACGCAGTGGAACGCCGAGCGACGTATTCAGGGCCAATCGGACAGTCCCCTGACAGCAAAAGGCGAGCAGCAGGCCATGCAGGTAGGAGAACGCGCCCGTAGCCTCGGCATCACCCATATCATCAGCAGCGATTTAGGCCGCACAAAACGCACGGCGGAGATTATCGCCCAGGCGTGCGGGTGTGATATCACCTTTGACTCCCGCCTGCGCGAGCTGGATATGGGCGTGCTGGAAAAGCGCCAGATCGATTCGCTGACGGAAGAAGAAGAGGGCTGGCGTCGTCAGCTGGTCAACGGCACGCAGGATGGCCGCATTCCCGGCGGGGAATCGATGCAGGAGTTGAGCGATCGCGTTCATGCCGCGCTGGCGTCCTGTCTGGAGCTACCGCAGGGCAGCCGACCTTTATTGGTCAGTCACGGTATCGCGTTGGGCTGTCTGGTCAGTACTATACTGGGACTACCCGCCTGGGCGGAACGCCGGTTACGTTTGCGCAACTGCTCTATTTCCCGCATCGATTACCAGGAAAGTCAGTGGCTGGCGTCTGGGTGGGTGGTAGAAACCGCAGGGGACGTTTCGCATCTGGACGCCCCTGCATTGGATGAGCTACAGCGTTAACGGCGAATCGGGATCAGAAATTCGCAGCGCAGGTTGATAGGGCGATCGCCGGTTTTGGTATCTTCTGACGGGTAGTATCGCTCTATATCCTGTCCTTTACGACGGGTCAGATTCAGCATTGGCATACAGGTGCCGTAAACGGTCAGGATAAAATCCTGCACGCCGGTTCCTAACCCTTCATAGGTGAACATGACGTATTCACCGCCCTGCAACAGCACAGGATGCGCCGACTGAACATAGCCATCGGCCTGCTCTTGCGGCAGTGCGGTGGTATAGAATACTTCCTGCTCATCGTCTTTCTCCATGCTGGGGCGCGTTTCATTAAGCCCATAAAGCACTGGCGGAATAGTTGGCGAATGACCGAGGAAATCATGCCAGAATTGCACGCGCATTTCGTGGCGGAAGTCGGAAATCTGTTCCAGCGAGCAGGAATAGCTCTGCGTGACGCCAAGGAGCGGCGTATCTTCCAGCGTAACGAACTGATGTTCCGGCACGGTAAACTCGCCCAGCCGTAATGGCGGGCGAATGCCAAAGGCGCTCCATTCCAAGGAGCGACGATACAGCGCTGGCGTCTGGGAAAACTGTTTCTTAAAGGCGCGCGTAAAGGTTTGCTGAGAATCGAAGCGGTACTGAAGAGCAATATCCAGAATTGGACGCGCGGTCAAACGCAGCGCTACTGCTGATTTCGATAAACGACGGGCGCGGATGTAAGCGCCAATGGCGTGGCCCGTCACGTCCTTAAACATTCTCTGCAGGTGCCACTTGGAATAGCCTGCTTTTGCCGCCACATTGTCAAGTGACAGCGGCTGATCCAGATGACCTTCCAGCCAGATTAACAGGTCGCGAATTATGCCAGCCTGATCCATAAAATATCCCCATCCTTTCAACAACGAGCACCCGATATCAGGTAAGAGGATAATAGCATTTTTTGTTCTTTTAGCATTCAGTGTTTTTTTTGAGCTTAAATGCTTTTTTTAGGCAACGTGACAGGTAATTATTCTAATCCTGTGATCTATAACCATTTTATTTTAGAATGTCTAATAATTACGCAATGTCACTTTTATGAATGGTAACAATATGAAATACAAGAGCTTAGTACTTTTCTCAATTTTGTTGCTGCTGGGGCAGAGCGCCCGTGCGGAACAAATTGGTTCAGTCGATACGGTATTTAAAATGTTCGGTCCTGACCATAAAATCGTGGTGGAAGCTTTTGACGATCCTGATGTCAAAAACGTGACGTGCTATGTTAGCCGGGCGAAAACGGGCGGCATAAAAGGCGGATTAGGGCTGGCGGAAGATACGTCTGACGCCGCCATCTCTTGCCAGCAGGTCGGGCCTATTGAACTGAGCGACAAAATTAAGAACGGCAAGGCGCAGGGAGAGGTGGTGTTCAAAAAACGCACCTCATTGATATTTAAGTCATTGCAGGTCGTGCGTTTCTATGATGAGAAACGCAACACGCTGGCGTATCTGGCCTATTCCGACAAAGTGGTCGACGGGTCGCCGAAGAACGCCATCAGCGCGGTGCCGGTCATGCCGTGGCGACAATAACAGGGAAAGAGTATGCAGCAACCGCAGGTCTGGTTAGTCGAGGATGAACAGGGAATCGCCGATACGCTCATCTACACCCTGCAACTGGAAGGGTTTACCGTTGAGCTATTCGCTCGTGGGCTGCCCGCGCTGGAAAAAGCGCGTCAGCAACGGCCGGATGCGGTGATTCTCGATGTGGGACTGCCGGATATCAGCGGCTTTGAGCTGTGTCGGCAGTTGCTGGAACGCCATCCTGCGCTGCCGATTCTTTTCCTGACTGCCCGTAGCGATGAAGTGGATCGATTGCTTGGTCTGGAGATCGGCGCAGATGATTATGTCGCCAAGCCGTTCTCGCCGCGCGAAGTGAGCGCCCGCGTGCGCACGCTGCTGCGCCGGGTGAAAAAGTTTGCTGCGCCGTCGCCGGTGGTGCGTACCGGACATTTTGAACTCAATGAACCGGCGGCGCAGATCGCCTGGTTTGGTACGCCGCTCTCGCTGACGCGTTATGAGTTTCTGCTTCTTAAAACCCTGCTGCTGTCGCCGGAGCGCGTGTACTCGCGTCAGCAATTGATGGATATTGTCTGGTCTGATGCCCAGGAGACCTTCGATCGGACGGTCGATACACACATCAAAACCCTGCGCGCTAAGCTACGCGCGATCAACCCGGATCTCTCGCCAATTAACACGCATCGTGGAATGGGATACAGCCTGAGGAGCGTCTGATGCGCATCGGAATGCGTTTGCTGCTGGGCTACTTTCTTATTGTCGCCGTCGCCGCCGTGTTTGTGCTGTCTATCTTCGTTCAGGAGATAAAGCCGGGCGTCCGCCGCGCGACGGAAGGGACGCTGATTGACACCGCGACGCTGCTGGCGGCGCTGGCCCGCGACGATCTCCTTTCCGGCAACCCGACTGACGGCCAGTTGGCGAAAGCATTCGCCCAGCTGCAACATCGCCCGTTTCGCGCCAATATCAGCGGGATCGTCAAAGTGCGCAATGAATACCATGTCTATATGACGGATGCGCAGGGGAAGGTGTTGTTTGATTCGGAAAACAAAGCGGTGGGACAGGATTATTCTCGCTGGAATGACGTCTGGCTTACGCTGCGCGGACAGTATGGCGCCCGCAGCACGGCAAAAGATTCTGCCGATCCCAATAGCACCGTGATGTACGTAGCCGCGCCGATAATCAGCGATGGACGGATTATCGGCGTCCTGTCTGTCGGTAAACCGAATGCGGCAATGGCGCCGGTGATTAAGCGCAGCGAACGGCGCATTCTATGGGCCAGCGCCGTTTTACTGGGGATTGCGCTGGCGATTGGCGCGGGGATGGTCTGGTGGATTAACCGCTCCATCGCCCGGTTGACGCGCTATGCGGATTCCGTCACCGAAAACCGCCCGCTTGCGTTACCTGCATTAGGCAGCAGCGAGCTGCGTAAACTGGCGCAGGCGCTGGAGAGTATGCGCATTAAGCTGGAAGGCAAGAATGAGATTGAGCAGTACGTGTATGCGTTGACTCATGAGCTGAAAAGTCCGCTGGCGGCGATACGCGGCGCGGCGGAGATTCTGCGTGAAGGACCGCCCGCGGATGTGGTTACCCGCTTTACAGAGAATATACTGGCGCAAAATACGCGAATGCAGGCGCTGGTAGAAACCCTGCTGCGCCAGGCGCGGCTGGAAAACCGACAGGATATCCCTCTCGCGCCGGTTGCTGTTGATGAGCTATTTACGCAGCTTAGCGAGGCGCGCAGTATTCAGTTGGCGGCAAAAAAGATCACCCTTACTCTACGGCCTTCCTCGCTGGTTGTCGTCGCCGACGCGGAGCTTCTGGCGCAGGCGCTGGGCAATGTGTTGGACAATGCCATCGACTTTACGCCTGAAAATGGCGTTATCACATTAAGCGCTCAACCGATGGGAGAGAAAGCGATCCTGCAGGTGACGGATTCCGGCTGTGGTATTCCTGATTTTGCGCTGCCGCGCATTTTCGACCGATTCTATTCGTTGCCCCGTGAAAACGGACGTAAAAGCAGCGGGCTTGGGCTGGCGTTTGTCAGCGAGGCGGCGCGGCTCCTCAACGGTGAGGTGACGTTGTGCAACCGCCCCGAAGGCGGCGTGCTGGCCTCGTTGACACTTCACCGTCACTTCACATAACTTCAAATTCTCCCCACATCGCGTTCTTACACTGCTGGCATTGCAAAGGAGAACGCTATGTTGAAATCCCCCCTGTTGTGGAAAATGATTACGTTAGGTGGCGCCATGATCCTGCTGTTAATTCCCCTGATGATGGTACGGCACACCATCGTGGAGCGTGCTGATTATCGAAGCCATGTAGAAGCCGCTATTCGTCAGAGTACCAGCGGCCCGCAAAAGGTTGTCGGCCCGCTGGTGGCGGTTCCGGTGACAGAGCTCTATACCGTGCTGGAAGAGGAGAAAGAGGTCCAGTATAAGCGCAGTTATCTCTATTTTTGGCTGCCGGAGTCGCTATTGGTCGAAGGCAATCAAAACGTTGAAGCGCGAAAAATAGGTATTTATCAGGGGCAGGTGTGGCATACCGATATGGCGATAAAGGCGGAGTTTGATGTGGCCCGTCTGCATGAGCTGAACAGACCGAACATTACCCTTGGAAAGCCCTTTATCGTCGTAGGCGTCGGCGATGCGCGCGGTATCAGCGCAGTAAAAGCGCCGCAGGTGAATGGTGAAACGCTCACTGTAGAACCGGGAACCGGCTTACCGGAAAGTAGAGAGGGCATTCATATCCCGCTGCCGGACAGTCAGTGGGCGACGCGCAACCTGACGTTGGCGATGTCGCTAAATTTAAGCGGAACCGGCAGCTTTTCACTGGTTCCCGTCGGGCGTAGCAGTGAAATGACCCTGACCAGCAACTGGCCGCACCCAAATTTTGTGGGGGATTTTCTTCCCGGTAAACGCGCAATCAGCGGTTCGGGATTTCAGGCCCAGTGGCAAACCAGCCGGTTTGCCACGAATCTCGGCGAACAGTTTGCTGATGCGCAAAAGGTGGATTGGGACAACTTACCGGCGTTTAGCGTCGCTGTATCGACGCCAGCCGACCAGTATCAACTGACGGACAGAGCGACGAAATATGCCATTTTGTTGATTACGCTAACGTTTATGGCTTTCTTTGTCTTCGAAACCCTGACGGGGCAGCGGTTACACCCGATGCAGTATCTGCTGGTGGGGTTATCGCTGGTGATGTTCTACCTGCTGTTGCTGGCACTGTCGGAACATATCGGTTTCACGCCAGCCTGGATCGCCGCCAGCCTGGTGGGCGCGTTGATGAATAGCGTTTATTTGCAGGCAGTGCTGAAAGGATGGCGCAATAGCGTACTGTTTACGCTAGCGTTATTGGCGCTGGATGGCGTGATGTGGGGATTGCTGCGTTCGGAAGATAGCTCGTTGCTTCTGGGTACCGGCGTTCTGCTACTGGCGCTTGGCGGCGTGATGTTCCTGACGCGCCATCTGGACTGGTATTCGCTCTCTTGTCAGCAACGTAAGTCATTACCGCCAGTAAAAGATGACGAATTACGTTTGTGGAAATAAATCTAACGGGCGCGCGCGTTAACGTTTTCCCGCGCAGCGCCAGAAAATGTGATGCCGTTAGTTATAGGTCAGGTTTAATGTTGCCGTGGCATTCGCTTGCCCGGCCGTTACCGTGGCGGCGGTTTTATAGTAGCGCGCGCTAATTTTCAGGGTGGTCGACATATTCATGGTTCCGCCGTTAACCGTCTGGCTGCCATCGGCATTGGTAGTAATCGTGTGAGTGAAGAGATCAATTTTTTGATTGATTGGCAAACTGTCGGTAAAGAAACCGGCGTCCGGCGCCTGAATACCCAACTGTACGCCAACGCCGGTTGCGCTGGTTGGCGCGCTCGCATTGCTCAACTGGATGACTGAATTATCAGGGTTATTTCCGCTGGCCGGTTGGGCGCTTAACGATGCGGAAATAGCGGTGCCTTGTTCGCAGGTCAATAAGATATCCTGCTCGCCTGTGCCCGCGGTTTGACTGTTAGCGAAACTGCCTAAATTGACGCTGCCTAAATCAACGGTGATGGCAGGTGTTTCTACCCGACATCCCATCGCTTTCATAATCAATTGCGTATTCCCCAAATACAGATGGGTCAGGATGTCGCCGCCGGAGTCTTCCGTTGCGCTATCGCGAAAAGATACGCGCGCCAGTGGGCTTTGGAATGTCGCGGTACCGGAGGTGATCGGACCGCCTAAGGCGACCAGTTCAACATTGTAGGCGGGAGCCATCGCATGGTGTGTTTTATTGCCATCGCCATTATGGTAGGTATTATCGATTGGCATGACATTATCGTAAGGGCCAGCATTCGTTTGGGTTTTAATCGCAATGCCCACGCCGGAAATCCCGGTGCTAAATACCGGCGTGTTGTTCCCGTCATTCGCATTGATTGTCGCTGATGTATTTGACTGCGCGCTACCGGGTTCATATAAAAAACCGACCTTATAATCGCGACTACAGCCATCCATTGTGACTTCGGAGGTGGAAACCCAGCCCGATTGCCACAACACCTCGCCTGCGGTATAGGCGTGGCTATCCACCACAAGCTGCGACGGCGGGGTGATAGTGATCGCGCCTTCATTACCGGAACGTTTACAGGAAGCGTAACCATGACTGGAGTACGCGAACAGCAGAATAAGCGCCAGATATAACCTTCTCATGAAAAATTCCTGCTTTTATACCAGGTGAAATAGAAAGATGTTATTGCCATGCGATAGTGATCGTCACAACGGACGTGAAATCCCCTGCCGTGACTTTTCCATACGGGGTATACATCCTTGCGGCGACAGGCAAATTGGCTTCATGGGTATTACTGTTGATATCCACCGTGTAAGTGACGTTGTTGGCCAGATTGACCAGACTTTTGCCGTCCAGGTTAAAAAGCTGTAATCCTAAATCCTGCGCCGGATTGGCCGCGCTGTTTGCATAAATTGCAGAAGCATAATTTGGATCGGGATAAGGTACGCCGTTAAATGAAATCGCGGCTTTTGTGGTCGTTGCCGGGCAATTCGTCATTTTTATGGTGAAAGGAATGGTGGCGGTATTGCCACCGGCCACAGCGATATCCGCCCGGGCATATTGCCCAAGAGAGATCGTGTCAGGTACCGTCACGGTACACGGATCGGCATAAATTAATCCCGTAACGTTAATGTCTACGGCATCTGCGGTATTGTATGCCGCGCTGATCGAGGGCGACCATAATGCCAGACCCGTGAACGTTAACAGGGCGGCTAATGCAGCAAATCTGTTCATATTCATCTTTTATCCCACCAGAATCACTGGCATTGCTCGTGTAAGATTTCTACGCCAGAAGCGGAGGGGGAGCTCGGTATACGATAAGAGACCTGACACTGGTCTGCTGCTGTTGGCCCCCACTTCACTAATAACCGCCCTTGTTTTTCCAGTCCGGTTAACCAGGCTTGCCCCGCATCACCAACAAAACTGCTGTGATTGTTTGGTTTTGTTAAAGACGAGACGGTCGCGCCAAAAGGAACAGGCAGATTGTTTATGCGGGTTAATACCATCAATGCCTTGTAACCAATATTGGTTTTATATTCAGCCCTGACCACCGCGCCACGGGTAGGCACCAGTGTTTTACTGGTATCAATGAGCTCAATATTTTTTCTAATGCCAGTCGTATCTAAAGACACTTCATTACGATGGTAAGGCGAAGCATAAGGTACGACGGCATAGCCCCGAAAATCGGTGTCCACGCCCGTTTCGTTATTCACGGGGACACCCGCTGCGCCAGGGGCTTTAACCAATATGATGGTGTCGTCCATTGGCTGGGATAGTGTCAGGCCATTTCGATGTAGTAGTACGCCGCCCTGAACGCCATAATTCAGGCGACGCATATGATTATCGTAGCTATACCCGCCGTTAATATCCGCATACGTCCCGTTATAGGTTGCGCTCACATTACCGCTGGTGGCTTTCTCTTGAGAGGAATAACCTTCCTGAACGCTCCATGAGAGATTTTTCTGTGCCAGCGCTGTTCCGTTTAAACCGACAGTGTGCGTGGTATCGCCGTCTTTCGCGGAGTTCATATTGTAGGTGGCATACGTTGACGGCATAAAGGCATCTAACGGAATACTAATATTGATTGAAATTTGCTGGTCATTACTGTCTTCCGTATCGTCGTCTTCATCCTGAGAATTATCGGCGTTCAGCGTATAAGAATAGTTAATGCCATAGCTTACGTTATGCCATGTGTTGTTATAGCCAATACCTAATGATGTGGTATGAGTGTCATTCCAGTAATCTTCATTATATAAAGTGAGTGAAATGGAACCGTAGACAATGTCTTGCGACAACGACAGGTCGGTGCGATTGCGGACATGATCATAGTGACTATTATCGCTATAGGTATCCAGCACATCCTCAAGAGCGTAGTAATCTTTGGTCGAATAACGGTAGCCAGCGACAGTGAAATTGGTGCCTGTTGACTGAATATCTTTGCTGTAACGAATACGCCAGGACTGTCCGGTAAGCGTATCGCTAACCACATCGCCTGCTTTAATTTTTGACCATGAGTTGGTGACGTCTAAAGACAATGCGCCCAGATCGCCAAGGTTTAAGCCTGTCCCGATGAGCGCCGCATGATAAACATCATTGCTCAGCGTACTCTCTATTCCGCCATAGGCGGTTATGCCGCCTGCTAATCCGTATAAGGCCGTCAGTTCAGCGAAGTTCTGTTGCGCGGAATGCGTATCTGATGAACGCGTGCGGCCTACCGTCAGGTCGTATTTCAGGTGGCCTTCACGCTGTAATACCGGAACGCTGGCGTAGGGCACAATGAAATGCTGTTCAGAACCATCGGATTCTTTGATGGTGACGTACAGGTCGCCCGAACCGCCGGTTGGATAAAGATCGTTGATGGCGAATGGACCCGCCGGAACGTTAGTTTTGTAGATGGTATAACCGTTTTGTTCAACGGTTACCTGCGCGCTGCTTTTGGCCACCCCGCGAATGACCGGGGCGAACCCTTTCATACTGTCCGGCAACATATCGTCATCAGAAGAGATCTGTACGCCTTTAAATGAAATACTGTCAAAGACGTCCGCGGGCGTGTTATTTTCCCCGGCGATCAGCTGTCCTTTTAAAAATTCGATATCGCGAGAAACATAGGTGTAGGCAGAATCCCAGCTATTTTGCCCATCGCTATCATGATTCCAGGTTGAGTAGTTGCGAAAACGCCATGCGCCAATGTTAATACCAGGGCGCAGGTTAGCGTATTCGCTATTTTCCGTCCGGTTTTCATCAATATCGTGATCCTGCGATCCGGTAAAACTGTAGTTCAGCAAAAAAGCATTAATGCCTTCATCCCATTCGCTGGTAGGGACGAATTCTCGCGGGTCGGCGATCAACGCGATTTGAGGGATCGCTAAATCCAGCCGGTTACCGATGACATTAAACTTTGCTACAGCGCCAGCCAGCAGACTAAGATCGGTACACCCGTTTGGGTCATTTTTAAGCTCGGGGAAGTTTTCTGTTTTTACGCCCCACTGCTTGAGTTGTTCAACGCTAAGACACGGCTGTAGGGAGAGCTTATTATCTGCTGATTTTTTATTTTTAAAGGCAATATTTTTTGTTTCAACACTGGTGTTATTAATATAAATATCAACATTATAGGTGCCTTCTGCCTGCCCCCCCTTTTCGAAAACCGATAGATCGACATTCTCCACGCCCGGTTCATCATTTTCCAACGATAATGGATTAAAATGATCATGCGCTAACGCTGGTTTTATGGAACAGCATATAAACAGAAACGATAACGCTAATTGAGAACGGGGCTCTACTCTGGAGAATTGCACAGTAAAAGTCCTGAAAGGGTAAAAGTAAAATGAAGTCGTTAATGGCTAGAATGAACCGGAATGCGGCTCTAAACTCATCCCATAATCGCTGATTAATCGCCACGTTACCGTGCCATGAGGGGCGGCAGTAGAACCCAATTTAAATGACGCTGATGATTTTGGCGGAACGAAGGTCGCTGATTTCACTTCATGGCTGTTAAGCGTCACACTGGCAAAGTTCATATAATAGGGAGTGGGGTTATTTACGGTAATAACATCACCTGCCGTCTGCCATTTTAATTGTTGGCTCTGGCTATCAGGCGTTGATTTTGTTAATGCTGGCGGTCGATATATAAGCTTTATTTGGGTATTAATGGAGATTTCCACGCGGTTCGCGGAGGCATTATCATCAATAGAAGGAATACCCTTAATATTGAGCCAGTACATAGACTCCCGATCTGCAGGTAGGGGGGCGCCAGAGCGAATAACCCGAATACTGTTCTTTTGCCCGGCATCAAGGCGAAAAAGAGGCGGGGTGATAATAAACGCCTGCTTATTTGTGACCTGGGGATCGGCAACCGATAACCATGACTGAACAAGATTCGCTTTGCTGTCTTTATTCTCTACATTGATTGACGACTCATCATTATTGCCGTCGAAAACCAGTCGGGTTCCGCCAACAACAATGCTGGCATGGGCAACATGGCTTGTCAGTAATACGACCAACACGGATTTCTTTATGTGTTTCATTTTTTACTCTGTAAAGATGTTTTACGCTATGGACTGGCATCCTGCCTGTCCACATCAGGATGAGAATGCCTTACTGATACGAAACGGTATACGTAACCTGAGTGCTAACATCTCCACCGGTTACGGTTGCGGAACCATCGTTTGCCATGGCGGCGTAATAGGTAAAGTCTGCTTTCGAGCCGTCGGTTGGCAGGTTCACTGCGGCATCATCCGTGTTATCTGTCACATCGCTATGTGAAGCGTTCTGAATAGAAATACCGATACCCGCGGCGCCCGTTTCCGATCCTTCGTCCGCGTTTTTGAAGTACGTTGGGTTGGAATCATCCGTTGCGCCGTGGAAGCGGAACATGGCCTGGGTTGGTACGCCAGTCCCTGCTTCCGGGCAGCTAACCAGGCTTACGGTAAACGGCACGTAATCGGTTGTGGCGCCTTTTTCCGCGATGCGTTCTTTGCTGTAATTACCTAAATCAATGGTGGTATCCGTGGAGCCATTAACCTGAATCGTACACGCCTGATCGTAAATTTTGCCATTGAACGTAATCGTGTTCTGGGCAAATACCGGTGTGGATGCTACGGCAGTTAACATTGCCAGGATGATAATTTTCTTATTAAACATATTAATTGTTGCCTGATTCTATTCGCTGAAAAATAAAGATAGCTATATAAAATAAAATATTATATTTTACTCTGTATGCGCTTCTTTCTGTTCTGTAGATAAGCAGGCGGCTATTCTACGTATATCAACTATGAACTCAATAAAAATTCTGATGCAATATTGAACGGCAGTCCAGTTTCGGACTCGGTAACAAAGTTTAATAAAATACCACTAAAGAAGTATGGTTGATGACTGGATTTATAGAGCAAGAGCTCTTTTTTGATAATAATTATTATTTCCTGGAGGATTTATTTAACTCTATATTGCTTTATTTTTAAGAATATACGACGCTTGTCCGTTTAAAATGAAACCGGCAGGTTTCGAAGCTCTAACAGTCTTCCATGCAGTATTTTTATATAGTCCCCCGCTTTTAGTTCTGAAAGTACCTGCATGATACGGCTGCGTGAAAGCCCGGTTCTCTGCTGTATGAAGTTCTGTGCGTTGATCTCAAATCGTGAGCTTTCAGGATACGACCACAGTTCAAGTAACAGCGCTTTTATCTGGCTATAGGCGTCCTGCCCGATAAGGTTTCTGTCACGGTTAGTCATGAAAGCAATGCGGTACATCAGGATGTTCGAAATGTCACGCCAGAGATGCTTTTCATCAGCTATTTCCACAAAATCTTTTACTGGGACAGGATAATATTCACAGGTGGTTTCGGCGATAAAAAAGACGTCTGAATTCTCTTCTAACTGGTATAAGTCAGCATAGGCATCTACAAGGCCTAAAATCATTGGTGAGACACCGCAGCCCATTACAATGCTGTCGATACGCCGACATACTTTAATAGCGCCTTTAGTGATTAACAGGATGTGGGATTGATTATCAATCTTGATATCCAGTGTTTTACCGGCCGTAATAGTGACAGGGGAGATGTTTTGAATAACGTGCCGATGAATATTTAAAATGGCTTGCAGGTTTTTTTCTTTCCCTGTGGGACGACACACATTCCCGCCGTTTAACTGCTTCATATCTTCCCCATTATTATGGCTGATAAAGTGGTTGACTATTAAAAGGTAAACATAAATTTAATATTCACTTAAAATTATAATTAAGTAAATTAAAATAGCCAACAAGAATATTTAAGTCAATGTATTCACCTTATCAATGCATGAGCGACAACGCTGTTTGTAAGGTTAACCATAGTAAATGTGATGATTTTATTTGCAATCATTTTATGACAGCTATCATAGGTACCGTGCTTAACGAGCGCGTAGAGCGTACAGGATAGCGAAGCGATGAACATCGCTGTTGGAGGATGCGAATGAGAGAAAAGTACAAAATGCAGGCGGGCGGCGTTTTACTGAGCGCAATCGCCGCCTGCCGGAACTCCTCCCGGCGGGAGCCATAAGCGGTTAGCGGTACTGGACGATCAGGCTTTGAATCTCCGGATGATCTTTTAACGACACGTGTCGTACCGTGGCGATTCCATTCATCAACGAAATAGCGTTTCCAGACGGTGTGGCGACTGTCTGCAAATGGGGGATATTATTCCGCAAACATGATACCTCGATATTGCGATCGTGAGGCGCAAGATTACAACCATATTCGACAATCTGTCCTTTGAAATGAATAACGCCTGCGGAGACCGGCGCGGTAGCAGCCAGCGCGGCTGATGAAGCTGACATCGCTGCACAAAACAGGTAGCAGCATAATGGTGATTTTTTCATCCTGTGAAACCTCACGTCCTGTGAGCATCCCCTTATTTTTTGGGGACTAACAAATCCCGTGTATTACTCTTTAATGTAAATACACAAACTACCTTAACTTTCGCAAGCTGAGATAAACAGCGCTATACGACAATTTTTATGTAAAAGAGTACGTCATAACGGCAGGTCAGGAGGGAAAGCGAGGCCGCTTAGCGGAAGGGGGACATAAGAAACAGCCAGTAAGAATAACTTACCGGCTGTTTTTACGGTTTGGCGCCTGGACCGAATTAATCCTGCAGGTCGCCGCAGAAGCGATAACCTTCGCCGTGAATGGTAGCGATGATTTCCGGCGTATCCGGCGTGGATTCGAAATGCTTACGAATACGACGAATGGTAACGTCAACAGTACGGTCATGCGGCTTCAGCTCGCGCCCGGTCATTTTCTTCAACAGCTCTGCGCGTGACTGAATTTTGCCAGGGTTTTCGCAGAAGTGAAGCATCGCGCGGAACTCGCTGCGCGGTAGTTTATACTGCTCGCCGTCCGGGCCGATCAGTGAACGACTGTTGATATCCAGTTCCCAACCGTTGAACTTGTAGCTTTCAACGCTACGACGCTCTTCGCTGACGGTACCCAGGTTCATGGTACGGGACAGCAGGTTGCGGGCACGGATGGTCAATTCGCGTGGGTTAAACGGTTTGGTGATGTAATCATCCGCGCCGATTTCGAGGCCGAGAATTTTGTCGACTTCGTTATCGCGGCCCGTCAGGAACATCAGCGCAACGTTAGCCTGTTCACGCAGTTCACGCGCTAACAGGAGACCGTTTTTCCCTGGCAGATTGATATCCATGATCACCAGGTTGATGTCATATTCAGAGAGGATCTGATGCATTTCCGCGCCATCTGTCGCTTCGAATACATCATAGCCTTCCGCTTCGAAAATACTTTTCAACGTGTTGCGTGTTACCAACTCGTCTTCAACGATAAGAATGTGCGGGGTCTGCATGTTTGCTACCTAAATTGCCAACTAAATCGAAACAGGAAGTACAAAAGTCCCTGACCTGCCTGATGCATGTCGCAAATTAACATGATCGGCGTAACATGACTAAAGTACGTAATTGCGTTCTTGATGCACTTTCCATCAACGTCAACAACATCATTAGCTTGGTCGTGGGTACTTTCCCTCTGGACCCGACAGTGTCAAAAACGGCTGTCATCCTAACCATTTTAACAGCAACATAACAGGCTAAGACGTACCGGACACCTAATAAAACTACGCTTCGTTGACATATATCAAGTTCAATTGTAGCACGTTAACAGTTTGATGAAATCATCGTAGCTAAATGCTAGCTTTCATCACAAATTTGCAATATTCCAACTAGTTACGTAAGCCAACTAATAAATGTGATGAATCCAAAGAACAGGATCTATTTTAAATTAAATTATCCTAAATAAACAGCAGGATAACGATGTTCTGTTAACATAAACAGCAATAGTACAGATACGCAATAGTGTAGCGTCTTTTACGAAATCAAAAATGCTTTTTCAGTGATATCCGTTAAAATTTTGTAAATTTGCGAAGCGTAATATGCTTACAAACGCCAGCTAATTTCCTGTAAATTAGTCAAAAAGAGTAATGAAATGCGTGTAACAATCGTTCTTGTCGCTCCCGCCAGAGCGGAAAATATCGGCGCAGCCGCCCGGGCTATGAAGACCATGGGATTTACTGACCTGCGTATTGTCGACAGCCAGGCGCACCTGGAGCCCGCCACCCGTTGGGTCGCACATGGATCTGGAGATATTATTGATAATATTGAGGTTTTCCACACCCTTGTCGACGCGCTCCACGATGTGGATTTTACCGTCGCGACGACAGCCCGCAGCCGGGCAAAATTTCATTACTACGCTTCGCCCGCTGAACTGGTTCCCTTATTACAGGAAAAATCACGCTGGATGCGTCATGCTGCGCTGGTTTTTGGCCGTGAGGATTCCGGTTTGACCAATGACGAGCTGGCGCTGGCGGATGTATTGACCGGCGTGCCGATGGTGGCGGATTACCCTTCGCTCAATCTGGGTCAGGCGGTCATGGTGTATTGCTATCAATTAGCAGGTTTAATGCAACAGACCACTGAATCCGTTGATATTGCTGATGAATCGCAGTTACAGGCGTTACGCGCGCGCCTTTTACGCCTGCTAACGACTCTGGAGGCGGCCGATGACCACAAATTAACCGACTGGCTACAACAGCGAATCGGCCTGCTGGGACAGCGAGATACGGTAATGTTGCACCGTTTGGTCCATGATATTGAAAAAAAACTAACAAAATAACGTGCTGTAATTTTTAAAATAATAAGAGATTACGTCTGGTTGCAAGAGATCATAACAGGGGGAATTGGTTGAAAATAAATATATCGCCAGCAGCACATGAACAAGTTTCGGAATGTGATCAATTTAAAAATTTATTGACTTAGGCGGGCAGATACTTTAACCAATATAGGAATACAAGACAGACAAATAAAAATGACAGAGTACACAACATCCATGAACCGCATCAGCACCACCACCATTACCACCATCACCATTACCACAGGTAACGGTGCGGGCTGACGCGTACAGGAAACACAGAAAAAAGCCCGCACCTGAACAGTGCGGGCTTTTTTTTCGACCAGAGATCACGAGGTAACAACCATGCGAGTGTTGAAGTTCGGCGGTACATCAGTGGCAAATGCAGAACGTTTTCTGCGTGTTGCCGATATTCTGGAAAGCAATGCCAGGCAAGGGCAGGTAGCGACCGTACTTTCCGCCCCCGCGAAAATTACCAACCATCTGGTGGCGATGATTGAAAAAACTATCGGCGGTCAGGATGCTTTGCCGAATATCAGCGATGCCGAACGTATTTTTTCTGACCTGCTCGCAGGACTTGCCAGCGCGCAGCCGGGATTCCCGCTTGCACGGTTGAAAATGGTTGTCGAACAAGAATTCGCTCAGATCAAACATGTTTTGCATGGTATCAGCCTGCTGGGTCAGTGCCCGGACAGCATCAACGCCGCGCTGATTTGCCGTGGCGAAAAAATGTCGATCGCGATTATGGCGGGACTCCTGGAGGCGCGTGGACATCGCGTCACGGTGATCGATCCGGTAGAAAAATTGCTGGCGGTGGGCCATTACCTTGAATCTACCGTCGATATCGCGGAATCGACTCGCCGTATCGCCGCCAGCCAGATCCCGGCCGATCACATGATCCTGATGGCGGGCTTTACCGCCGGTAATGAAAAGGGTGAACTGGTGGTGCTGGGCCGTAATGGTTCCGACTATTCCGCCGCCGTGCTGGCCGCCTGTTTACGCGCTGACTGCTGTGAAATCTGGACTGACGTCGATGGCGTGTATACCTGTGACCCGCGCCAGGTGCCGGACGCCAGGCTGCTGAAATCGATGTCCTACCAGGAAGCGATGGAACTCTCTTACTTCGGCGCCAAAGTTCTTCACCCTCGCACCATTACGCCCATCGCCCAGTTCCAGATCCCCTGTCTGATTAAAAATACCGGTAATCCGCAGGCGCCAGGAACGCTGATCGGCGCGTCCAGCGACGATGATAATCTGCCGGTCAAAGGGATCTCTAACCTTAACAACATGGCGATGTTTAGCGTCTCCGGCCCTGGAATGAAAGGGATGATTGGGATGGCGGCGCGTGTTTTCGCCGCCATGTCTCGCGCCGGGATCTCGGTGGTGCTCATTACCCAGTCCTCCTCTGAGTACAGCATCAGCTTCTGTGTGCCGCAGAGTGACTGCGCGCGTGCCCGCCGTGCGATGCAGGATGAGTTCTATCTGGAGCTGAAAGAGGGGCTGCTGGAGCCGCTGGCGGTTACTGAGCGGTTGGCGATTATCTCTGTTGTCGGCGACGGTATGCGCACGCTACGCGGCATTTCAGCGAAATTCTTCGCCGCGCTGGCGCGGGCTAATATCAATATCGTGGCGATCGCTCAGGGATCTTCTGAGCGTTCCATTTCTGTAGTGGTGAATAACGACGATGCCACCACCGGCGTGCGGGTAACGCACCAGATGCTGTTCAATACCGATCAGGTGATTGAAGTGTTTGTCATTGGCGTCGGCGGCGTCGGCGGCGCGCTACTGGAACAGCTTAAACGTCAGCAAACCTGGCTGAAGAACAAGCACATCGATCTACGCGTGTGCGGCGTGGCGAACTCAAAGGCGTTGCTAACCAATGTGCATGGCCTGAATCTGGACAACTGGCAGGCGGAACTGGCGCAAGCGAACGCGCCGTTCAATCTGGGACGCTTAATTCGCCTGGTGAAAGAATATCATCTACTCAATCCGGTGATTGTTGATTGTACCTCCAGTCAGGCGGTGGCCGACCAGTATGCCGACTTCCTGCGTGAAGGGTTCCATGTGGTGACGCCAAACAAGAAAGCGAACACCTCGTCGATGGACTACTACCATCAGCTACGTTTCGCCGCCGCGCAATCACGGCGCAAATTCTTGTATGACACCAACGTCGGCGCCGGTTTGCCGGTAATCGAAAACCTGCAAAACCTGCTGAATGCGGGTGATGAACTGCAAAAATTTTCCGGCATTCTTTCCGGGTCGCTCTCTTTTATTTTCGGTAAACTGGATGAGGGGATGAGTCTCTCACAGGCGACCGCCCTGGCGCGCGAGATGGGCTATACCGAACCCGATCCGCGCGACGATCTTTCCGGTATGGATGTGGCGCGTAAACTGTTGATCCTCGCCCGCGAGACGGGCCGCGAGCTGGAGCTTTCCGATATCGTGATTGAACCGGTGTTGCCGGACGAGTTTGACGCCTCCGGCGATGTGACCGCCTTTATGGCGCATCTGCCGCAGCTTGACGACGCGTTTGCCGCCCGTGTGGCTAAAGCTCGTGATGAAGGTAAGGTATTGCGCTATGTGGGCAATATCGAAGAGGATGGCGTGTGCCGCGTGAAGATTGCCGAAGTTGATGGTAACGATCCGCTCTTCAAAGTGAAAAACGGTGAAAACGCGCTGGCGTTCTACAGCCACTATTATCAGCCCTTGCCGTTGGTGCTGCGCGGCTACGGCGCAGGCAATGATGTGACGGCGGCGGGCGTGTTTGCCGATCTGTTACGGACCCTCTCATGGAAGTTAGGAGTTTAACATGGTGAAAGTGTATGCCCCGGCTTCCAGCGCGAACATGAGCGTCGGTTTCGACGTGTTGGGCGCAGCCGTCACACCCGTTGACGGCACGTTGCTGGGCGATGTGGTATCCGTTGAAGCAGCGGACCATTTCCGTCTGCATAACCTGGGGCGATTTGCCGATAAACTGCCGCCGGAGCCGCGTGAAAATATTGTTTATCAGTGCTGGGAACGTTTTTGCCAGGCATTGGGGAAAACCATCCCGGTGGCGATGACGCTGGAAAAAAATATGCCGATTGGTTCCGGGTTAGGGTCCAGCGCCTGTTCCGTCGTCGCCGCGCTGGTCGCGATGAATGAGCACTGCGGCAAACCGTTAAACGACACGCGTCTGTTGGCGCTGATGGGCGAGCTGGAAGGCCGTATCTCCGGCAGCATCCATTACGATAACGTCGCGCCGTGCTTTCTTGGCGGTATGCAGTTGATGATTGAAGAAAACGGCATTATTAGTCAGCAGGTGCCGGGCTTTGATGAGTGGCTATGGGTACTGGCTTATCCGGGCATTAAAGTTTCTACCGCAGAAGCACGGGCCATTTTGCCTGCGCAGTATCGCCGTCAGGATTGCATTGCGCATGGACGGCATCTGGCCGGTTTTATTCACGCCTGTTACTCGCGGCAGCCGCAGCTTGCCGCCGCGCTGATGAAAGATGTTATTGCCGAACCATACCGCGCGCGTTTACTGCCGGGCTTTAGCCAGGCGCGGCAGGCGGTGTCGGAGATCGGCGCGCTGGCGAGCGGGATTTCAGGATCGGGGCCGACGCTGTTTGCGCTATGCGATAAACCGGAGACGGCGCAGCGCGTCGCGGACTGGCTGAGCAAACATTATCTGCAAAATCAGGAAGGCTTCGTTCATATTTGCCGGCTGGATACGGCGGGCGCACGAGTAGTGGGATAATCAATGAAACTCTATAATCTGAAAGACCATAATGAGCAGGTCAGCTTTGCGCAGGCCGTCACGCAAGGACTGGGCAAACAGCAGGGACTTTTTTTTCCGCACGAACTGCCGGAGTTTAGCCTGACGGAAATTGATGAGATGCTCAACCAGGACTTTGTCAGCCGTAGCGCAAAGATCCTCTCGGCATTTATTGGCGATGAAATACCGCAGCAAATTCTGGAAGAGCGCGTCCGCGCGGCGTTTGCGTTCCCGGCGCCGGTAGCGCAGGTAGAAAGCGATGTCGGCTGCCTGGAGCTGTTCCATGGTCCGACGCTGGCCTTTAAAGACTTCGGCGGGCGTTTTATGGCGCAAATGCTGACGCATATCAGCGGCGACAAACCGGTGACGATTCTGACCGCAACGTCAGGCGATACCGGTGCGGCGGTGGCTCACGCGTTCTATGGCCTGGAAAATGTGCGGGTCGTCATTCTCTACCCGCGCGGTAAGATCAGTCCGTTGCAGGAAAAACTGTTCTGTACGCTGGGCGGCAACATTGAAACCGTGGCGATCGACGGCGATTTCGACGCTTGCCAGGCGCTGGTGAAACAGGCATTTGATGACGAAGAACTGAAAACGGCGCTGGGGCTGAATTCGGCTAATTCGATTAATATCAGCCGCCTGTTGGCGCAAATTTGCTACTACTTTGAAGCCGTGGCGCAACTGCCGCAGGGGGCGCGTAACCAACTGGTAATCTCCGTACCCAGCGGCAACTTTGGCGATTTGACGGCAGGACTGCTGGCGAAGTCGTTAGGCCTACCGGTGAAACGTTTTATCGCCGCCACCAACGTCAACGACACGGTGCCGCGTTTTCTGCATGACGGAAAGTGGGCGCCGAAAGCGACGCAGGCGACCCTGTCGAATGCGATGGATGTCAGCCAGCCGAATAACTGGCCGCGTGTGGAGGAGCTATTCCGCCGTAAAATCTGGCGTCTGACTGAGCTGGGCTATGCGGCGGTGGATGACACTACGACACAGCAGACGATGCGCGAGCTGAAAGCGAAAGGTTATATCTCGGAACCTCATGCGGCGGTAGCGTATCGGGCATTACGCGACCAGTTAAACCCTGGCGAGTATGGCTTGTTTCTCGGAACGGCGCATCCGGCGAAGTTTAAAGAGAGCGTGGAGTCCATTCTGGGAGAAACTCTGGCCTTGCCTGAAGCGCTCGCCGAACGCGCCGATCTGCCGCTGCTTTCACATCATCTGCCTGCGGATTTTGCCGCCCTGCGTAAGCTGATGATGACCCGCCAGTAACCATTGCGCCCGGTGGCGCTGTCGCTTACCGGGCCTATGGGGTGGTGTCGATTTGTAGGCCGGATAAGGCGTAACCGCCATCCGGCGATGTCGTTACTGCTCGTAGCGTTTAAAGACCAGCTCGTCTTGTGTGGAGGTTTCTTCATCAAAGAAATACCCTTCACGGTCAAACGCGGTGAGCTGTTCCGGCTTCGTTAAGCGGTTTTCAATAATAAAACGGCTCATCAGTCCGCGCGCTTTTTTGGCGTAGAAGCTTACCACCTTAAACTTGCCGTTTTTCTCATCAAGGAACACGGGCTTAATCAGTTCGGCATTCAGTTTCTTCGGCTTCACCGATTTAAAATATTCCTCGGAGGCCAGATTCACCACCACCCGATCGCCCTGCGCCTCAAGCGCTTCGTTGAGCTTATCGGTAATGATATCGCCCCAGAATTGATAAAGATCTTTGCCGCGCGGATTCTCCAGGCGAATCCCCATCTCCAGACGATAAGGCTGCATTAAATCCAGCGGGCGCAATACGCCATACAAGCCAGAGAGCATACGCAGATGCTGTTGAGCAAAATCAAAATCCGCGTCGTTGAACGTTTCCGCCTGTAGACCGGTATAAACATCGCCTTTGAACGCCAGAATCGCCTGGCGTGCATTATCCGGCGTAAAATGAGGCTGCCAGTCATGAAAACGCGTGGCGTTGAGATCCGCCAGTTTGTCGCTAATTCCCATCAGCCTGGAAATTTGCGGCGCCGAAAGCTGGCGGGCCTGTTGAATAAGCTGCTGGCTGTGATCCAACAGCTCCGGCTGGGTATAGCGGGTCGTGGCCAGCGGGCTTTGATAATCAAGCGTTTTTGCAGGTGAAATCAGAATCAGCATATTCAGTCCTTGCAGGGAATTTTCTGCGACTTTAGCAAAAAAACGCCGCAGAGTTGACCGATGGTTGCGATTGTCGGCTTAATCGCGCGATGCCGCATCCCAGGTATCTGGCGCCAGTTGTGGTTCGATATCCGGGAAGCGCCGCGGATCGAACTGCGGTCTTACGCCCAGTTTCCGTTGTCGCAGATAATCGCTGGCGAGGGTATACACCACCGGTGAGAGCAACAAAATCGCCGTCAGATTGGTAATGGCCATACAGGCCATGATCATGTCAGCGAGCTGCCATATCAGCGGAAAACTGATAAGCGTACCGGCGATAACCATGCCAAGCGTCGCAAGGCGTAATAGCCAGATGGCCTTTGCGTTATGTAACCGCAGAAAAAACAGATTGTTCTCGGCGTAAATATAGTTGGCGACGATAGAACTGAACGCGAACAGAATGACGATAAGCGCGACAAAACTGGCGCCCCATTCACCGGTCAACGAAACCATTGCATGTTGGAGAAGCTGAATGCCTTCTGTTGACGAGTGGGACGCGTGATTCCCCGCCAGCAGGATAATCATCGCGCTGGCGGTACAGATGATAATGGTGTCGCTGAATACGCCAATCATTTGCACAATCCCCTGCGCGACAGGGTGAGGGGGATACGACGTTGCCGCTGCGGCCGCATTAGGCGTTGACCCCATTCCCGCTTCATTAGAGAACATCCCACGCTGAAAACCGCTGGTAATAGCCTGAGTGAGCGTATATCCGGCTGCGCCTGCCGCGGCTTCCTGCCAGCCAAATGCGCTTTTGACTATCGAGGCGATAACGCCAGGCATTTGCTCAATATGCCAGAGGCAAATGAACACGCTGCCGGCGACCCACAATAACGCGATGAGGGGAATCAGCCATTGCATCAGGCGGGCGACGCCTTTTATGCCGCGAATGATAATTAACAGGGCACAGAACGCCAGAGCAATGCCGGAGATAAGCGGCGGAATGTTGAAGGCGAAATGGAGCGCGCGTGAGACGGCATTCGCCTGCACGCTATTAAAAATCAACCCGTAGGCGACGAGCAGAAAGAGGGCGAAAACCACGCCCATCCAGCGCATTCCCAGCCCACGCGCCATATACCACGCCGGGCCGCCGCGGAACTGGCCTGTCGGGTCACGTTCTTTATAAAGCTGGGCAAGCGAACACTCGGCGAAGGAGGTCGCCATGCCAATGATGGCCGAGACCCACATCCAGAATACCGCGCCGGGACCGCCTGCGGCGATAGCCAGCGCCACGCCGGCCAGATTACCGCTGCCAATCCGCGCCGCGAGGCTGGTACACAGCGCCTGAAATGACGTCAGGCCGCCTGGCTGCGGGCTAAGGCTGCCTTTCAGACTGCGGCTAAATTGGCGAATATAACGAAATTGAATGAATCCGGTACGCCAGGTAAACCAACATCCTGCGCCGAGCAGCAGGTAAATCATTACCGAGCCCCAGAGTATTTCGTTAATAAAACTGAAAAACTCAGGCATTAACGTCCCTCTTGTTGATGCCGTCACGCTTTGATGATCCTGTATAAGCGTGACCCATGATGTAGATGACCTTGTCAGACTAATATTAACGGCAGTTTACCATAAATACGGCGGTATCCTTTAATTGCGCATCAACCGTCGGCAGATACGCAAACAGTGCACAAGGGCAGCCAGGTGCATGTAGGCGGTTGCGCTGTGAGTGCGTCGTGTTATCATCAGGGTAGACCGGTTACATCCCCTAACAAGCTGTTTAAAGAGAAACTCTATCATGACGGACAAATTGACCTCCCTTCGTCAGTTCACCACCGTAGTGGCTGATACCGGAGATATCGCGGCAATGAAGCTGTACCAGCCGCAGGATGCTACAACTAACCCTTCTCTCATTCTTAACGCAGCGCAAATCCCGGAATATCGTAAGCTGATTGACGATGCTGTCGCCTGGGCGAAACAGCAGAGCAGCGACCGCGCGCAGCAGGTTGTTGACGCGACCGATAAGCTGGCGGTGAATATTGGCCTGGAAATCCTGAAGCTGGTGCCGGGGCGTATTTCTACCGAAGTTGACGCGCGTCTGTCTTATGACACTGAAGCGTCTATCGCCAAAGCAAAACGTATCATTAAACTCTACAATGATGCGGGTATCAGCAACGATCGTATCCTGATCAAGCTGGCGTCCACCTGGCAGGGCATTCGTGCAGCCGAACAGCTGGAAAAAGAAGGCATCAACTGTAACCTGACGCTGCTGTTCTCCTTCGCGCAGGCGCGTGCGTGCGCCGAAGCGGGCGTCTACCTGATCTCGCCGTTCGTAGGTCGTATTCTTGACTGGTATAAAGCCAATACCGACAAGAAAGACTATGCGCCAGCTGAAGATCCGGGCGTGGTTTCCGTAACGGAAATCTACGAGTACTACAAACAGCATGGTTACGAAACCGTCGTTATGGGCGCAAGCTTCCGTAACGTAGGCGAAATTCTGGAGCTGGCGGGCTGCGACCGCCTGACTATCGCACCGGCATTGCTGAAAGAACTGGCGGAAAGCGAAGGGGCGATTGAGCGTAAGCTCTCTTTCTCCGGCGAAGTCAAAGCGCGTCCGGAACGCATTACCGAAGCCGAGTTCCTGTGGCAGCATCACCAGGACCCCATGGCGGTTGACAAACTGGCGGATGGTATCCGTAAGTTTGCGGTAGACCAGGAAAAACTGGAAAAAATGATCGGCGATCTGCTGTAATCATTAACGCGTGGCCCTGATATGGGTCACGCTACCTCTTCTGAAACCTGTCTGTCCTTCCTTTCGCAGTGTATCATTCTGTTTAACGAGACTGTTTAAACGGAATAATTATGGATACCTTACGTATTGGCTTAGTTTCTATCTCCGACCGCGCTTCCAGCGGCGTTTACCAGGATAAAGGCATTCCTGCGCTTGAGGAGTGGCTCGCTTCTGCGCTGACCACGCCTTTCGAGGTCCAACGGCGCTTAATTCCTGATGAACAGGAAATTATCGAGCAAACGTTGTGTGAACTGGTCGATGAGATGAGCTGTCATCTGGTGCTGACCACTGGCGGTACCGGTCCGGCGCGTCGCGACGTCACGCCGGACGCGACCCTTGCCATCGCCGACCGTGAAATGCCAGGTTTTGGCGAACAGATGCGCCAGATCAGCCTGCGCTTTGTGCCGACCGCCATTCTTTCCCGCCAGGTGGGCGTTATCCGTAAACAGGCGTTAATTCTTAATCTGCCTGGACAGCCAAAATCGATCAAAGAAACGCTGGAAGGCGTAAAAGCGGACGATGGCAGCGTTAGCGTGCCGGGCATTTTTGCGAGCGTGCCGTATTGTATACAGCTGCTTGACGGGCCGTATGTCGAAACCGCGCCGGAAGTGGTTGCCGCTTTCCGTCCGAAGAGCGCCAGACGTGAGAATATGTCATCCTGACCGGAAGAGACTGATAGTAGGGTTATTCCTCCCGGTGCGGGAGGAATAAAAGAGATTTAGTGCGCCTCGCCGATTGGCAGAATAGTGCGGCCAAATTGCTCGTTTAGCACTTCACCCATCGCCAGATAAATAGCGCTGGCGCCGCAAACCAGACCAACCCAGCCTGCGATATGGATAATGGCTTCGTTACCGGTGATATTGCCGACCGCCAGCAGAGCGAACAGTACGGTCAGGCTCAGGAAAACAAATTGCAGCGCGCGGGCGGCTTTCAGCGTACCGAAGAACATAAACAGCGTGAACACGCCCCACAGACCTAAATAAGCGCCGAGTAGCTGAGCGTCAGGCGCATCCGTCAGGCCCATTTTCGGCATCAGCAGGATAGCGACCAGCGTCAGCCAGAACGAACCGTAAGAGGTAAAGGCCGTTAAACCAAAGGTATTGCCTTTTTTATACTCCAGCAGACCGGCAAAAATTTGCGCGATACCGCCGTAGAAAATCCCCATCGCCAGAATAATACCGTCCAGGGCGAAAAAACCGGCATTGTGCAGGTTAAGCAGAATGGTGGTCATGCCGAAGCCCATCAGGCCCAGCGGTGCCGGATTAGCCAACTTAGTGTTGCCCATAATTCCTCAAAATCATCATAATTGAATGGTGAAATAGTTTCCCAGAATAACGAGTTCCGTATTCGGGGCGCGGCATAATAATCAGGGGGAAGAGGACTGTCTATGATCTAATAAGGGGGAAAAGAAAATATTTCCCCCTGTGAGGGCATTCACGCCTGAACGGCTGCCATCATTCGTCGCAGGCAGGCTATTTGCAACACCGCCGGAATAGTCACGCGATACGCGCTGCCGCTCATCGCTTTGACGCCGTTTAACGCCGCGCCGACCGGGCCGCCAAGACCTGCGCCGCGCAGCAATCCGTGGCCCAGGATGCTCATTGCGGCATGGGTACGCAAAATGCGGGTAAGCTGGGTGGAAAGCAGGTGGGAGACCCCTTTTGCCAGACTGCGATCTTTCATGAGCAGCGGCAGCAGTTCTTCCAGTTCAGAAACTTTGGCGTCTACGGCTTGCAGAAATTCCTGCTTATGCGCCGCGTCCATCTTCTGCCAGGTATGACGTAAAAAATGCTCCAGCAGTTGCTGTTCTATTTCAAACGTCGACATGCTTTTATCTGCTTTGAGTTTTAGCCGTTTTGCGACATCCAGCAGAATCGCGCGGTACTGTTTTCCGTGTCCGCGCAATTTGTTGGCGATACTGTCGCCGCCGTAATGCTGAAACTCGCCGGCAATGAGCTGCCAGTTACGGCGGTGTTGCTCCGGGTGACCTTCCATCGCTTTGAACAGCTCGTTATGACTAAGGACGCTCGACAAGCGAGCCTTGCCCTTTTCGTTATGCGTCAGCAAACGGGCGAAATCGGCGAGTTGTTCTTCGCTACAATGCTGAAGAAAGTCTAAATCCTCGTCGTGTAAATAGGTGACGTTCATTTTCAGTCTGGCTTTTGGAATAGAAATAACAGCGATTAATCGTCGCCAATGACTTTAAGTCTCGCCATATCGGAAGAATTTACCGTATGGCCTGAGAAGGTAATCTTTGATACGCAGCGTTTGTTGTCGTTATCGCTATTAATATTGATCCAGCCTGTCGTCTGGCCCTCTTTGATTGAGGAAGGGACGTTCAGGCTTTGGCTGGCGCTACGCGCAGTTTTAAAATAGACGGATGCGCCGCTAAGTTCGATGTCGCCGTGATCCGCCGTGAGTTGAATGCGCTTCACGATGCGGCAGACGGGAATTTTCAGCGTGAGATCGTTCGTTTCATTTCTGGGCATGGCAATAACACCCAGTATTTTATGGTCGTTCGCGTGCGCGACGCTACTTAACGCCAGGCCGAAAAGCAGGCCGGCGGAAATCGTTAACACAGATCGCATGGAATTTCTCTTTGACGGGTTCAATAAGCAATTACCGTCTATCATACTCTGCTCATGGCAACGATTCAGTTTTGTAATCTTTTCTTTTTATTACAATTTTTCTGTGAATAGTATTCGTTGTTTAATTTATTTCATGAATGTTTGTTTGCCTGGTTTTCCATCGCGCCCTCTCGTCACTAAAAAATTTTTTCATCTCCCCCTTGATGACGTGGGTTACGACCCCATCTTGTAGTCAACCGCAGTGGTGAGTCTGAAAAAAAACGATTCAGGGTAGTTGAAACCGCACGTTTCGCCCTTATTACAGATTCACAACCACATGATGACCGAATTTTTAGTGGAGACGTTTAGATGGGTAAAATTATTGGTATCGACCTGGGTACTACCAACTCTTGTGTAGCGATTATGGATGGAACGCAGGCACGCGTGCTGGAGAACGCCGAGGGCGATCGCACTACGCCTTCTATCATTGCTTATACCCAGGATGGTGAAACTCTGGTTGGTCAGCCGGCTAAACGTCAGGCAGTGACAAACCCGCAAAACACCCTGTTTGCGATTAAACGCCTGATTGGCCGCCGCTTCCAGGACGAAGAAGTTCAACGTGACGTTTCTATCATGCCGTACAAAATCATCGGCGCCGACAACGGCGACGCATGGCTTGATGTGAAAGGTCAGAAAATGGCGCCGCCGCAGATTTCTGCCGAAGTGCTGAAGAAAATGAAGAAAACGGCTGAAGATTATCTGGGCGAACCGGTAACTGAAGCGGTTATCACCGTACCGGCTTACTTTAACGATGCGCAGCGTCAGGCTACCAAAGATGCTGGTCGTATCGCGGGGCTGGAAGTTAAACGTATCATCAACGAACCGACTGCCGCAGCGCTGGCTTACGGTCTGGATAAAGAAGTCGGCAACCGTACTATCGCGGTTTACGACCTCGGTGGTGGTACTTTCGATATCTCTATTATCGAAATCGACGAAGTTGATGGCGAAAAAACCTTTGAAGTTCTGGCAACCAACGGTGATACCCACCTGGGTGGTGAAGACTTCGATACCCGCCTGATCAACTACCTCGTTGACGAGTTTAAGAAAGATCAGGGCATTGACCTGCGTAACGATCCGCTGGCCATGCAGCGCCTGAAAGAAGCCGCAGAAAAAGCCAAAATCGAGCTGTCTTCTGCGCAGCAGACCGACGTGAACCTGCCGTACATTACCGCAGATGCCACCGGTCCGAAACACATGAACATTAAAGTGACTCGTGCGAAACTGGAAAGCCTGGTTGAAGATCTGGTGAACCGTTCTATCGAGCCGCTGAAAGTCGCACTGCAGGACGCTGGCCTGTCCGTGTCTGATATCAACGACGTGATCCTCGTCGGCGGTCAGACCCGTATGCCAATGGTGCAGAAAAAAGTGGCTGAGTTCTTTGGTAAAGAGCCGCGTAAAGACGTTAACCCGGACGAAGCTGTGGCTATCGGCGCAGCGGTACAGGGCGGCGTATTGACCGGTGATGTGAAAGACGTACTGCTGCTGGACGTTACCCCGCTGTCTCTGGGTATCGAAACGATGGGTGGCGTGATGACTCCGCTTATCACCAAAAACACCACCATCCCGACCAAGCACAGCCAGGTGTTCTCTACTGCGGAAGACAACCAGTCTGCGGTAACCATCCATGTGCTGCAGGGTGAGCGTAAACGTGCGTCTGATAACAAATCTCTGGGTCAGTTCAACCTGGATGGCATCAACCCGGCGCCGCGCGGTATGCCGCAGATCGAAGTCACCTTCGATATCGATGCTGACGGTATCCTGCACGTCTCCGCGAAAGATAAAAACAGCGGTAAAGAGCAGAAGATCACTATCAAGGCGTCTTCTGGTCTGAACGAGGAAGAAATTCAGAAAATGGTTCGCGATGCAGAAGCGAACGCTGAATCCGACCGTAAGTTCGAAGAGCTGGTTCAGACCCGTAACCAGGGCGACCATCTGCTGCACAGCACCCGTAAGCAGGTTGAAGAAGCAGGCGATAAACTGCCGGCTGATGACAAAACCGCTATCGAGTCTGCCCTGAACGCGCTGGAAACTGCCCTGAAAGGCGAAGATAAAGCCGCTATCGAAGCGAAAATGCAGGAACTGGCGCAGGTTTCCCAGAAACTGATGGAAATCGCTCAGCAGCAACATGCGCAGCAGCAGGCTGGCTCCGCTGACGCTTCTGCAAACAACGCGAAAGATGACGACGTTGTCGACGCTGAGTTTGAAGAAGTAAAAGATAAAAAATAATCGCCCTTTGAACGGGTAATTACTGGCACGGGCGAAGAGGTTTCCTCTCCGCCCGTGCATGCATGTTAAGGGCAGATAAAAAGAGATGGCGAAAAGAGATTACTACGAGATTTTAGGCGTTTCCAAAACAGCGGAAGAGCGTGAAATCAAAAAGGCGTATAAGCGCCTGGCCATGAAATATCATCCGGACCGCAATCAGGGTGATAAAGAGGCCGAAGCTAAATTTAAAGAGATTAAAGAAGCCTATGAAGTGCTGACCGATGCGCAAAAACGCGCAGCCTACGATCAGTATGGTCACGCCGCGTTTGAACAAGGCGGTATGGGCGGCGGATTTGGCGGCGGCTTTAATGGCGGCGCTGATTTCAGTGATATCTTTGGTGACGTTTTTGGCGATATCTTTGGCGGCGGGCGTGGTCGCCAACGTGCGGCGCGTGGTGCTGATTTGCGTTATAACATGGATCTCACCCTGGAAGAAGCGGTGCGTGGCGTGACCAAAGAGATCCGTATTCCGACGCTGGAGGAGTGCGACGTTTGCCACGGCAGCGGCGCGAAAGCTGGCACGCAACCGCAAACCTGTCCGACCTGTCATGGTTCTGGTCAGGTACAGATGCGCCAGGGATTCTTTGCTGTACAGCAGACCTGCCCACACTGTCAGGGACGCGGTACGCTGATCAAAGATCCGTGCCATAAATGTCACGGTCATGGGCGTGTTGAAAAGAGTAAAACTCTGTCCGTTAAAATCCCGGCGGGCGTGGATACCGGCGATCGTATTCGTCTGGCAGGCGAGGGCGAAGCGGGCGAGCATGGCGCACCGGCAGGCGACTTGTACGTTCAGGTCCAGGTGAAACAACACCCTATTTTCGAGCGCGAAGGCAATAATCTTTATTGCGAAGTGCCGATCAACTTTGCGATGGCGGCGCTGGGCGGTGAAATTGAAGTGCCGACGTTAGATGGTCGCGTGATGCTGAAAGTACCGAGCGAAACACAAACGGGCAAGCTGTTCCGTATGCGCGGCAAAGGCGTGAAGTCCGTACGTGGTGGCGCGCAGGGCGATTTGCTGTGCCGTGTGGTGGTTGAAACGCCGGTCGGTCTGAGCGAAAAACAGAAGCAATTGCTAAAAGATCTTCAGGAAAGTTTTGGCGGCCCGACGGGAGAGAAAAACAGCCCGCGTTCAAAAAGCTTCTTTGACGGCGTGAAAAAATTCTTTGACGATTTGACTCGCTAATCTTTTTCCCGTTGTATTTTTCTTCAGCCCGGGTGTATATCCGGGCTTTTTTCTGTCTGTACGCGCCCAGGCTTCTGTTAAACGCATCGTATCCTCTCATTTGTTGATATTTTGTTTTTACTGATAAACAAATTGATGTTAATCAGCAGTTTTGTATACGCTTATTCTTTAAAAAAACGTGATGTGATGACATTAATGATTGCTTTTTTAGATGCTGTGAATTGATTTATCTTGAGTATTATCTATATTGCTTTTTTTAGTTTCCGGAGGCAGACAGCGAATGGGATCGAAAGGTGCCAACAAGAGCTTTGATTATAATTTAATCAAAATTCTTGACGCTGTTATTTTGTCAGGAAATGCGGCTATGGCGGCAAAAAAGTTAGGCATTACACCGGCTGCCGTTTCTCTGGCGTTAAAGCGCCTGCAGAGTTATTACCCGGAAGAACTGTTTAGCAGAGGGAAAGGCGGGCTCATCCCCACAGCTAAGGCTGTCGACATTCACCAAAATTTCAGTCAGGTGATGAAACTGGTGGATGACACCTTTCTCTGTAATAGCAAAAAAGATGAAGCGTTCCAGATAACGTTATTAGGCAGTGATATTGTTGAAAGCTATTATCTTTCTCAGCTCTATAACAGCGATATATTTGACCGTATTTTGATAAATCATTTCACTGTCAGAAATATGAGTCGGGAGCATATCAGCGAACTTCTGTTTACTGCGCAAGGCGATCTGTTGATTAGTGCCGAACCTTTGCTGGAGTCCGGCATAGAGAATCAAATTATTGATAGTTTTAAATCATTTGTTTGTATCTGTAGCAGTAAACACATGCTGAGTACCCTCTCACAACTGTCGCTACATCATTTTTATTCTTCGCGTCATGCGTTATATCAGCCGGGGATGGGGGCTTCAGTGATATATCATGATAGCGAGTTATTTAAGGATGAGCTTTACTATACTGGCAGGCGTATTGTCGGCTATCGCAGTGATTCGATTAATGGTTTGATGAGCATGATCGAACGAACCTCATTGATTGCATTGATGCCTTTGAAATTAGCGCTTTTTTATAAAAACCATCGTAAATATGACATTAAATTTATTCAGCCTCCGCCCGAACTGGCTTTGAAGTCAGTTCAGGTCTATGCATCCTGGAATAAAAATAGTAGAAATATATCGACGATTAATGAGATGGTAAGTATGTTACAAACGCTTTCCTCCTTCCGTCGCTAATACACCTCATTTTTACGCTTTGATTTAATATGGTTTTAAATGATGTGCTTTGATTTTTACCCTTCTGACAGGGCGCTTACACTCCTTGTGTTAATTATTCATTTATAATGATTTCGGAGTGTTAAAATGTCTATTCCCAACCATGTGTCGACAACGGAAGTTGTGCTATTGGAGCTAGAGATCTTACTCACTATTATTTCGATTGGCGCGTGGGGAGGCTTTGTCAGCTATCTTTTACGCAAAGATAAGACAGAATATAATAGTTCTCATGAAAGTATTAAATATTGCTTAACGCAGATCGTGATTTCCTGCTTCACCAGTTTCTTGTTAAGCGCGATTGCAATCGAAAAAGAATGCAGTTTCAACATTGTTCTGTTGGCGGCAGGCTTAGGCGGTGTTTTCGCGAGTCCGATCTTAAAAATTCTTGGGCGGCGGATTAAAAAAATTATCGAAGGAAATAATTCAGATTAATTATCATTCGCAGTATCAGGCTCATCCGTGAGCCTTTTACGCGTTTTTTTTCAGCCGGGTCTAGGTCACTCTATTCTTGATCCAGCCATAAATAAATTGTTCGTTATTGTGGTTTTTCTCAGCAACGTTTAAGTAGTACGTGCCCTGACTGCAATTGAGGGCTTTCACCAAAACGGCTTCCCCTTCCTGGCCTCGCCAGGCCAAATAATGTTCGAGAGCGGCAAGCGTCCGCGGGCCAATATTGCCATCCACATGAATATCCGGGTAGCGTTTACCTTCGTGATTAAAGACGTTCAACCAGCGTTGCAGCCACGCGCTGGGGTGGTAAGCGCCTATGTTGACTGCCGCATCGCACAGCTCGAAGGAGACTGGCCACGATAGCGTCGAGATGACGTCAAAGCCTGGTTTTATCCAGTAATCCTCTTCGAGAATCGCGTAGGCTTCAGCGTGGGTCAGATCCCGCATATCGCCAGCATAGCCATGCGCTCGCGCCGTGGCTTCGGTAATGCCCCAATGGGTGGCGCCGCCTTTATCTTTAGGGTTAAATACGTAACCGCCTTCAAGCGCAATAATTCCATCTATAATTGGATTCATCTTCCCTTTCCTTCGCTTAGTGAATATGCAGATACATGAGAGAACCTAACGTTACTGAAAATACGGTCGTCAGGGCGGCGATGGTTTGCCGTACAATCTGTTTTTTTCTTCCCTTTGTTTCGCTATCCGTCGCGATAATGGCGATATCACTATTCACTTTGAGACCTTGTCTTGGAATGGTAATAAAAAGATCGTTAATACCAAGCGCTTTAAGGTCACGTCTGATCAAATAGAGAATCTGCGTTAGATTTGCATCATTAACATAGTGGCTTCGACTTCCCCATAACGCAGTGGTTATTTTTTGTCGCTCGATAATCTCCAGATGAGCATTCTCGATGATGAAACTGAGACATTTGGCTCTCATCGCAGTCATTTTAATAACCTGTGAATTTGAGACCGTCCTCAGTTCATATTTACCTTCATTGTAAATGCAGTTGCTATTAATGATATAAGTTTTCATAACGTCTTCCTTTAGAAATGTACATCCTGGTTGTCTGTGGTGACTATATTGTATGAGAAATGTCTTAATCCAATAAATGTCACTGGTTTTATTGTATTGTCATTGTCTATAGCGAGTGTAATCACATTATTTCATTGAAATTAAATGATATTTAATTACATGATAAATGATATTTACTATGCTCTCACCAGAACGGAGTAAGCGGGCGCTGAAAGGTATTGTTTTCTCTTCGATAGACGGTGTTGTTAACCTCATTTTTATGATTTTTATATCATCTAAAAAGATGATGTTTTGTGATTAGCTATTTTTTATGCCTGTAACGATTATGGACCCCGCAGAACGAGCTGCGACAATTTTGAAACGTAAAAGGAAATTTGAAAATGGCTACAAGCAAACTGATTCAAGGCGATACAATTACTGAAACTACTCATGCAGCGAATGGTTTTGACCCTGCAACAAGCGATGATAAAATAAGCTATACTTCCGCTCGTGTTGCGAAACCGGTATACAATAAATATAAAAATTCCACGACTAAACCGAAGGTATTCGGTTATTACACCGACTGGTCACAGTATGACAGCCGTCTGCAAGGCAATATGTCCCAACCGGGCCGTGGTTATGATTTAACCAACGTTTCACCGACGGCTTATGACAAACTGATTTTCGGCTTTGTTGGCATCACCGGTTTCAGAAAAATTGATAAAGAAGACCGCGACGTCGTAGCAGAAGCGGCAGCACAGTGCGGCAAAGTGAAATATGAGCCGACCTTCCTCGATCCGTGGGGCGATTTCCAGTCTTATATCAACCTGGGTTTTGAAACCAGCGGCTGGGATGTTGATCCGAAAACCGTGACCCAGGCTAACGCCAAAGGTATGCTGGGCGCGCTGCGTGATATGCAGGCAAAAGCGAAAGCCGCAGGTCACACGCTGGCGCTCTCCATGAGTATCGGCGGCTGGAGCATGAGTAACGGGTTCCACGAAACCGCCGCTTCTGACTCTTCTCGTAAAACCTTCGCCAAAGGCGTGGTGAAACTGTTCAAACAGTTCCCGATGTTCAGCGAAGTGGATATTGACTGGGAATACCCGAACAATGAAGGGGCGGGCAACCCGTTTGGTCCGGAAGATGGCGCTAACTACGCGCTGCTGATTGCCGAACTGCGTAAACAGCTGGATTCCGCGGGTCTGAGCAATGTGAAAATCTCTATTGCCGCTTCTGCTGTCACTACTATTTTTGACTATGCGAAAGTAAAAGATCTGATGGCTGCCGGCCTGTATGGCATCAACCTGATGACCTATGACTTCTTCGGTACGCCGTGGGCGGAAACGCTGGGCCACCACACTAACCGCAAAGCGCTGGAAGAGGGCGGCTGGGCTGTCGAAACTATCGTTGATCACCTGCTGGCGGAAGGTTTCTCCGCTGACCGTATCAACATCGGTTATGCCGGCTATACCCGTAACGCTCGTCAGGTAGAAATTGAATCCCTGTCGCCGCTGAAAGGTTCTTACAACCCAGGTTCTGGCGTTACTACCGGTTCCTTCGAATCCGGTACCAGCGAATGGTATGACGTCATTTATAGCTACCTGGATCTGGAAAACCAGAAAGGCCGTAACGGTTTCAACGTTTACACCGACCAGGTCGCTGATGCTGACTACCTGTATAGCCCGGAATCCAAACTGTTTTTATCCCTGGATACGCCGCGTACCGTCAAAGCAAAAGGCGAATATGCAGCGAAACTGGGCCTGGGCGGCGTGTTTACCTGGACTATCGATCAGGACAACGGCGTGCTGGTTAACGCCGTGCGTGAAGGTCTGGGTTATGAAATCGAATCTGAAGTTATCGATATGGAACCGTTCTACTTTGAAGGTATCAATGTAGAAAAAGATGAAGAGCAGAGCGACAGCGACGACGCGCAGAAGGTCAACCACGCGCCGAAAGCGGCGATTGAACTGCTGGTCGTAGGCGGATCTACGGTACAGCTGTCTGGCGCAGGTTCTTCTGATGAAGATAACGATGAGCTGTCCTTTAGCTGGGGCGTGCCTTCTCAAATCACTGTGGCAGACAAAACGGCTGAAATCATTGAGGTTGTGGTACCGGAAGTTAGCGAAAAAACAGCCTTCCAGTTCACCCTGTTTGTACGCGACTGCTACAACGAACCGTCCTCTCAACAGCGCTTTGTTCTGACGGCTGTGCCTGCGCTATCTCAGGTTCAACCGGAACCGGAAGAGGAAGAAGAGATTATCGTTCCTGTACCGGACGAGGAAGAAGATACCACGCCGGCTGAGGATGATACGTCAGCAGATGACAAAACGTCACCTTACGCGCAGTGGGATGCTTCTACCGTTTATGGCGCAAACTGGGGTTCTTTCGAAATCGTTAGCTGGAAAGGCCATAACTATCAGGTGAAATGGTGGTCTATGGGCGACCAGCCTGACCTGAACTGCGGTGTCGGCGGTGCATGGACCGATCTTGGCGCTTACTAATACACGGCATTAAGCACGATGTATTGGGCTTCATGATTCAAGCCCCGGTTTACCGGGGCTTTTCTCCACCAGGGACAGAGGAAGAGCAGACCATGACCATTTCCATCCATGCCAGCGCATTTGACGTCAACAGCTGGTATCAAAAAATCACCTTAACCTTCATCAATGAGAGCGGTAATCCGGTCGATATGAACCATGCCGCAATATCATTCACGGCTTCCGGGCACATCGATCCATGGGGAAATAGCGGCGGTACGCTCAAAGGGAACCTGCCGCTTACGCTGAATGAGAGTTCGTATGGCACGCTGGAAACTAACAACATCATCATTAATAACAGCGATGCATTACTTCTTCAGCCGGGCGAACGCGGGACGCTCTCTTTCAGCCTCGCGGCGACGCAGGTGCCGGTAAAAATGTCCGCCATCACCTTGACGCTGGCGTCATCGTCATCCGAAGACGCAGAGTCTGAAACCCCATCCGATCAGGAGACGCCAGCGATACCCGCCGCAGACGAACAACCCGCCGAACCCGATGTGCCGGAAAAGGACAATGACCTTCAGGAACGCGGCCTTACGCTTAACGTTAGCGAGTTGAATACCGCGAGTTGGTATCAACGCGTCACCTTTACGCTGACCAACCTCTACGCTCAGGCGGTAGATCTCAATCAGCTTCAACTGAATTTTACGGCCAGCGCGCACCCCGATCCCTACAGTCCGTTTCAGGGAACAATGCTGGGGAATCAGGCCGTGACGCTGGCCAGCGATGGGGGATGGCCCATCGAGAAGAATACCATCACCATTAATCATGACGGCGCGCTGATGCTGGCGGCGGGGGATACCGTCGAATTACAGTGCTATCTGGCTGCCACGCAGATGCCAGTTGCCATCAGCGATTTGAGCGCGACGTTGGCCCATGACCCTGCCCGTCAGGGAAAAATTTGTGTTCATTTTCCTGCCATGACGCAGACCGTGGCGCTCAAACCGGCGATTGAGCTGCTGTTTCCTGCCGGCGAAACCCGGCGCTTTGTCGGTGAGTGGGGAGAGGTTCTGACAATAAGCGATCTTAGCGCAGGAACGTATCGGCTTACCGTACCGGTACTGGCGAATGATGAGATGCAAATCGCGCCAGTCGAGTCCTCTTTTACCGTTACGCTGCAATCCGGCGGTGCCGCCGCGCAGGTCCAGGTATCCTGTCTGCCAATTGTCCGTTATGCCAGCGCGCGTCTGATGATTGACGCCCCTGCGCTTGGTCATGCGAAATTGACCGTTGATATCGCCGATACTACGCAAGCGGATGAGCGTACCGTCACGCTGATCGCCAACCAACCGCAGTTAATCACCCGGCTACTGGCGGGGCATCATTATACGGTCAATCTGCAGCCTGCGATGATTAATAACCGCTTTATATCGGCCCCCATACAGCTTACGGGGTTTATCCCTGCTGCGGCGCAGGTTGCCGAGGTTGCTGTCGCTTACCAACAGTCAGCGCTCGACACGGCGAGTTTCGTGACGGTGGATGCCACTATACTGGGTCTGCCCGATGGCGTCGCGCCGCAGCGTTATCTGTTCAGCAGCGGTAAATATCAATACTCATTAATGCTGGAGAGCGGCAGCGATCGGCAGACGTTGGCATTACGCTTTGCGCCCGGGCTGTATGATGTTCAGACGGACGACATTTTCATCGACAGCGTGCCGTGGCGCTGTGAACAGGCCGGGCCGCTACGGTTGTTGCAAAAGGTCAACCATGTGGCGCTGGAGTTTCTGCCCGGCGTGACGCTACAGGTAAAAGGTTGGCCTGATTACCTTGCTCATGGCGGCGTGACGGTTAACGCGCCAGAGACGGTTTCTCTTTATCGCGATATACCGTTTAGCGCGTTGTTTAAATACGATGGTTTTGACGGCGGCGGCGATCCGGTCCCGGCCGCGGAGGTTGACGTGAACGGGGATGGTTTTCTGGATTACGCGACGTTACCGATCCATAAAACCGTTGCGCTGGTGCGCCAGATAGAAAAAGAAGCCGGGCGTAGCGTCATGCCGGTAATGGTCATTTATACCGCGAATGCCAGCGGCGGTAGCGCGCTGGCGGATTTACAGGATGCGCAAAAGCTACGTAACCATTTTGGTAACTTTATTACCCAGTGTCTGGCAGCGCAGTCATACAAAGATGAGACGCATCCTGTCCCGGCCACCTTTGTGCTTAACCCGGATTTTCTCGGGGCGCTACAGCAAGGACCGTATGGCTATACCGTAGTACGGCAAAAAAACAGTGTGCCGGTGAATGCCCAACTGGCGGCGGCGATACAAGCATTACCGGCGATGGCTGGCTTTATCGCGCCTTCGTTGCCGACGTTTAGCGACGATCTCTACGGCTATATTCAGGCGGTGAACTATCTTGTTCGTCAGTTTGCCCCGGATGTGGCTTTTGGCTGGCAGACGAATGTCTGGGCGACAGGAACGGCGGACTGGGTGCTGCGCGATACCGCTGATCCGGTAGCTGAAGGGCAGGCGATCGCCGGATTTATTCATGAACTGGGCGTTTACAGCGGAGAATATGCGCCGGACTTTATTGCGTTTGATAAATTTGAGCGTGACTGTTTCAGTCCTGATGCGCTTGCCCACTATGGCTGGAATGCGACATGCTGGCTTAATTACCTGGCGATGGTCAAACAGGTGACGAAAGCGCTGCTGACGCCCGCCATGCTGTGGCAAATCCCAGGCGGCCATATGCCTACAGTAGAAGAGGGCGTCAGTAAAATCAGCGCTGCGCACTTTGCATCCGGCGGAACCTTTTTTATGGGTGACGCCCGCATTGGCAGCGATCCTGACACGCTCTCTTTGCAGCTACTCAATACGGCCTTAAATAGCGCGACTTACGGCGTCCCGACCGTCGGCGACTTTTTACGTAAAGATAAAGGGTATGACTGGGGCCAGATGCAGGCGCTGAACCTACCGGACTTTAACGTCTTTTCGATCTTATGGGGCGGTGGTTCTACTATCAGTATTACGACAATCCATTCTAACGGTGAAGACGGCGGCTGGCTGGCGGATAAAATGGTAGAGTATTATGCTGCTCCACGCTATTTCAGATAATATCACTGCTTATTTGCATTAATCTGGACTATTAGTTTGAGATTCGAAGGCGTGCTCTTTCGAATCTCTTTTCTTGCGCCCCCTGACCTCTCATTCTTTATGCGTAATTCGTTATTAATTTTCTGTAATCATTTTGTATTAAGAATTGTCTTAATCTTAAAAATATTGCGTATTAGTGCGTTGTGAATACAGAAATACTGCATAGTGATGTTATTTATTATTAATTTAAGTAATTTTTGAGAGGTTATACTGTGGCGCTACATTGAGTAGACAACCGTTAATGAAAAAAATGATGAACGACGCTTTTGCTAAAGATAATAATGAGAATTCATTACACTCTTTTCTTTTTTCTCAGCAGGCTAAACCTCACGCGGCGATTGATGCCTTATTTTCGGCCTTGTTGCCATTTGGTCAACCGTTTACGCTGGGTATCGGCGATGAGTTTTATTTACAGGCAAACGATGAACACTACATTGTATTACTGGAGTCAGGCGTTGTTTCTTTCTGTCATAATGACAAACGACTCCATATATCTTCATCGTTTGCGCCATCGGTCGTGGGTATGGTTGACAGCTATGGCGCTACCTATAACGTCCCCGCGCGACCGGAACACTTTTTGCTCGCAGAAACGGTTTGTACCGGTAGATTTGTTCGCCTGCCGGATTTTATAAAAATCGCCGATGAATGCGATTTGTGGCACGACGTGGCCCGTTGTCTGGCTTACCGTCTGATGGTGATGAGCGCGCGCGATCGTGAATTAGTCGGCGTCGATTCTTATCTGAAAGTTCGGGCGCTGCTGACTGAAATCTGGGCTTATCCACAGGCCTACCGGGAAAGCATTATCGTGTTGAATTTTATTCAACGGCGTACCGGGATATCGCGCAGTCGGACCATGAAGATTCTGTCTGAACTAAAAAAAGGCGGGTATATTCATATTGATAATGGGCGGCTGACGGCGCTCGGAAAACTGCCAGTGGCGTATTAATGTACTATACGCAACGATATATTTACATATCTCGACTGAATTTGCCTGATATCGTTAATAGAATGTTTTACTGAAGGTTGTTATGAAGATTATTTTTAAAAAGTCAATATGGCTAAAGGAGATAGGCCGAGCGACTGGTGTAAAGTTAATATAAAACAATAAGTTATGCTTGGTCCTATAAAACCAAATGTCGATGATTGCAACTTGCCGTTGGCTTGCTAATAATTAATAACATCGTTATCTCATTATAACGTAAAGATTAACTCACGACGTTGAGTGGCTGTTTTATTGCCTCTGACATTTATATCAGAACAAGAAGACACTTTTTTTCGCATAAGAAAAAGTCGTGATATTGCTGTGAAGAAATATCAGCAGCCGTTTCGTTAAAAAATCTGATTACCCTCATTTTTATATTTAAAAGGAGCTTGAATGAAAAAGCCTGTACTAGCATTAATGGTCTCTGCAATTGCCTTTGGCGGAATGTTGTCCACCGCGCAAGCGGATACTACAACCGTCACTGGCGGTACGGTAAATTTTGTCGGACAGGTCGTTGACGCCGCCTGTTCTGTTTCCGCTGACTCTGTCGATCAGACCGTGACATTAGGCCAGGTTCGCGCCAGTAAATTAACCGAGGCCGGTATGGTGGCGAATCAAAAAGAAGATTTCACCATTAAACTGGAAGACTGCGATACTCAGACCAGCCAGAATGCGGCGGTGATTTTTAATGGCCAACAGGACGCAAACCAGCCGGGGTCGCTGGCGAATACCGCTGGGGCAGGTTCGGCGACGAATGTGGCATTACAACTTTATGGACCAGATGGCCAGGCGCTGAATATCGGTGAATCGTCCAGTACTGTTACCTTGAACGATGGCGAAAACGTTGTTCCGCTTAGCGTGGATTATATCGCTACCGGTACGGCGACTGCCGGTAATGTTACCGCGACGGCGACATTTAGCATGGTTTATTCCTGATTCCTTATCGGGATTTTTTTCTCGTCTGTTGGGAGGCGAGAAAGGGGCGTTACGCGCGTCACTGCGCGTAACAAACCGACGGCATCAGGATATTACGCAGATGAAAAAAAACTTACCGATTTTCCTTCGATTATTGCTACTGCTGTCGGCGGCCGGCCTGTCGTTTGCCGCGCAGGCGGGAGGCATTGCGCTGGGCGCGACCAGGGTGATTTATCCGCAGGGAAGTAAGCAAACCTCCTTGCCGATTATTAATTCTTCTGCCAGCAATGTTTTTTTAATTCAGTCATGGGTCGCCAATGCCGATGGTTCACGCTCGACGGATTTTATCATTACGCCGCCTCTCTTTGTGATCCAGCCTAAAAAAGAAAATATATTACGTATTATGTATGTCGGGCCGTCATTACCGACCGATCGCGAAAGCGTATTTTATTTAAACAGTAAAGCGATACCCTCTGTCGATAAAAATAAATTGACCGGCAACTCCCTGCAAATTGCGACGCAAAGCGTGATTAAGCTATTTATTCGCCCGAAAAATCTGGCGGAGGCGCCAGCTCATGCCCCGTCGACGCTTCGCTGCCGTAACGAGCGCGGCCAGCTAACGATTACTAACCCTTCGCCGTACTACGTTTCGATGGTTGAACTGTACAGCGCGGGGAAAAAACTGCCGAATACTATGGTACCGCCGAAAGGCGCGATCACTCTCCCGGCGACGCCCGGCCAGGTATCTTTGCGCACGGTAAACGATTTTGGCGCAACGACGCCAGCACGCGTTTGTCCAGCTTCATGATGTTATGCGTAATCAGCTTTTCATGACGCGATATTACTCCAGCGTAACTAAACCCGTATTAACCCCGCTGGCGTTGGCTATCGCACTGGCGCCTGCGCCGGGGTGGGCGGAAAACTATTTCAACCCGGCATTTCTGTCTGACGACCCGTCTGCGGTGGCCGACCTATCTACCTTTTCCCGTAATGCCCAGGCGGCGGGGATGTATCGCGTTGACGTTTACCTGAACAATACGTTTCTCGCGACCAGAGACATTGCCTTCCAGGCGGTGAAGACGACGGGAAAAAGCGCGCCCACCGATGACAGCGGATTACGCGCCTGCCTGACGCCTGAAATGCTTAAAAATATGGGAGTAAACACCGGGGCGTTTCCACTGTTGGCGAAGGCGGCGGCGGGAAGTTGTCCGGATCTCGCCAGTGCGATACCGGCCGCCCGGACCCGCTTTGATTTTGCGCAGCAACGTCTCGACATTAGCATCCCGCAGGCGGCGATGGTTGCCAGCGCCAGAGGCTATATCCCACCGCAATACTGGGATGAAGGTATTAATGCGTTGCTATTGAATTACACCTTTACCGGCGCGAATAGTCAGGATCGGAGCCCAGGCGGCAGTGCGGAGAACAGCTATTTTCTTGGATTGAATAGCGGCCTTAATCTGGGGGCCTGGCGGTTACGCGACTACTCCACATGGAACGCGAATAGCGGCGATCAGAATAGCGACAGCGACTGGCAGCACATCAGTACTTATCTGGAACGTGATGTGGTCTTTTTGCAGGGAGAACTGACGGCAGGCGATAGTTATACCCCCTCCGCATTATTCGACAGCCTTCCTTTTCGCGGGCTACAACTGGCGTCTGACGACAATATGTTGCCAGACAGCATGAAGGGCTTCGCGCCGACCATTCACGGCATTGCCAGAAGCAACGCGCAAGTGACCATTCGGCAAAACGGCTACATCATCAATCAGCGCTATGTGCCGCCCGGGGCATTTACTATTAATGATCTCTATCCCACCGCCGCCAGCGGCGATTTGACTGTGGAAGTCAAAGAGTCCGACGGTTCTATTAATCGCTATAACGTGCCCTATTCCGCCGTGCCGATTCTACAACGAGAAGGGCGGCTGAAGTATGCGGCGACGGTGGCGGAGTATCGTAGCGATAGTAGTCAAAAAGAGAAGGTGAAATTCAGTCAGGCGACCTTGATATGGGGGTTACCGCATGGTTTTACGCTGTATGGCGGAACACAACTTTCCAGTCATTATCACGCGCTGGCGATCGGCAGCGGCGCAAATCTGGGCGACTGGGGCGCGGTGTCGCTGGATGTCACCCAGGCTACCAGTACGCTGGCGGATAATAACACCTACCAGGGGCAATCGCTGCGTTTCCTGTATGCCAAATCGCTTGCACAGTCAGGAACCAATTTACAGCTTATGGGCTATCGCTATTCAACCTCGGGCTTTTACACGCTGGATGATACCACGTGGAAACGGATGAGCGGCTATGACGATGACAGTCGGACTGACAGCGATAAAAGCAGGCCGGAATGGGCGGATTATTACAATCTTTATTATACCAGGAGGGGGAAAGTACAACTCGATATCAATCAACAGCTAGGCGGGTTGGGATCGCTTTTTATTACCGGCAGTCAGCAAAGTTACTGGCACACTGATGAAAAGGATTCTTTGTTGCAGGTGGGATACAGCGATACGCTGGCGGGTATTGCATGGAGCGTTTCTTACAACAATAACAAATCCGCAGGCGATGCGGAGCGCGATCAAATTTTCGCGCTGAATATCTCGGTGCCGCTAAGTCAATGGCTGCAACACGATGATGAGGTCACGCGCCATCACAATGTTTACGCTACCTTTAGCACCAGTACGGACAAACAGCATAACGTTACGCAGAATGCGGGCCTTAGCGGCACACTGTTGGACGAAAACAATCTTAGTTACAACATACAGCAAGGCTATCAGAATCACGGTATTGGCGAAAGCGGCGCCGCCAGCCTGGAATACGATGGCGCGAAAGGCAACGCCAACATTGGCTATAACGTTAGCGATAACGGCGATTACCAGCAGGTGAATTATGGCCTGAGCGGCGGCCTGGTGGCGCACACGCATGGAGTGACGCTAAGCCAGCCGCTGGGCAATACCAATATTTTGATTGCCGCGCCGGGCGCAGCCAATGTCGGCGTTGTCGACCAGCCGGGTATTCATACGGACGCGCGTGGCTATGCGGTGGTGCCGTATGCGACGACATATCGCCAAAACCGTATGGCGCTGGACGTTAACGCCATGGCTGATGATGTCGATATTGATGACGCGGTGACTCGCGTTGTGCCGACCGAAGGCGCGCTGGTTCTGGCCAGCTTTAAAGCGCGGGTTGGCGCGCGTGCCCTGGTAACGCTGAATCATAACGGTAAGCCTGTACCCTTTGGCGCAACGGTGACGGTGAATGATCGCCATGCGGAGGCGATTGTTGACGAGGCCGGGGAGGTCTATCTTTCCGGGTTGTCAGCGCAAGGCGTTCTGCACGTTCGCTGGGGGAACCTGCCGGATCAACAGTGCGTCGCGTCCTATCATCTCTCTTCCTCCCGTCAGATTCTGAGTCGACAACATGCGGAGTGTCATTAAATGAAAATACCTCTTTTATTTGCTCTGCTGGCGGGAAGTGTCGTATCGCAGTACGCCTTCGCAGACGTGTGTAAAAACGTTAACGGCGTGCCTTCCAGTATTAATTACGATTTAACGACCACTCTGACGGCAGAACAAAACCAGGTGGGAAAGACGGTTCAACTGGAAAAAAGCCAGGAAGTTAATGTACAGGCGGTGTGTCCCGCCGGCGCGTCGACCTATAGCCAGACTTATCGCTCCTATGTGTCGCCATATCCGGTCGTAGAAACGAGCGGTAACTGGAAATATTTAAAGCTGGACCCGGACTACCTGGAAGGCGGAATGCGAATTGAGGATTCTTCGGCGGGCGATATCTATCCGCCAATGAACAACGTTCTGATGGGATATGATGAAAATGTGAAAGCGGGTCAACCGTTTTACGTTCGTGACTCAAATCTGGAGTTTCAGCTCAAAATTGTTAAACCGTTCGTCGGCACGGTGAATATTAGTCCTAAGACTATGTTCAATGTTTATGTCATGACCGCCGCAGGCGATCCGCTGACAGATGTCGTATACAGCATTCTTTATAGTGGAACGGTGACCGTACCGCAAAGCTGCGAAATCAACGCCGGACAAACGATTCTGGTGAATTTCGGCGCATTATACAGCGGCAATTTCAACCATGCAGGCCAAAAGCCGGAGGGGGTACGAGCGAAAAAATTCAGCGTACCGGTAAAGTGCAGCGGTCTGGATTCGCAGGTCAATTTAACAATGCGTCTTATCGCTACGCCGGATAGCCACTTTCCCCAGGCTATCGCTTCGGATAATGCCGATGTCGGCGTAGTGGTCGAAACCGATGAAGGAAACGCGCTTATCCCCAATGATGTACAGAGCGTCGCGCCTTTTATCACCGATAGCGCCGGACGCGCTAACATCACATTGCAAGCCTACCCGGTAAGTACAACAGGCGAAACGCCTGCGGAAGGGGCATTTACCGCACTGGCCAGCCTGCGAGTGGACTTTGACTAAATGAACAGATCACACTGCGCTCTTTTTGCCATGGGACTAATGCTGTGTCCGCAAATCAATGCCAGCGCTGACGACCTCGCTTATAACCTCGAATTTACCGGCACTATTGTGGCGCAAACCTGCGACATAGATATCTCCAGCCTCAGTCAAAGTATTGATTTAGGACAGTTTGCGGTTGGCGATTTTCCTTCGACAGGAACAACGACAAAATTTAAGCCCTTTAATATCAACCTCAAAAATTGTTCCCGAGGAATTGCCGGGGCGAAGATCTGGTTTACCGGCGAACCCGATCCGGACAATCCCGCGCTACTGGCGATAACCGATACCGGAATGGGAAGCGGAAACATGTTAGCAAGCGGGGTTGGGGTGGAAATTCTGAATGATGATCAGGATACCATCAGTATCAATAATGCCGACTCGGTGGTCTATCCGTTGAAAGCCGGACGCAACACGCTGTCTTTTTATATTCGCTATAAATCGACCCGGCCGACGGTCACGTCCGGGAACGCGACGGCGGTCATGTATTTCGATATGCAGTATGAATGAGGAGCCATCGTAATTATGCGTAACGATATCCTGTACGGCATCGGGATGCTGCTGGCGGCATCCGGCGTCCAGGCGCACGATGGCCGGGTCTATGTCTCCGGAACCATCACGGACAATACGTGTTCGCTCTCTCCAGGCTCGGAAAATATTAACGTGGCGATGGGCGCGGTTTCTCAACGGCAGTTTTATCGCGCAGGCGACGGTTCCGCATGGCAACCTTTTGCTATCGATTTACAAAACTGCGGCAGCACTGCCAGCGGCGTAACGGTCAGTTTTAGCGGTGCGGCGGACAGTCGTAATACGGATTTATTGGCGCTTACCGCAGGGGAAAGCGACGCTTCAGGCATTGGGATTGCGCTTTATGATCAAAATAAAACCTTAATCCCACTGGGGCAGGAGAGTGATGTGGTAACGCTCAGTCCGGGCCAGGCGTCGGCGCATCTGCAATTTTACGCGCGTTATCTTGCCGATGGCGGCAAGATAACGCCCGGGGACGCCAATGCCTCCGCAACCTTCATTCTTGCCTATGAATAAGTTCTTTTTACGCTGCGCGATATATTGGTGCTTGCTTCCCATATCATGGGCGCAGGCTGGCGTGGTAATTGGCGGTACTCGCTTTATCTATCATGCGGGCGCCCCGGCATTAAGCGTACCGGTAAGTAACCATTCAGAAGCGTCCTGGTTAATTGATACGCATATTTTACCTGGTGGCCGCTGGCCTGGAACCAAAAACGAAGGGAATATCACGCCCTTCGTGGTCACGCCGCCATTATTTATGCTTTCAGCGCGCCAGGAAAACTCAATGCGGGTGGTTTATACCGGCGGACCGCTACCCGCCGACAGGGAAAGTCTGTTTACCTTGAGTATCGCCGCTATTCCCTCCGGTAAACCGGAAGCGAACCGTGTACAAATGGCGTTTCGTTCGGCTTTAAAATTGCTCTATCGCCCTGAGGGACTCGCTGGCAATCCGCAGCAGGCCTACCGGCATCTGATCTGGTCGCTTACCCCCGATGGCGCGACGGTACGCAATCCGACACCCTATTACGTTACGCTCTTTTTATTACGCGCTAACGAGCGCGCCCAGGACAATGCCGGGGTTGTGGCTCCCTTTGCAACGCGTCAAACGGACTGGTGCCGGCACACGGTTCGCTGCACTGTGCGCTGGCAAAGTATTAATGACTATGGGCGGGTAATGCCAGCGCAAACCGTGGATCTGACGCGTATTCATTAACCTATTTTTCAGGCGTCTCCCGATAGCGGGAGGCTTTCCGATCTTATCGAACGAGACTTTTATTATGTATTATCACGCGTTAAAACTTTCCCGACTGGCGATGTTGACGTTGGCAGGCGTTGCCGTATCCGCCTCGGCAATCGCCGCCGATTCTGCCCCGACGTCGCAAATTGGCCCGACGGCGGAAGCCTACATCGTCAGTCATCCGGATAAAGTGGGAGAGGTGGTGGCAACGTACTTGGCCGAACATCCGGAATTTTTGGTCGCCGCCAGTGAGACGTTGCATCAGCGTCAGCAGATTGCGCAACAACAGGCGTATGTTCAACTGGCATTACAGTATCGTGCTGAGTTGCTCAGCAGCAGCAGTCCTTCCGTTGGGCCCAACGAGGCAAAAGCGGCGGTGGTGATGTTCTTTGATTACCAGTGCTCGTGGTGCAGCAAAATGGCGCCTGTGGTCGAAAACCTGATTAAGGCGAACCCGGATACCCGGTTTATTTTCAAAGAGTTTCCTATTTTTTCCTCCCGCTGGCCGGTATCCGGACTGGCGGCCAGAGTCGGCGAACAGGTATGGCTTACCCAGGGCGGGGCGAAATATCTCGACTGGCATAATGCGCTTTATGCCACAGGGAAGGTGGAAGGCGCGTTAACGGAACACGATGTCTATACCCTGGCGCAACATTATCTAACGCCGACGCAGCTGGCCGCCGTAAAAGAAGCGCAAAGCAGCGGTGCAGTACATGATGCGCTCCTCACTAACCAGGCACTGGCGCAGCATATGGACTTTAGCGGCACGCCTGCTTTTGTCGTCATGCCTCAGACGCAAAACGGTGATGTAAAACGGGTGACCGTGATCCCGGGAAGCACGACTCAGGATATGTTGCAAATGGCGATTCAGAAAGCGAAGGGGTGATATTCGCTCAGAGGAGAACGCACAGGAGTGAAAGTAAAATGAAGTCTATGCGTTGCGTCATACCGGTGATTTTACTTTCCTTTATCGTTCATGAAGGGACAGCGAAACCGACCGCTCAGATTCATTTTATGGGATCGGTTGTTGAGGCAGGCTGCTGGAATGACGTGGGAACCTTAGAAATTCAATGCCATAATAAAGAGGGAGTTGAACGTTATATTATTGTCGAGAATATTATCACGCCGATATCGTCTCCTCATGCAACGGTAAAACGAGATTATTTGGATGAAGATAAGCAATTAACAGTGCTACGCATTGTCTATGACTGAACCGCGTAGCAGACCGCAGATGGTGTCCCGTCAGTGTCGTGTGAGGATATTATGAAAAATGTTCTCACCTTCCCGGGACACGGTCTACAGACTTTATCTTCAGATAAACGGCGCTAAAAAGAAAAGCACGATCAATAAAAAAAGAGTGGGAATACCAATGGATATAATTTTATTACATCGGTGAGTATGATATTGAATAGCTTGTGGCGGTATGTCAGCAGCGTCAATGATAAATCTTTCATCGATTTTTATCCCCTGTCTGGGGAGCGTAACGAACAGTTCGAAAAGCCCGATTTGTTGTAAATCTCGTCGCAGCAGATAAAGAAGTTGCGTCAAATTAGCATCGCTAACAAATTGACTTCGCTCTCCCCAAACTGCGTACGCGACACCTTCACGGATAATCAATTCCTGATGTGCGTTTCCTATTAAATAGCTCAGGCACCGGGCCCGCATAAATGTCATTTTGAACGCTGCATTGCTGCGCAAGGACGTGATTTCCCTTAATGATTCATTGTAAATAAACTCATTATTTATTTTATGCTGTCTCATGATTACTCCATTTGTGCTTTCAGGCCATGACATCCCACTTGTTCCGTATAGTCAGCATCGTTGCAACGTGTCCGCTATGCTATGAGCAAGGATAGGTTGGGGCGACAGGCCTGAAAAATCAACTGTCATTAAATTGGCTAAATTGTTTAAGTGAAATAAATGTTATTGTTTTTGTATTCTTTCTATAAGCATGTTGATTCTGTTTTATCAATATTTAATGAGGTATGCATATAACGTGTCGTTTAAGGATTCTCAAACCATGTTTTTGAGCGGTAAATAATATTTATATCATTATTTTTTATTCAGTTGATGAGAACTGTCTGTTGTGATTCATTAATTTGAAAATGCGGTTAGTTACAAAAAAGGACATGAAAATAATATTTTGCCACCGTTTATGCTTAATTTTATTAAGTGGTGCTATGATTTTAGGTTAAGCATTTTTATGTGCTTGAATGATAATTTATGTTACCTGGTATAACGTTTATTTCGGCCTATTGGTCGGTCTTATGGATGCTATAGGATATAGGTAAAAAGAACTAAATAAATATTCGATGATGACTTGCTTTCTCAGGATGAAATTTTATGAGAAGATGGCGATATAAAATATTTTTATGATTTTTTTTGTTATTGCGTTATACATGATAACTATGCTGAACATCTTCGGAATATTACGTTGGACGGGCAGAGAAATTGCCTCTGCATTGCAGAAGTCTCATAACGTATAGTCTGGAGAGCATTATGTATGTAAACCAACAGTCCTCACTCGCCATGCCTGCACCAAGAGCGCCGATGAATCAGAAAATTGATACCGATAACGCGATGGTGCAAAACCATAACGCCATATACCAACAGCTCCTCGACCAAATTCGTGAGGACAATACATATACACATGCCGTTATTACCCTTAATCCTTATGGCACCGCGCCGTTAAGCCTTTATCCTGGTGTCTGAGTTGAAAGCAGCGAACCGGGTATCGTGGAGTTTCTGGTTTTTGACAACGGTAATTATCGTTTCCGCGAAGATAATATCAATCTGCCGCCACCGGGTAACGACCGCATGAGAGTTGTTTTATTTACTGATGTCGTCAACACGCATGGTGTGATCCGGAACGATGTTATTGATATGTTCCATATAATCAGCAATTGCCTGCGAGGTTTACAGCCCTTTAATGTCTTTGACATTTTTACCTTTCGTGAAGTCAAATCCGCCACGGCCTTTACCGATAAAGGAGTCAGCGCGACGGTACTGAATGTCTTGTCTGCGACCTGTTTACCTTTGATATCAAATTCGACAATACGCTGTCCCAGCGGTTTTGTGTTGTAGTGTTTGAATTTGGCCGTTTTCGACACATGCAGCATGCCGTTCTTCGGATCGGCTGCATGAGACATCATCGCCTTCAGATCGTTACCGCTAACTTCCACGTTCATTACGTCGTTAGTAAAAGGATACATACTCAGAACATCGACCATCAGGTAATCATCGTCATATCAATAATGGTGTGATGGAGGGCACCGTTGTAGTGATGGCTGAGCTGGCAGGTTTTCAGGTATTGCTTACAGCGATAGAGTTGCACTCCTGAGGGGGAAATGACCGTTCGGATCACCCCCTGAGTTACGGAACAGCGGGGCAAATCACATCAATCTTTGCTATCAGTTATCCAAAAGGTAAAGCTTAGTACAACACTAAATCTGCGGTATGACCTAAAAAGATGAAGTGTTGATTTAATAATAAACATTGAGTTATTTTTTATAAAAAAACATTTCTCGACACATTATTTTTAAATAATTTTATCCTGCGTGATGTGAGATTTATATCACTATTCTATAACTAGATTTGGTTAAACTTCGACACCGGAGTAAAACATATTCATTGATGAATAAAATATAACTATGGGAAATATATTCAATGTCTCTGATAAAGCGAACAGTATTATTTAGTCTCTTACTTACAATATCTACTGTTTTTAGCCATTCTGTACATGCACTGGAATATAAGAATTCATTTGGATCAATTAATGCCGGTTATGCTGACTGGAATAGTGGATTCGTCAATGTACATCGTGGGGAGGTGTGGAAAGTAACTGCTGACTTTGGTGTCAACTTCAAAGAGGCAGAATTCTATTCATTTATTGAAAGCAACGTGTTAAATCACGCGGTTGCTGGAAGAAATCATACTGTTTCTGCCATGACTCATGTACGACTCTTTGATTCAGATTATACTTTCTTCGGTAAGATATATGGTCAATGGGATAACTCATGGGGCGATGACCTCGATATGTTTTATGGAGCGGGGTATTTAGGTTGGAGCGGGAGTTGGGGGTTCTTCAAACCCTATATTGGTCTGCATAATCAATCTGGTGATTATGTCTCGCAGAAATATGGGCAGACAAGCGGCTGGAATGGCTATGTTATTGGCTGGACTGCAGCCTATAATTTTAATTTATTTGGTGAAGATTTTGTTTTATCTGACTGGAATGAAATCGAACTAGATAGAAATGACGCTTATACGGAGCAGCAATTCGGTCGAAATGGATTAAATGGTGGATTAACACTGGCATGGAAATTTTATCCCCGCTGGAAAGCTACTGTGACATATCGTTATTTCGCGAACAAACTAGGTTATGACGGATATGGAGACCAGATGATTTATATGGTCGGATATTCATTTTAAATAAAATCAAAGGAGTTGAAATGAAAAAAACAGTCATTGCCAGCATGATTGGACTGGCGCTTTGTGCGACAAGTACGTTATCTGTCGTGCACGCGGCTGCCGAAAAACGCCCGAACTTAGTTTTTATTGTGGCAGATGATCTTGGCTATGGTGATTTGGCGACTTACGGTCACCAGATAGTGAAAACCCCGAATATTGACCGCCTGGCGAAAGAAGGGGTCAAATTCACTGAATACTATGCGCCGGCTCCTTTGTGTTCTCCTTCCCGCGCCGGGATGTTAACAGGCCGTATGCCCTTCCGCACCGGTGTACGCTCCTGGATCCCTGAAGGTACTAATGTTTCTATTGGACGTAACGAATTGACCATAGCCAATCTGCTGAAACAGCAGGGTTACGATACCGCGATGATGGGTAAACTGCATCTCAACGCCGGGGGCGATCGTACCGATCAGCCGCAGCCGAAAGAGTTAGGTTTTGATTACTCGCTGGTGAACCCGGCTGGCTTTGTGACCGATGCTACGCTGGATAATGCCAAAGAGCGCCCGCGTTACGGCGTCGTCCACCCAACCGGCTGGATGCGTAACGGCAAACATATTGATCGTGCCGATAGCATCAGCGGCGAATTTGTCAGTTCTGAAGTGGTGAACTGGCTAGATAACAAGAAAGACGACAAACCGTTCTTCTTATACGTTGCCTTTACGGAAGTTCACAGCCCGCTGGCCTCGCCGAAAAAATACCTTGATATGTATTCACAATACATGAGCGAATACCAGAAGCAGCATCCCGATCTGTTCTACGGCGACTGGGCGGATAAACCGTGGCGCGGTACCGGTGAATATTACGCCAATATCAGCTATATGGATGCGCAAGTCGGCAAAGTACTGGATAAAATTAAAGCGATGGGGGAAGAAGATAATACCATTGTCATCTTCACCAGTGATAACGGCCCGGTGACGCGTGAAGCGCGTAAAGTCTACGAGCTGAACCTCGCAGGCGAGACTGACGGTCTGCGCGGACGTAAAGATAACCTGTGGGAAGGCGGTATTCGCGTTCCGGCAATTATCAAATACGGTAAACACATTCCACAGGGCGTCGTTACCGATACGCCGGTGTATGGTCTGGACTGGATGCCGACGCTGGCGAACATGATGGATTTCAAACTGCCTACTGATCGTACATACGACGGGCAATCGCTGGTTCCGCTGTTGGAGCAGAAAACGTTAAAACGTAATAAGCCGCTGATCTTCGGTATTGATATGCCGTTCCAGGATGATCCGACCGATGAATGGGCGATCCGCGACGGCGACTGGAAGATGATCATCGATCGCCAGAATAAACCTAAATATCTCTATAACCTGAAAAAAGATCGGTTCGAAACGCTGAACCAAATTGGCAAACAGCCTGAAATTGAAAAACAGCTGTATGGCAAGTTCCTGAAAATGAAACAGGACATCGATAACGACTCATTAATGAAAGCCCGTGGCGACAAACCAACGCCGGTGACCTGGGGCTAAAAGGATAATTATAAAAAATTAAGTATGCCACTTAGGGCTCTGCCCGCCTGATTCAGCGCCCTCGTGCTGAGTCAGGTTCTTTTATTTTAGGGATACGGAAAATATGCAACGGAAAAGCTGTCAGGTAATGATCAAACCGACCGGGTCGGTGTGTAATCTTGATTGTAAATATTGCTTCTATCTGGAAAAGGAAATGCTCTATCCCGATAGAAAAAACCATTACAAGATGACGGAAGAAACGCTGGCGTTGTTTGTGCAACAGCATATTGCGGCGCAGGATGTGGATGAAGTGATTTTTGCGTGGCAGGGTGGGGAACCGACGCTGATGGGGCTGCCATTTTACCGCCAGGCGGTAGCGCTCCAGCAACGTTATGCTAATGGAAAAGCCATCGTTAATACTTTTCAGACCAATGGCATTCTGATTGATGATGAATGGGCGAGATTCTTCAGGGCGCATGACTTTCTGGTTGGTATTTCGATTGATGGCGATGCGGCGCTGCACGACGAATGGCGGGTAACTCGCGCAGGGCAACCTACCCATCATAAAGTTGAACAGGCGATAAAATGCCTGGCGAGTCATGGCGTTGAATTTAATACTCTCACGGTGGTGAGTCAGAGCAATATGCTGCACCCACAGCGGGTTTATGCGTATCTGAAATCTATCGGCAGCCGCTATATGCAGTTTATTCCGCTAGTGGAAAGAGCAGCAAATAAAGACGGAATGCTGGCGCATCCGCAGGACGAGCAAACCGCAGTAACCCCCTGGTCAGTGGACGGATTACAGTTTGGAAAGTTCCTGAATGCCATTTTTGATATCTGGATCCGCGAAGATATTGGTGATATCGGCATTCAACTCTTTGAACAAACGCTGGCGGCATGGTGTGGACTCCCCCCTCAGGTTTGCGTTTTTGCGCCCGTTTGCGGTAGCGCTTTTGCAATGGAAATGAATGGCGATGTGTATAACTGCGATCATTTCGTTTACCCGCAATATAAGCTCGGCAATATTAACGACACGCCGCTACGTCAGATGAATAATAGCGCGAAAAACCAGCAGTTTGGTCTCGATAAAAGCCGCACGATGGCGCAGGAATGCCATACCTGCCCGTGGCAATTCGCCTGTTATGGCGGTTGCCCTAAACACCGCTTTTTGCCTTCGGCTTGCGGACCGATGAAGCAAAACTATCTTTGTGCCGGCTATCAGTGCTTTTTCTCTCATACCGCGCCGATGATGAAAGCGATGAAAACCCTTTACGTAAATAACCTGTCACCGGCGGAGATCCGGTCTGTTTTTTTTAAGTAATGCTCAAGGAGGAACGCATGTTTGCCAATATTAATGTGGACTGCTGTAAAACGCCGGGATGTAAAAATCTGGGCGTGTTGAACAGTCCGGATTATGTCCGCCAGGGAAAAGATGTTCTTTGTCGGGAATGTGGTTTCCTGTTTCCTGTTATTTCCGCTGGGGCGTTAAATCTTTTTCGCCACACGGTAAACCGGGGATGGAAAGGCCTGGTCAAACAGTGTCCTGCCTGCGGCAGCACCTCATTAAAGAAATACGGCTTCTCGACTCAGGGCGAACACCGCATGGCGTGTAGTCAGTGTCGGAAAACGTTCATCGTCCCCGAAAAGGCAAAAAGCGATTGCCGACAGGACGAGCTGGCAACCCTAATTGAGGAAGGGACGTCGCTTGCCGGGATCCGCTCACAGCTGAAATTAGACAGCACAGGCCTTAACCGGGCGCTGTTTAAACTATCCCGTAATGCAAACCTTGCCGAGCGATGCCAGCAGTTTCCGGCCTTCGATATCGCACTCAGCACCCGCGCTTTCCGGGTGAACTATAACGGTGGAGACAGCAGCCTGTATGTTCTGGTGACGGCAGAAGAACAAAGCGGAAGGGTGGTGGCGATTTTGTCAAATTATTCAGCACAGCCGCTGGATAAAGCCTGGCAGTATCAGTCGTATTATGAAGAACGGCTACCTCCGGGAACGCTGGCGCATATGGTGCAACGTAAGGAAGCGATTACAGCGCGCCGCGAAACTTTATTTGATATCGATTACGGCCCGGCCTCGTTATATAAGAATGACTCCGGAATGATCGTAAAGCCGGTGTTGCCTGCCTACCGCCATTTTGAACTGGTGCGGATGCTGACGGACGAACGCTCCTTAAACGTTCAGCATTACCTCGATCATGAATGCTTTATTCTGGGGGGATGCATGATGGCGAATATGCCGCATGTCCATCAGGGCCGTTGCCATATTTCATTTGTCAAAGAACGCGGTACGACGCCGCTGCAAAAAGATATTCCGCCACGCCTGTTTTTAAGCGGCGGTATCCGTAACAATGTCTGGCGTACTTTTTCTACCCGCGATTATGCTATGGCGGTGTGTAATCTCACCGGTAATAAAAAAATTACCCAGCAACGTTATGCTACGTTACAAGGCGCGACGGCGTTCATTAATTATCTGTATGCGCATCCTTTTTTGGCGCAGCTTAATCGTCTGTCACCGGCAAATGTGACGGCAACGCTGGATTATCTGAAGTATGAATATAATCAATCCCGTAAGGTCGGATAACGCATCGCATGCCGTGTGATAGAGCTGAGTCGATGGCTTTTGATTATCAGCCCAACCCTCTCCAGCGTATCTATTTCGTTGTTCCAGCAAGGAACGACAACGATATACTGGAGAGATCATGGGGCCGTTCAAACATCAAAAGAATACGCTTCCTGCCCCGTGTCTTGCCGTCAATCAGAGGCTTGATAAGCAAAATGCGATGGTGCTCAACCATACGGCGATTTATGAGCACAGCCTCAGCCAGATTACAGAAAGTAATACAGTACAAAATGCGCTGATTATTCTTAATCCGCTTATGGCCGCGCCATCTCTTGCCAGCCTGGCGAGAGCGATATTATCGATCCGCAGGCGGGCAGCGAGGCGATGGGGCTGCTAATTTTACAAGAGATTGCGCCTACGGAGAAAACCGTGCTTTTTGAAGCGACCATGACGTCAGGTTACTACAAAAACGCGGAAACGAACGGGGAAGGCTATCGCTACGATATTACCAGTTTCCGGGTGTATAAAATGGATCTGTACGCGTAGCGGTCTATCATCAATGACTGACTGCACTAAAAAAGTCCGGCGTAAGTCGGACTTCATTTCGTAAAAAACGAGCTATTCATCATATATAATCTAATTTTAACGATGAGTCAGGCGAGGTAAGATAGTAGATTCGAAGAATTCACCTGATTGAGAGAATAAAAAGTGAAACATCTGCACCGATTTTTTAGCAGCGATGCCTCTGGGGGCATCATTCTCATCATCGCCGCTGCGCTGGCTATGCTGATGGCCAATATGGGCGCGACCAGTGGATGGTATCATGATTTTCTGGAGACGCCGGTTCAGCTACGGGTTGGGGCGCTTGAAATCAACAAAAACATGCTGTTGTGGATCAACGATGCGCTGATGGCCGTGTTTTTCCTGTTGATTGGCCTGGAAGTTAAGCGCGAACTGATGCAAGGCTCGTTAGCCAGTCTGCGCCAGGCCGCTTTTCCGGTGATTGCCGCCATCGGCGGGATGATTGTACCGGCATTGCTCTATCTGGCCTTTAACTACTCCGATCCGGTCACTCGCGAGGGCTGGGCTATTCCTGCCGCGACGGATATCGCCTTTGCGCTGGGCGTGTTGGCGCTGTTGGGCAGCCGGGTTCCGCTGGCGCTGAAAATATTCCTGATGGCGCTGGCGATCATCGATGATCTCGGCGCCATCGTTATTATCGCACTGTTTTATACCAGCGATCTTTCTATCGTCTCGCTGGGCGTGGCGGCGTTCGCGATTGCCGTGCTGGCGCTGCTGAACCTGTGCGGCGTCAGACGGACAGGGGTATATATTCTGGTCGGGGCAGTGCTGTGGACGGCGGTACTGAAGTCCGGCGTTCACGCGACGCTGGCAGGCGTCATTGTCGGCTTCTTTATTCCGCTGAAAGAAAAACACGGTCGCTCGCCGGCGAAGCGTCTGGAGCATGTTCTGCACCCGTGGGTCGCGTACCTGATCCTGCCGCTCTTCGCTTTTGCGAATGCCGGCGTTTCTCTTCAGGGCGTCACGATTGACGGTCTGACCTCCATGCTGCCGTTGGGAATTATTGCCGGTCTGCTGATTGGTAAGCCGCTGGGGATTAGCCTGTTTTGCTGGCTGGCGCTGCGTTTCAAGCTGGCGCATCTGCCGCAGGGGACCACTTATCAGCAAATCATGGCGGTCGGCATTTTGTGTGGCATTGGCTTTACGATGTCCATCTTTATCGCCAGCCTGGCATTTGGCAATGTCGATCCGGAACTTATTAACTGGGCGAAATTGGGCATTTTGATTGGTTCATTGCTCTCCGCAGTGGTGGGGTATAGCTGGTTGCGCGCGCGTTTGAACGCGCCGGCATAATCAGTACGAAGGAAAGGGGGAGCGATGTATCGCTCCCTTGCGACATTGAACAGGGAGAGGAATGAGCATGTCTCATATTAACTACAACCATCTTTATTACTTCTGGCATGTCTATAAAGAAGGTTCTGTCGTGGGTGCCGCAGAGGCGCTTTTTCTGACGCCGCAAACTATTACTGGTCAAATTAAAGCCCTGGAAGAGCGTTTACAGGGGAAGCTATTTAAACGTAAGGGACGCGGTCTTGAACCCAGCGAACTGGGCGAGCTGGTTTTTCGCTATGCGGATAAAATGTTTACGCTAAGCCAGGAGATGCTGGATATCGTCAATTACCGCAAAGAATCAAACCTGTTGTTTGATGTCGGCGTCGCCGATGCTTTATCCAAGCGTCTGGTCAGCAGCGTTCTGGATGCGGCGGTGGTGGTGGATGAACCCATACATCTGCGTTGCTTTGAGTCGACGCACGAAATGTTGCTCGAACAGCTCAGCCAGCACAAGCTGGATATGATTATCTCCGACTGCCCGATAGATTCCACGCAGCAGGAGGGGCTATTCTCAGTCAAAATCGGCGAATGCAGCGTCAGTTTCTGGTGTACGAATCCGCTTCCTGAAAAAGCGTTCCCTGCCTGCCTGGAAGAGCGACGGTTGCTGGTGCCGGGACGGCGCTCAATGCTGGGACGTAAGTTGTTGAACTGGTTTAATTCGCAGGGGTTGCAGGTTGAGATCCTCGGTGAATTTGATGACGCGGCCTTAATGAAGGCGTTTGGCGCGACGCACGATGCGATTTTTGTGGCGCCGAGCCTTTATTCGCTGGATTTTTATGCCGATGAGTCGGTAATAGAGATTGGGCGCGTGGAGAATGTCATGGAAGAATATCATGCGATTTTTGCCGAGAGAATGATCCAGCATCCGGCGGTGCAGCGTATTTGCAATGCGGACTACTCGGCATTGTTTAAACTACAGTAGACGTACCTACCGTAATACTTCCGGCTGCGGAACTAGCCCGCAGCCGGAATCATTCTACAAGTTCAGTAGGCTACGGTACTGCCCACCTTCGCGGATAAACACCGGAATTCTGTTCAGTGGCGTAGCGTACTGCAGCGTCTGCCCTCCTGAATAGCTTTCACCGGTCGCAAGATCCGTCCATGTTTCCCCTTCCGGTAGCCAGATATCACGTTCGCGCATACCTTCATGCATGACGGGGGCGATCAGCAGGTCAGGACCAAAACAATACTGGTCGGTGATTGCCCAACTTGTTTCCTGTTCGGGGAATTCAAAGAACAGGGGGCGCATCACTGGCGTATTGTGCTTATGGGTTTCCTCCATCAGCGCTTTGATATAGGGCTTGAGTTTTTCTCGCAACGCCAGGCAACCTGTCAGTACCTCGCATACTTCCTCACCGTAGCTCCAGACCTCGTTCGGCGCACCTGTAGGGCATTGAGCAATGCCATCCCGGTACGGTTGCGCGGGTAAAATCTGCGGATCGCGGTTGCCGTGCAGACGCATCACCGGGCTAAAGACGCCCCACTGGAACCAGCGAATTAGCAATTCATGGAATTTCGGGTCGTGAATATTACCGCCATGGAAACCGCCAATATCCGTCGTCCACCACGGTATCCCCGCGATTCCCATATTGAGTCCGGCGGCAAACTGGTTGCGCAGCGATCTAAACGAGGAGTGAATATCCCCTGACCAGACCAGCGCGCCGTACTTCTGACTGCCGGCCCAGGCGCAGCGTAGCAGGTTGATAACCTGGTCTTCGCCATCAGCTTTCATGCCGTCAAAAAAGGTTTTAGCGTACATACGTGGGTAGATATTGCCCACTTCCAGTACCGGCCCGGCATGGTAGCGATAGTTGTCGTAGTCGTAAACGCTGAACTCAGGTTCGGCTTCATCTAACCAGAATAACTTCACGCCTTTATCGTAATAGTTGCGTTTGGCTTTGCCCCAGACGTAGTCGCGCGCGCCCGGATGAGTCGCATCAAAGTAAGTGGTATTGCCGAGGAAATCCATATTGATCGGCAAGCCACGTTCCGTTTGTACCAGCCAGCCGTTTTCGCGCATCTCCCGATAGCTTTCGGTACGGTTATCCACCGTCGGCCAGACGGAGACCATCAGCTCAATTCCCAGCGATTTCAGCTCGGCAATCATGGCATCAGGATCGGGCCAGTCGCGCGCATCGAACATCCAGTCACCCTGATTCGGCCAGTGAAAGAAGTCGATTACGATCACTGAGATAGGCAGATTGCGGCGCTTATATTCGCGGGCGACCTCCAGCAGCTCTTCCTGCGTACGATAACGGAGTTTGCACTGCCAGAAGCCCATGGCGTAGTCCGGCATCATCGGCGGCGTGCCGGTAGCCAGCGCGTAAGCCCGGCTAATTTCTGCCGGGGTATCGCCAGCCGTGATCCAGTAGTCCAGCTGTTCGCTGACCTGCGCTTCCCATTCGGTAACGTTTTGGGCAAAGGTTACGCGTCCGACTGCCGGGTTGTTCCATAAAAATCCGTAGCCCAGACTGGAGAGCATAAACGGTACTGAGGCCTGGGAGTTACGTTGCGCCAGCTCAAGCACGCATCCTTTGAGATCCAGGTTGGCCTGTTGATACTGCCCCATGCCATAAATTTTTTCCCCTTCGGTGGCTTCGAAGCGGGCTTTCAGTGAATATTTCCCACCCTGAATAGGGCGGAACTCGCGTCCCTCAAGGTTGAGTGCGCTAACGTACTGGCCGTGAGATGATTCATCCTCGCCAATTTCGCCCCGCAGGCGCCAGAACTCCTGCAACAGGGGTTTGTGTGGATGGCGGTAAAAGGTAACTTGTCCTTTTTGATTGACGATAGCGATAATTTTGCCGTTGGTCAGCGTTGCCTGGTGGTGCTCATAATCAATGTGGCACTGACTTTCTGCGACTGGCTCAGTCAATGCCCAGTCTTCATTTCTCATTACCGGCAGATGACGGCCGCTGCGTACGCGCAGGCTGTTCTCGCCCCAGGGTTCAATCCATAAATAGCGATCGTTTTGCTGCCAGACCAGACGACGCGGGTCTTGTTGCATAAATGGCATGGTGGTGCCTCCCATATTCGAGGGTGAAGGTAAAGAACGTTATGAGTTGACGGTTTCCAGATCGTGGCGAATCTTCTCTTCCATCGCTTCGTATTTGCGAAAGAAAAGTAGTGGGATCGCTGCGAGTGCGAAGAGTAGGGCGGGTGCCCAGATAAAGGCCCAGATAATGCCCTCCAGACCCGCAGCACTCTGGGCATGGTTGGGGACATAGCCAAAACTGTTCATGATCCAGGCGGCGAAAGCGGTGCCGAGGCCACTACCCATCTTGATGCAGAAGGTACTGCCGAAGGCGATAAGAATGCCGGTAGCCTTAATACCGGTCTTCCAGGCGCCGAAATCGACGGCGAAGCCCAGCATGGCAAACGGCATTGAGCAGGCGATACCGCTGCCGATATTGCCGAGTATCCAGGCGGCGATGAGGAAAGTAATGTTGTCCGCTGCCAGCCACATCATGACGCCGCCAAACGTGGCGACCAGCAGACCGCCTACCCATATCCAGGTTTTAGCCAGGTATTTGCTAAAGAAGGGGATAGCGATGATAAACAGGATCTGAATCGTCGCCAGGCTGTTAATCAGCGGTACCAGATCTTTACGGTCGAGGTTGTAGGTCAGATAATAGACAATGGTCGTGTTGCGCTGCTGTAGGGCAATCCAGAAGATCAGATTAGCCAGCACCATCAGGATCCACGGCCAGTTACCTTTCATCGCCGCGAAACTTTTTTTCATCGGCAACTTAGGTTCATGCTGTATTTTATCCGTATCCATTTCACGAATGTTTTTAAACGCAAAGAGCGTTAGCGCGCAGGATATAATGGCAAACGTAATTGCCGTATAAATAAAACCAGCGTGATCATCACCGTTACCTAAAAAAGCGACTAACGGCAAGGCGGTCGCGTTCATTAATAAAACCCCAATTTGTCCACCGGTCATTCGCCAGGAATTTAAAACCAGTCTTTCCTTGGGAGATAAGGTCATCAGGGGTAATATTGCACTGAGTGGTGTATTAAGTCCGGTAAATAGAATGCTGGCAATCATATAAGATATTGCTGCATAGATGGCTTTTCCTGTCATACTGATATCAGGAGACCAAAATGACAGCGCGCTGAATACCGCAAAAGGCAGCGGTAACCATAAAAACCAGGGACGACATTTACCGTAGCGTGAACGCGTTTTATCGATGATGATCCCCCATATGGGGGCATCTATGCCATCGATAATACGCGCCAGCAGCAGGATAACGCCTGCTACGGCAAGGCTAATGCCCGCAACGTCTGTGTAGAAATATAAAATGTACGTTGAACCGAAGCAGTACAGCAGATTACCCGCCACATCCAAAGAGCCGTAGCTAATACGCTGTAGTAAAGACAATGATGCTGACCCGGAAGGCTGGGTATCCTCAATGACAGAACTCATAATGATAACTCCGATATTGGTACGATACGCCCAGAAAAACAACCTCTACTTTCTAAGCAAGTTTTGAATATTATTTTTATGTCGTTTTTGAATTTAACCTCAGATTAAAATGAGTAAGTAAGGTGTACATGAAAAGTAGTTAACCCGACGGCATCAATCAATTATTAAATCTTACATCAGGATTGCGTTTATTAGTTTTTGAATGAGCGATGTTTTTATTTGCTAAGGTGGTCACAGTTTTTTCAGTAATGAAATAAGAAAAGGAAAACAGTGAAAGAAAATAACTTTCAAGTATTACGTGACTGAGGGAGGGGTAGCTGAAAAAATAGGCTGGTCAGGAAGAGCGTGAACGAGTGAGGTCAGAGCCAGCGGTTGTCGAGCAAAACGGCAGATAGCAGGCATAAAAAAACCCGCTTTACGCGGGTTTTTCTACAAAGCTGATAACAAGCAGGCGATTAAGCCAGTTTGTTGATCTGTGCAGTCAGGTTAGCTTTATGACGTGCAGCTTTGTTTTTGTGGATCAGACCTTTAGCAGCCTGACGGTCCACGATCGGTTGCATTTCGTTAAATGCTTTCAGTGCAGCAGCTTTGTCGCCAGCTTCGATAGCTGCGTATACTTTCTTGATGAAAGTACGCATCATAGAGCGACGGCTTGCGTTGTGCTTACGAGCCTTTTCAGACTGAACGGCGCGCTTCTTAGCTGATTTGATATTAGCCAAGGTCCAACTCCCAAATGTGTTCTATATGGACAATTCAAAGGCCGAGGAATATGCCCTTTTAGCCTTCTTTTGTCAATGGATTTGTGCAAATAAGCGCCGTTTAAATTGCAGCACTCGTTGCGTAGTGATGGCGCAGGATTCTACCAGCTTGCGTGCTGTGAATACAGCCTTTCCATGAGAAAAATTGCATTAAGCGGCGGGTTTTGGGGCGGAGTTTGCCGCATGGCGATGAAAAGCATCTTCTTTATGTTTCATCAGGGCAATAGTCGGTTAACCTTGACCGCTGTACAAGGTATACTCTTGCGATTTTCACTGTTTTGAGTCAGACATGAAGCTGATACGCGGCATACATAATCTCAGTCAGGCCCCGCATGGGTGTGTGCTGACCATTGGTAATTTCGACGGCGTACATCGGGGGCATCGCGCTCTACTGCAGGGTTTGCAGGAAGAAGGACGCAGACGCGGTCTGCCGGTGGTGGTCATGATTTTCGAACCGCAGCCGCTGGAGCTGTTCGCGACGGATAAAGCGCCCGCTCGCCTGACGCGCCTGCGTGAAAAACTGCATTACCTTGCGCAGTGCGGCGTGGACTATGTGCTGTGCGTGAAATTCGATCGCCGCTTTGCCGCTTTGACGGCGCAAACGTTTATCAGCGAACTGCTGGTGGAGCGACTTGGCGTGCAATTTCTTGCCGTCGGCGATGATTTCCGCTTTGGTGCTAGCCGCGCGGGCGATTTCTTGTTATTACAGAAGGCGGGGGCGGAGTATGGTTTTGCGGTTTCCAGCACCCAAACCTTTTGTGAAGGCGGCGTGCGTATCAGTAGTACCGCGGTGAGACAGGCGCTGGCGGAAGATAACCTGGCGCTTGCCGAAAGCCTGCTGGGACATCCCTTTACTATTTCCGGGCGTGTCGTTCATGGCGACGAGCTGGGACGTACCATTGGCTTCCCGACGGCGAACTTACCGCTGCGCCGTCAGGTCTCCCCGGTCAAAGGGGTCTATGCGGTGGAAGTCACCGGGCTTGGCGATAAGCCGTTACCCGGCGTAGCGAACATTGGCACTCGTCCAACGGTGGCTGGCGTGCGTCAACAACTGGAAGTGCATCTGCTGGATGTTGTAATGGACCTCTACGGTCGCCATATAGATGTAATACTGCGTAAAAAGATACGTAATGAGCAGCGATTTGCGTCGCTTGATGAGCTAAAAGCGCAAATCGCACGCGATGAGTTAACGGCCCGCAAGTTTTTTGGGCTAGCCGGGCAGGTGTAACCCTGACGGTGTTTATCAAACCGAAATACGGAACCGAGAATCTGATGAGTGACTATAAATCGACCCTGAATTTGCCGGAAACAGGGTTCCCGATGCGCGGCGACCTCGCCAAGCGTGAACCGGGAATGCTGGCGCGTTGGACCGATGATGATCTGTACGGCATCATTCGTGCGGCCAAAAAAGGCAAAAAAACCTTCATTCTGCATGATGGCCCTCCATATGCGAATGGCAGCATTCATATTGGTCACTCAGTTAACAAGATTCTGAAAGACATTATCGTGAAGTCCAAAGGACTGTCGGGATTTGACTCGCCTTACGTGCCGGGCTGGGACTGTCACGGTCTGCCTATCGAGCTGAAAGTCGAGCAGGAGTTCGGTAAGCCGGGCGAGAAATTCACTGCCGCTGAATTCCGCGCTAAGTGCCGCGAATATGCCGCTACGCAGGTTGACGGCCAGCGTAAAGACTTCATTCGTCTGGGCGTGTTGGGCGACTGGTCGCATCCGTACCTGACTATGGACTTCAAAACCGAAGCCAACATCATCCGTGCTCTGAGCAGAATTATCAAAAACGGTCATCTGCACAAAGGCGCTAAGCCGGTGCACTGGTGCGTTGACTGCCGTTCCGCGCTGGCGGAAGCGGAAGTTGAATATTACGACAAAACGTCACCGTCTATCGACGTGGCGTTCCGCGCCGTCGATCAGGATGCGGTGAAAGCGAAGTTTGGTCTGCCGGGTGTGAGCGGCCCTGTGTCGCTGGTTATCTGGACCACCACGCCGTGGACTCTGCCGGCTAACCGCGCCATCTCCCTGGCGCCGGACTTTGATTATGCGCTGGTGCAGATTGACGGTCAGGCGGTGATTCTGGCGAAAGATCTGGTTGAAAGCGTCATGCAGCGTATTGGCGCGGCTGAATACACCATTCTCGGCACCGTTAAAGGCGCGGAGCTGGAACTGCTGCGCTTTACCCATCCGTTTATGGGCTTTGACGTGCCGGCGATCCTCGGCGATCACGTCACCCTGGACGCCGGTACCGGCGCGGTACATACCGCCCCTGGTCACGGCCCGGATGACTACGTGATCGGTCAAAAGTATGGCCTGGAAACCGCTAACCCGGTTGGCCCGGACGGCACTTACCTGCCAGGCACATATCCAACGCTTGACGGTGTTAACGTCTTCAAGGCGAACGATATCGTTATTGAACTGCTGAAAGAAAAAGGCGCGCTACTGCATGTCGAAAAAATGCAGCACAGCTATCCGTGCTGTTGGCGTCACAAAACGCCGATCATTTTCCGCGCGACCCCGCAGTGGTTCGTCAGCATGGATAAAGAAGGGCTTCGTCAACAGTCCCTGAAAGAGATCAAAGGCGTTCAGTGGATCCCGGACTGGGGTCAGGCGCGTATTGAATCAATGGTCGCTAATCGTCCTGACTGGTGTATCTCACGTCAGCGTACCTGGGGCGTACCGATGTCGCTGTTCGTGCATAAAGAAACGCAGGAGCTGCTGCCGATTGAGCGTACTCTGGCGGCGATGGAAGAGGTGGCGAAACGCGTCGAAGTTGACGGTATCCAGGCGTGGTGGGATCTCGACCCGAAAGAGATCCTCGGCGAAGATGCTGATCAATACGAGAAAGTTCCGGACACGTTGGACGTTTGGTTTGATTCCGGTTCCACCAGTTACTCCGTGGTTGACGCACGTCCGGAATTCGCCGGTCATGCTGCCGATATGTATCTGGAAGGGTCTGACCAGCATCGCGGCTGGTTTATGTCCTCCCTGATGATTAGCGTGGCGATGAAAGGCAAAGCGCCATACCGCCAGGTACTGACTCACGGTTTCACCGTTGATGGTCAGGGGCGCAAGATGTCCAAGTCCATCGGTAACACCGTGTCGCCGCAGGATGTGATGAATAAACTGGGCGCGGATATCCTGCGTCTGTGGGTAGCGTCTACTGACTATACCGGCGAAATGGCGGTCTCTGACGAGATCCTCAAACGTGCTGCCGACAGCTATCGTCGTATCCGTAATACCGCGCGCTTCCTGCTGGCGAACCTCAATGGCTTCAATCCGGCCACCGATATGGTCAAACCGGAAGAGATGGTGGTGCTGGACAGGTGGGCGGTGGGCTGCGCGAAAACGGCGCAGCAAGAGATTCTGAAGGCATACGAAGCTTACGACTTCCATGAAGTGGTACAGCGCCTGATGCGCTTCTGCTCCGTTGAAATGGGCTCGTTCTACCTCGACATCATCAAAGACCGCCAGTACACCGCGAAGGCCGATAGCGTCGCGCGTCGTAGCTGCCAGACTGCGCTGTATCATATCGCAGAGGCGCTGGTTCGCTGGATGGCGCCGATCATGTCCTTCACGGCTGATGAAATCTGGGGCTACCTGCCGGGCGAGCGTGAAAAATATGTCTTCACCGGCGAATGGTACGACGGGTTGTTTGGCCTGGAAGAGAATGAAGAATTTAATGACGCATTCTGGGACGATGTCCGCTATATCAAGGACCAGGTCAACAAAGAGCTGGAAAATCAGAAAGCCAATGGCATCAAATCGAACCTGGAAGCAAAAGTGACGCTGAAATATGCTGACGATGCTAACGGTACGATCAAGAAGCTAAAACTGTTGGGTGAAGAGGTCAGATTTATCTTCATTACTTCCCAGTTCGTGATTTCTGAGCAAGCGGGGGGTATTGATGATGAAAATATTCAGTACAATGCTGGTAATACGACAGTTCAGGCAGTGGTAACGCGTGCCGAGGGTGATAAGTGTCCGCGCTGCTGGCACTACACTACTGATGTCGGCAAGGTGGCGGAACATGCAGATATCTGCGGACGCTGTGTCAGCAACATCGCCGGTAATGGCGAACAACGTAAATTTGCCTGATGAGTAAACCACTCTGTTCAACAGGACTACGCTGGCTATGGCTGGTAGTAGTCGTGCTGATTATCGATTTGGGCAGCAAATACCTGATCCTCCAGAATTTCGCTCTGGGGGATACGGTAGGGCTGTTCCCGTCGCTTAATCTGCATTATGCGCGTAACTACGGCGCGGCTTTTAGCTTCCTGGCGGATAGCGGCGGCTGGCAGCGCTGGTTCTTTGCCGGGATTGCGATAGGTATCTGCGTAATTCTTTTGGTGATGATGTATCGCTCGAAAGCGACGCAGAAGCTGAATAACATCGCTTATGCGTTAATCATCGGCGGCGCGCTGGGTAACCTGTTCGACCGCCTGTGGCACGGCTTTGTTGTCGATATGATCGATTTTTACGTCGGCGACTGGCATTTCGCGACGTTCAACCTTGCCGATAGCGCGATCTGTATCGGCGCGGCGCTGATTGTACTGGAAGGCTTTTTGCCGAAGCCGACAGCGAAAGAACAGGCATAAGCGTAAATACCGGGTAGCGCTTATCCGGTTTTGTAGGCCTGATAAGCGCAGCGCCATCAGGCAAACGTGGTGCCGGATGGCGGTGAAAACGCCTTATCCGGCCTACGGTTTTATCGTTCTTTGTGCCTCCGGGCAAAACACGTGAGCAATTTGCATGTCTAAATCCGTACAGAGCAACAGCGCGATCCTCGTTCACTTCACCCTGAAACTGGATGATGGCTCAACGGCGGAATCTACCCGCAATAACGGCAAGCCAGCCCTGTTCCGTCTTGGCGATACCTCGCTTTCCGAAGGTCTGGAGCAGCAGCTTCTGGGGTTGAAAGAAGGGGAAAAGAAAGCGTTTTCGCTGGAGCCTGACGCCGCGTTTGGCGTCCCCAGTCCGGACTTAATCCAGTATTTCTCGCGCCGTGAGTTTATGGCGGCGGGCGAACCGGAAGTCGGGGCGATTATGCTTTTTACCGCAATGGATGGCAGCGAAATGCCTGGCGTGATTCGCGAAATCAACGGCGACTCGATTACCGTTGATTTTAACCATCCGCTGGCCGGGCATACCGTTCACTTTGATATTGAAGTGCTGGAAATCGATCCGGCGCTGGAGGCATAAACATGCAGATCCTGTTGGCCAACCCACGCGGTTTTTGCGCCGGGGTAGACCGCGCTATCAGCATTGTTGAAAATGCGCTCGCTATTTACGGCGCGCCAATTTACGTTCGGCACGAAGTCGTGCATAACCGCTATGTAGTGGACAGCCTGCGCCAGCGCGGGGCGATCTTTATAGAGCAAATTAGCGAAGTGCCGGATGGCGCCATTCTGATCTTCTCCGCTCATGGGGTTTCCCAGGCGGTGCGTAACGAGGCGAAAAGCCGCGATCTTACCGTTTTTGACGCCACCTGCCCGCTGGTGACGAAAGTCCATATGGAAGTGGCGCGCGCCAGCCGTCGCGGTGAGGAATCTATTCTCATCGGCCACGCCGGGCACCCGGAAGTGGAAGGCACCATGGGCCAGTACAGCAACCCGGAAGGGGGGATGTACCTGGTTGAGTCGCCAGAGGACGTCTGGACGCTGAATGTCAAAAATGAAGGCAAGCTCTCCTTCATGACGCAAACCACGCTTTCCGTGGACGATACGTCCGATGTGATTGATGCGCTGCGTAAACGCTTTCCGAAAATCGTCGGCCCGCGCAAAGACGATATTTGCTATGCCACTACTAATCGTCAGGAAGCGGTGCGGGCGCTGGCGGAGCAGGCTGACGTGGTGCTGGTGGTCGGCTCGAAAAACTCTTCTAACTCTAACCGATTGGCGGAACTGGCCCAACGGATGGGAAGAACCGCGTTTCTTATCGACGATGCGGCGGATATCCAGGAGGCGTGGGTGAAAGAAGCCGCCTGCGTCGGCGTCACTGCTGGCGCTTCCGCGCCGGATATTCTGGTGCAGAATGTTATTGCGCGTCTGCGCGAGTTTGGCGGCGGCGAAGCCGTCACGCTTGAGGGGCGCGAAGAAAATATTGTTTTCGAAGTGCCGAAAGAGCTGCGTGTGGATGTTCGTGAAGTCGAATAAGATTTCACAATTCAGAAATCTGCCTGATGACGCTACGCTGACCAGATCTTAAGGATTTCTTTTGATATTCAATGTGCGACAGGAAAAATAAGGCGTAGTCGTCATCCGGTGCTAATGCCCCACCTTTTTGCTATTCATCTGAAAAACCAGCACAATCGTTGCTGGTTTTTGGGTTGTAATACCTACAGGGATAAGGGAAATGGGCAAAATAAAATATGGATTGCCAACGTTACTCGCCATCGGCTTTTGGATGGACGCGGCAAGCGCCACGGTGCTGGAGCTACCCGCCTGGGAGCGAAACTATACCGGGACTATCGCGGGGAAACCGGTAAACGTTAATATCACGCGATTTGGTAACTCTCTTAATGGATATTACTGCTATGAACCTTGCAATCAGCACAAGGCAGTGATTGTTCTACGCGGCTCACTCCAGGATAAAGAGGTGCATCTTGAAGAACGCGTGAAGGCGCTTTCGGGTTACTGGAATGCGGAAATCTCCAGTAGTGAGATTAAAGGCGAATGGACGTCCGCAGATAAAAAACGACATTTTCCTGTTGCCCTTATCTACCTCAAACCTAAAAACTCCCCTGATATTGTGCTGGTCACGAACACGAATGATGCAGGGGGTTACGACCCTTCCAAAGAGATTGATTGCGGCAATACGCCTGCCATTTCGGCGATAAAATTATACCGTGATGGTAAACTCATACAGACCTTAGATACCGCCTCGGTGGGCACTTGTAGCCCGTTTATGCCTCAATGGGGGGATGTCAATTTTGATGGCTACCCGGATCTGTCGATTGTAACAGAGTTACTTGCTGGGCCGGATGCTCCAGTACAAACATGGCTCTATGACCCCGCCAAACAGCGTTATGTTGATGCGCCAGCGTCTTATCAGGAAATCACTTCACCAGAGATCGATGCTGAACATAAACAGATTGTCAGCTATTGGCGCGGCGGTTGCTGCAGTCATGGCGTCAATGTGTATCGCTGGAAAGGAAAAACGATTGAACTGATCGATCGCGGTGAAAGCTACTTTCAGCCTGTGATCAGTAAAGGCAAAATGTATAACTGCTACATGATACCTTCCTACGCTGATGGGCGTATTATTTATCCGCTAGTACGTAAAAATGGTCATTTGACGCCGCCTCTTAGCCTTGATGGGACGTGTCAACCTTTTTGGCTAATCGGTAATGTTCGTACCGTGATTCAGGCAGAAAAACCCGGCGCTGAGCCCGAATCGCTTGAGATTCAGTGGCAGGAAAACAAAGCATCGCCAGGGCGTTTTTGCCCATTAGTTCCGTTTATCGAAGGTGATAAGCTAAGTCCGCGTCTGGTGACGGATGACGATGTGCCTGATACCTGTATCAGTCGCGCTGAGTATGAAGATATAAAACAATAGGTCAGGAGAGCGTTAATGACAGCATCCCTACACATTATTCTTGATACCGATCCGGGCATTGATGACGCGGCTGCGATTGCCGCTGCGCTGTTTGCCCCCGAGCTTGATCTGCAACTGATAACCACCGTCGCTGGCAATGTTTCCGTTGAAAAAACGACCCGTAATGCGTTGCAGCTTCTGCATTTCTGGAACAGCGATATCCCACTTGCCCAGGGGGCCGCGACACCGCTGCTGCGTCCGTTACGCGATGCGGCATACGTCCACGGCGAATCCGGTATGGAAGGCTATGATTTTGTCGACCATCAGCGCCAACCGTTGGCGAAGCCTGCGTTTATCGCTATCCGGGATGTGTTGATGAACGCCCCGGAGCCCATGACATTAGTGGCGATTGGGCCATTGACCAATATTGCGTTGCTACTGATGCACTATCCGGAGTGTGCGTGTAACATTCGCCGTCTGGTGTTGATGGGCGGTTCCGCAGGGCGCGGCAATTTTACGCCTAATGCTGAATTTAACATTGCTGTCGATCCGGAGGCCGCGGCGCTGGTGTTCCGCAGCGGTCTGGAGATTGTGATGTGTGGGCTTGATGTCACGAATCAGGCAATGCTCTCGCCAGATTTTCTGAATAAACTGCCCGCGCTGAATCGCACCGGTAAGATGTTACACGGCCTGTTCAACCATTATCGCAGCGGTAGTATGCGCACTGGCGTCCGGATGCACGATCTCTGCGCTATCGCCTGGCTGGTGCGTCCGGAGCTTTTTACCCTGCAATCCTGTTTTGTGGCCGTAGAAACGCAGGGGCAATATACCGCCGGTACCACGGTGGTAGATATTGAAGGGCGTCTGGGGCAGCCCGCCAACGCGCAGGTGGCGCTGGCGCTGGATGTGGACGGTTTTCGTCAGTGGGTGGCTGAGGTGTTTGCCTATGCGCCGTAATTACATGTTGGCGCCATAATCTCATACTTTGCCGCGATAGAGTCTCTCCGGCCTGCCCACTTTCCCGTAGCTGATCTCCGCTTCGAGAAAGTTATTTTTCACGCCTTGTTCCAGATAGCGTCGGGCAGTGGTTTTACTGCTGCCCAGAATTTGCGCCAGAGTGTCTGCTGTATGTACTGCCTGCGGGTCGGCGAATATTTGTCGTACCCGGTTGAAGGTGTTTTCATCAATTCCCCGCAGTCCGCTATTCGGTTCTGCGGTTTGTTCTTTGGCCTGGATATTAAATAAGGCATCAACGTGCGTCTGGTTTGCCTGCTCACTGGAACGTAACGAACTGCGGTAACGGGTGAACCGCTCCAGGGTATGCTGCAGGCGCTGATAATGTACCGGCTTAATCAGATAATCGAATACGCCCATGCGTAAGGCATCGCTGATGGTATCCATATGATTGTCGGCGGTAATGAAAATAATTCGCCCCGTGTAGTTGGTGCTGATGGTATGACGAATTAAATCGATCCCTTTGCCATCGGGTAAAAAATTATCCAATAGAATTAACTGTGGTTGATAGAGGCGTATTTGCTTCTTTGCACTTTCCAGTTTGTCTGCGATGCCGACGATTGAAAACTGGGGAAAAAGCTTGATGGTATCCACCAGGATTTCCGCTAGCATCGGTTCGTCTTCAACGATGAGTGTCGTAATGCTATCCATGTTATTCTTCTCTGGTAAAAGGGATATAGAGGGTAAAAATGGTGCCAAAAGGATTATTGTTATCGACGATAATGTCGCCATTGGCCTGCTTGACGTAGCTGTGCACCAACCATAATCCAATTCCGTGATCGCCGTTGTTGTGGGTGGTCACTCCACGCTCGAAAATATGCTGGCGGATATTTTCGTCAATACCACATCCCTGATCGGCAACTTCAATAATGACTTCATTACCTTCGCTATTGATCAGGCACTCAATCTGTCGCGAGCCTTCGCTATTGAGCAGGGTGGCGTTATAGGCGTTGTCCAATAAATTGCCAACAATCGAAATCCATTCATTATGCGAGAGCGATGACGGCAGGTGTTCAACAAAGCTTGAAGGATCGAAAATCAGCTCCAGCCCCAGCTCTTTTGCCCGATAATATTTACCGATTAATAGCCCCGCAAGGTGGTGGTCGCGGAAATTATGGGAAATAAAATCGAGTACTTTCTGGTGGCTTTCCGACTGCTGCTGAATCAGCGCCAGCGCATTATCGTAGCGCTTCAGGAACAGCAGTCCGGCAATGGTGGAAATAAGGTTGCGATGCTCATGCTGCACGGCGCGCAGGTTATCGGCGTATTGCCGCACCTGACTTAACTGCAGGCTGAGTGTATTGATATCGTCTTTGTTGCGAAAGCTAATAACCCAGCCCTGAGGCTGGTTGTCAATAATGACCGCCATGCGACTGGCGATGACTTTCATTTGGTTAAAGGTGACGATCTCATCTTTTTTGTTTTTTTGCGGCGCATCGTAAAAGAAGGCCTCCGGCAACACGACATGGTGGATTGCATAGCCAATGAGTTCAGACTCCGGTTGGCTCAGATTCAGTAAGCGGCGAGCCGTTTGGTTAATAGCGGTAATACGGTGATGGGAGTCAATGGCGATCAACCCTTCAAATACCGACTCAAACAACACGCTTTGCTGAATTAATAGTTGTGAAAGCTGCTGCGGCTCCATGTTAAGCATCTGCTTTTTAATATGCAGCGAGAAGCGGCGGGCGCAGTACAACAGTACCAGCAGCAGTAACGCCATCGGGAACAGCAACGAGCTGATTTGTAAGTTAAGCCAGCTCTCCAACTGTTCCAGAGTATAGCCGACGGAAACAATACCGATGACTTTACCGGTACTGTCCTGAATCGGGGATTTACCACGTAAGGAAGAGCCTAATGAACCTTTGCGCACCGATACGTAGCTTTTAGCGTTATACAGAGCGTCGTCGCTATCACCGCCCTCCATATATTTGCCGATCTCATCCGGGTTGACGTGATACAGTCGCTGACCTTTTTCGTTGCCAACGGTAATGTAAGTCGCGTCCGAAAACGAGCGCATTGGGTCAATCAGCGCTTTGATGCGTGACAAATCATGCGCCTCTACGGCTTCAACTAATTCTGGCATAGCGGATATTTGCATTGCCTGAATAAGCGCACGTTGGCCCACCTGATAATGCAGGCGCTCTTTCGTGATATCGGTCAGATACCAGGTGATTGCCAGCATCACGATGGTGGATGTAAACAGGATCAGTAGAAATATCCGGTTTTGAAACGAGCGTCTGGCAAACCAGCGTGTAATTTCCCGTATAAACATATTGGTATTTAGATATTTAATTACGGTATTTTCTTGCATTCGGCATCACCGGAACCTGAACCAGTTCATACTTACTTTTCTTTCAGAAAAAATTTGGATGAAAATGGGATACGACATGCGTATCCCATCCACTATTACATCGCCAGCACGTATTTCAGCATCACCCCGGCGGCAATCGCCGAACCGATAACCCCCGCCACGTTCGGCCCCATCGCGTGCATCAGCAGGAAGTTCTGCGCGTCTGATGCCAGCCCCACTTTGTTCGATACGCGGGCTGCCATCGGCACCGCCGACACCCCCGCCGAACCGATAAGCGGGTTGATTTTGTTCTTACTGCACAGGTTCATCAGCTTCGCCATCAGCACCCCGGCCGCCGTCCCGATACCAAAGGCAATCACACCCAGCAGCAGAATGCCCAGCGTCTGCGGCTGCAGGAACTTATCCGCCACCAGCTTCGCGCCCACCGACAGCCCGAGGAAAATGGTGACGATATTAATCAGCCCGTTCTGTACCGTGTCGCTCAGACGCTCCACCACGCCGCTTTCACGCATCAGATTGCCAAAGCAGAACATCCCCAGCAGCGGCGCGGCGTCCGGCAGCAGCAGCGCCACCAGCAGTAACAGCACCACTGGGAACAGAATCTTCTCCCGCTTACTCACCGTGCGCAGCTGCACCATGCGGATTTTGCGCTCCGTCTCCGTGGTCAGCGCGCGCATAATCGGCGGCTGGATTAACGGCACCAGCGCCATATACGAGTACGCCGCCACCGCAATGGCCCCCAGCAGCTCCGGCGCCAGTTTGCCCGACAGGTAAATGGCCGTCGGACCGTCCGCGCCGCCGATAATGCCGATGGCCGCCGCCTGCGGCAGGGTGAAGCTGATAAGGCCGAAGTAGTTCAGCGTCAGCGCCCCCAGCACCGTGGCGAAGATACCGAACTGCGCCGCCGCGCCGAGCAGCAGGGTGCGCGGGTTGGCCAGCAGCGGGCCGAAGTCGGTCATCGCGCCGACGCCCAT